>CAZWQH010000241.1:0-7885 GCA_964635815.1 uncultured Sandaracinaceae bacterium
ATGGATAACGTTCTTCTCGAGTTCTTCTTTGCGCTGCGCCGAGGAGGTCTCGAACTCTCGCCCTCCGTGTCCATCGATGCAGTGAGGGCTGTGACGGCGATTGGGTTCGAGCGCAAAGAGGACCTGCGATGGGCGCTTGGGAGCTCTCTAGTCAAACGCGATGAAGACCTGCCCACGTTCAACCGTGTGTACGAGGCGTTCTTCCGTGCGACGGGCGCGAATCAGGGAAACGCGATCGACCAACTCCGATCGCTGGGTTTCTCTGAGGACGAGATCGAGACGCTTCAGTCCACTCTTCGCGCGCGCGTGGAATCGAGCGATGTGCCCGGTGGATTCGCAGAGGGCTTCGGGAGCAACGCCGCGCTGGATGATCTCTTCGCGCGCGCGACGCGCCAAGCGGAGCTCGACCGAATGCAGAACGCGATGCAGGTCGGCTTCTACGCCATGCGCATGGCCGACGAAACTGGCGTCGCTGCCGCGGGAAGGGCGCTCGATCCCATCCGTGAATCGCTGATCGGTGCGCTGGGCGACCGAGGCGGAGAGCTCGCTGATGCGTTCGCGGCGGAGCTCGAGCGTATGCGTGCGCGGTTGCGCGAGCTTGTTCGTTCGGACTTCGAGCGACGCAACAGTCAGCGTCTCAATCGGCACGGCGACGAGACATTCCGAAACAAAGCATTCGCGGCTATGACACCCGCCGAGTTCAAGCGGGTCGAGGAAGACGTTCAGCGGCTCGCGCAGAAATTTCGCGGTGCGCTCGCGGTTCGCCGCAAGCGATCCCGCCACGGAGCGGTGGACGTGCGACGCACGTTGCGGCGCGCGGCAGCTACAGACGATGTGCCGATGCGCTTGATCATCCGGCGGCGACATCGCAATCGTCCCAAGCTCGTGGTGCTCGCAGACGTCAGCGACTCGGTGCGCAACACCGCGCGTTTTCTGCTCACTTTCGTTTACGCGCTGCAGGACGCATTTGCGCGCACACGCTCATTCGTGTTCGTGAGCGATATCGAAGAGGCCACCGATGTGTTTCGTACGCGGCCGATTGAAGAGGCGGTGGCATCTGCGTACGGCGGCGGCATCGTCTCCGTCTCCGCGAACAGCAACTACGGCCGTGTCTGGTCGGGTTTGCTGGCGCGCTTTGAGGACTCCATCGACCGACGCACGACGGTGCTCATAGTTGGCGATGCCCGATCGAATCACGCGGATCCGGACGTCGCAGCGTTTCGAAAAATTGCGACGCGAGCCCGCAGAGTGCTTTGGTTCAATCCGGAACCTCGTGGGGCGTGGGGCTTTGGGGACAGCGTCATGCTGGACTATTCGAAGCTGTGCACGCGCGTACTCACGGTGCATAGCGTCGAGACGCTTCGCGAAGCGGTTGACGTTCTGCTTGTCGAGTCTTTGTAGAGTATACGTATCCGATGAAGGTCTTCATTTCGGGTGGGACCGGTCTCATCGGTCAGAAAGTCGCTCGCCTGCTGCACGATCGCGGAGACAGTGTGGTGATTGCGACGCGTTCGGTGGAACGTGCACGTAGTGCGATGACGTCCGCGCTTGGCGGAGCTGCAGCCTCGTTCGAGTACGTGACCGGTCAACTAGACTCTCCGCTCGTCGTAGCCGCGATCAGTCACTGCGAAGCGGTGGTGAGCCTCGCGGGTGAGTCGGTGTTCGGTCAGCGCTGGAACGCCGACTTCAAACGCACGCTTCGTTCGAGTCGTGTGGAGCTTACCGACCAACTGGTCAAAGGCATCGAGCTCGTATCCCCGAAACCTCGAGTGCTCGTATCCGCGAGTGGTGTGGGGTATTACGGCGACCGCGCTGAGGAGTGGCTCGAGGAATCGGCCGCCCCTGGCACCGACTTCCTCGCCGACCTTTGCAAAGACTGGGAGGCCACTGCGCTGCGCGCGAACACGTTTGGCGTGCGCGTTGTCTTGGCTCGCTTTGCAATCGTGCTCTCGGCTAAAGGAGGCGCGCTCGAGCGCATGCTTCCACCGTTCAAGCTCGGAGTCGGCGGGCCACTCGGTAGCGGAAACCAGTTCATGGCTTGGATTCATGCGGACGATGCTGCGCGTGCCATCGTGTTCGCTATCGATACGGAGTCGCTTGCCGGTCCGATGAACGTGGCTTCGCCTGAGGCTGTGACCAATGCCGAGTTTTCAAAGACTCTCGGTTCCGTGCTTCATCGACCCGCGATCTTTTCTGCGCCGCGTTTCGCGCTTGCGGCGATGCTGAGCGGCGAGGGCGCAGACGCGATTCTCGCGAGCCAGAGGGCGCGTCCCACAGCGCTCGTTGCGGCCGGGTTTGACTTCACACACCCGGAGCTTCGCGAGACACTTTCTGACGTGGTCGCGCGGTAGTACCCTCAGCACCAGCATGTTCACACGCACCTGCTTCGTTCTGATGAGCGCCGTTGCAATGAGCGCCTGCTCATCGAGCACTACCGACACAGACGGCGGGATCACTCGCGACGTTGCGACTGTCGTCACCGATGCCGGCGGGAGTACGAACGTGGATGCCTCGCGCAGCGACAGCGGCGTGCGTACCGACGGCAGCGTCACCCCGAGTGCAGATGCCTCGTCCAATCCGTCGGGTCGCTACTTTCCGGCTGGTGCATGGATGTATCAGGACATCTCGAACTCACCGCTGCACGCGCGGTCTCAACAGACCACCGACTGGTTGGTTGCACATGGTGGCTGGGGACTTGGTCGCATGCAGATCGATCGAGGCATCGTCGTGAACGAAGCGACCGCGGCCACTCCGTACATGCGAAGAACTCTGCGCGCGCGGGGCGACTACACGGGACCCGATTGCGACGAGGTTGAGTTCCCAATCCCAACAGGTGGTGCCGTCGAAGCAAATGATGGGCTCGTGTGCACCCAGTTTCCGAATGCAGATTGTCATTTCATCGTGATCGACCGACGAACGAATCGTCTCTTCGAGGCGTACCAGGGGAGCTTCAACGGTACGATTCTCAACGCCACGTGCATCACCGCGTGGGACATGACCCGTGTCTATGGACCCGAGGGGCGCGGGGAGCAGTGCACCAGCGCAGACGCGGCTGGATTTCCGATCGCGCCGCTCTTGTTCACAACCGAGGAAGTCGCTGCCGGTGAAATCGCGCACGCGATTCGTTTTATTCTGCCCAACGCCCGCATGCGGAGAGGCTTCTATGTTCGACCCGCGACACATGCCGGCGGACCTGAGGCCCCCGATGCGGATGCCCCCGTGTACGGTTCGAGGTGGCGATTGAAGGCCAGCTTCGATCTTGGCCGGCTGCCCAACGAGGCCGCGCGAGTCGTGGCTCGCGCGATGCAACGCTACGGAATGGCACTCTCGGACGGAGGCAATGTCGCGCTTACCGCCGCGAATGATCGCGCGTCTTCGATCAAATGGGAGGGCCTCCTGGGCACCCGAGATCTCGCCGTGATTCAGCCGTCCGACTTCGAGGTCATCGACACCGGACCGCCGATCACTCTCACGTACGACTGCGTGCGGACTCCTTACTGAGCGCAGCAACGTCTGCATCGTTGCGCGATGCGTGAGTGCTGCCAGAATGCCGCTCGCGAAGCAAAATGAAGCGGTACCTCGTTCAGACGTTCGGTTGTCAGATGAACATCCACGACTCGCGTCGTATCGAGGAAACTCTCGAGCGCGCAGGGTGGGGCCCGACGGATGACGTCGAAGCTGCAGACCTCGTGCTGTTCAACACATGCAGTGTCCGCGAGAAGGCGGATCAGAAGCTGCTCTCCGTTTTGGGAACGTGCCGGCAGTTAAAGGAAACGCGCCCGCACGTTCTCGTCGCGGTGGCGGGTTGTATGGCTCAGCAGGCCGGCGAGAGCTTGCTCAAGCGTGCCCCGCAGCTGGACCTGGTGATCGGACCGGACAATATCGCGGAGCTCCCAGAGCTGATCGCCTCGCTCGAAGGCGGAGCGCCGCCTACCTCGCGCACCGTTTTCGACCTGGATGCGCCGGAGTTTTTGCGCGCGGAAGCACGTCGCGAGGTTCAGGCGTTCGTCACGATCATGAAAGGCTGCGACGAGCGCTGCACCTTCTGCATCGTCCCGTACACGCGTGGTCCGGAGCGGTATCGCGCCTCGCACGAGATCATCGACGAGATTGCACGCTTGGTCGCTGGCGGTGTACGCGAGGTGACGCTTCTTGGCCAGACCGTGAACTCCTGGTACGAGCCCGGACAGCCTGAGGGCAGCGTGAGCGAGTTCCCCGCGCTCCTTCGTGCGATCGCTGCGACGGTTACAGGGCTGGAGCGTCTTCGATATACCTCGCCGCATCCGCGCCACCTGACTCCAGAGCTCATTGCGGCTCACCAAGACCTGGATATCCTTCCGCGGCACGTGCACATGCCGGTGCAATCCGGATCCAATCGCGTGCTCAAGCGTATGCTCCGGCGCTACACGGCCGAGGAGTACTTGGCCCGAGTGGATGCGCTCAAAGATGCAGTCCCGGGCATGACCCTTTCGACGGACATCATCGTCGGGTTTCCGGGTGAGACGGACGATGATTTCCAAGCGACGCTGGAACTGGTCAAGCGAGCCGGGTTCGTGGCAGCGTTCGGCTTCAAGTACTCGCAGCGTCCGCACACACCGGCGCTCAAGCTTACGGACGACGTGAGTGAAGAGGTGAAGGACGCCCGGCTGGATGCGCTCTTCGCGCAGGTCGAGCAGCAGCAGTCCGCGAATCTGGCTCGGCTAGTGGGTTCTACGGTTCGCGTCCTCATCGAAGGGCGTTCGCGCACGGAGAAACTGACCGGTGAAGCGGCCACCGCTCACGCCGAACCTGTCGTGCGCGCAATGGGTCGAACGGAGCGTCACGAGATCGCACACGTCGCGGTGCCAGGAGAGCCAGAGGATTTCGTCGGAGCCATCGTCCATGCACACGTGATTCGCGCCAATCGCCACTCGCTCGTCGCGGAGCTTACGAGTGTCGTGCGGCACGCGCCCTCTGAACGGTACGTCGCGCCGCGGAAAGAGCCGCGTATCCACATCTCACGGCAAGAGAATCCTGCGCGGGCGCCGATGCGTCTGCCAGTCCTATGATCGAAAGACTCAGAGCATCGCCTCGCGTTGCTCTCGCATTGCCCGTTCTCTACGCGGCGACGCTTTGGACCCTGTCGTCCATGTCTCGGCTTCCGAGCACTTCGTCGTTTCCGCTCAAGGACAAGGGCGTGCACGCAGTCGCGTTTGGAATCCTTGCGGTGCTTTCCACTCGTGCTTTCTCGATCGGCAAGCCTGCGAGAAGTTGGCTACTCGCTGCGGTTGTCGGCGCCGCAGTCGCGTCCGCGTACGGCGGAATCGACGAGTTTCACCAGAGCTTCGTTCCGGGCAGATCTTCCGATGTAATGGATTGGGCAGCGGACACGATCGGCGCTGTGATCGGCGCCGCGCTGTACGCGGTGAGCGCGAGCCGATCACGCGCGACCGGTTAACGACAAAAGGCCAGCGCAAAGCGCCGGCCTTCGGCCATCAGAGTCTGTCTCTTTCAGTTCGAGGTGATGACGGCGCCGTCCGCGTCAACGGAGCATTGCGTCCGCATGCCATCGACGATCACGGCTGCCCGGGGCTGCGAGTCCATCTCGCGAAGGTAGCGAACGACGTACTTCTTGCCTGCGGCTGAAAACGAGATCTCTTTGGTGAAGATGAACTTTTCTTGGTTTGTATAGATCACAAAGTAGAACGCTTGGTTGTCGAGCTTTGCTGTCGCGGTCGCGAGATCACCGTCCATCTCGATCCCGGCCACGCTGAACGCGTCCTTCAACATGGCAGCGTTCGGATACACACCGCCAACTCCCGGCGTCTCGATGAGTTGTGAGAACTGTGCCGGAGGGAAGGCGAACTCAGCGCCTTCGCTGGTCGTGGCTTCTGGCGCTGTGAGCGTCGCGTCGATCTTGAGTTTGCTCCCATACGCGAAGCCCTCGGCCGTTCCGTTTGCCGCAAACAAGCAAGAGCCTGCTTGCGAGACCTTGGTCGACGAAGCCGTCAAGCCAAAGGTCCCTGACTCTCGATCGCCGTAGCCCGCGACAACGAGGCGGTACCAGACCAGCGGTTCGAGGTCTGCTTGAAGCAGCGCGTTGCGCTCGCACTCGCCTTCCTCACATTGATCGTCCGCCCAGCCGGCGACCTGCTCGCGACCATTGCTATCCATCTTGAGGAGATAGAGCACGGTGTCTAGGTTTCCTTGTGTCTGAAACGTCGCGCGTCGCAGAAGCGTCGTGCGGAAGATGTAGTTCGGGAGCGGAGCTTCCGAGCCTGCTACGAGCTCGCCGGTTTTCTCGCCGCCGCCGGTGGCATCGATCGCGTTGGCCGTCGCGCGCTTTCGCTCGAGGATGTCTGCGTGCGGAGCGTTGGCTCCGTCGGCCGCTTCGCCTGGTTCGAGCTGAATCTTCTCGTCGGTGCTCGAAGAGGGTTGTGCTGCGCACGCGCTGACGCCGAGGAGCGTGAACAGGACGCTGAGCAGTGAGCGAACAGATTTTGAGTGACCGGTGAAGTTCATTGGAGGTGCTCCCTTTCGGGCCTATGGCCCAACGAGTTCCTTCGTTGCAACGCGTGTGCCGCGTTCTTAAGGTTTCTCAGCTCCTGACTCGGGATGACCTTTAAGTGCCGATGGATGCGCCGGATCCAGCGAAGTGGCTACAACGCCCGCCAGAGAAGCGGATCCCTTGTCGAAGTTTTTCAGCGGTTCTCCTCGAGAGAGGCACAGGAGTTTCTCTCAGTGCTAGCTTCGCGACGCCATGCGCGTCCCTTATCGAGGTGTCCTCCCCACGGTTGCGAAGTCAGCGTTCGTCGCCCCGAACGCCACTTTGATCGGCGATGTTCACATCGGCGAGGAGTCCTCCATCTGGTTTGGCGCAGTGCTCCGCGGCGATGTGATGCGCATCAGCGTCGGGGCCCGCACCTCCATTCAAGACAACAGCGTCGTCCACGCGACGGGGGGCTGGGCTCCGACCGCCATCGGCGACGACTGCACCGTGGGTCACTCCGTCGTTCTTCACGGCTGCACGGTACGTGACCGCGTGCTCGTGGGTATGGGCTCGGTCGTGCTCGACGCAGCCGAGATCGAGTCGGACGTCGTCCTCGGGGCGGGATCCGTCGTCACCGCGCGTACCAAGATTCCCGCGGGTGTGTTGGCGATTGGTCGCCCTGCAAAGGTGATCCGCGATCTAAAACCCGAGGACTACGAGCGCATCCGCGAGGCAGCGTCTTTGTACGTTGGGTACGGTCGTGAGTACGTCACTGAGCTCGGTCTAGAGCACGATCATTCGCGGGCCTCAAGCTCCGCGAAGTAGCTCGTCGACGACCGCGGGGATTGTGTTCGTCGCAGTCCCGGAGATGAACTCGCCACCGACTTCGCGTGCAAACGCTCCAAACGCGTTTTCCGCGTCCGGGTCCACGACACAGATCGACACGTTCAACCGAGCAGCCATGCGCATCATCTGATTCGGTAGATTCGTAGCGCCGCTGGTTCCTATGACCAGCAAGGCTGAAGCGGCGTTAACCGCTTGCAGGGTCGACTCGAAATGGAAGTTTGGCTCGTCGTACATTTCGTCGAACCAGAGCACGTGCGGCCGCATCCACGCTCCGCAGCGGCACTTGAGGGACACCAGCTCGCTCGCGTCGAGCTTTCGTTCGCGCGACCAAACGTGTGTCAGGGTCTCAGGAAGCGGACGCGGAGCACGCCCTTTTGCGCAGTACGCGTCGCAGCGCATCGCGTGAATGGAGCCATGGATAGCAAACACGCGCTCAGACCCTGCAGACTGATGGAGACCGTCGACGTTCTGCGTCACTAGACGGAAACGCTCGCCCAGAGCCTTCTCCGCGCGCACGAGCGCAAGGTGCGCGGCGTGGGGGGCCGCACGCGCCCACCCCCAACCTCGATA
>CAZWQH010000242.1:0-7885 GCA_964635815.1 uncultured Sandaracinaceae bacterium
GGATCACCGACTCCGCTCGCGACTGCTCTTACGGCCCAAGCGCCGTACACGGTGTTCGCGCCAACCAACGCAGCATTCACTGCTGCATCGAGCGTGACGGCCGGGCTCAGCGCGACGCAACTCCGCGACGTGCTCCTTTATCACGTGCTCGACACGACTACGTTCGCTTCGCCTGTCCTAGCCGCAGAGTTGCCTGCCGGCGCCAGCACCCCGCTACGCACTCTCAACGGAGCGAACGCTGCGCTCAACACGACGGTCACGCCTCCAACGATCCAGGGTGCGGCAATCACTTTGACGGATGTCGTCGTCACCAACGGAGTCGTCCACGTGATCGGAAGTGTAATCGTTCCGCCTCCGCCAGGCTGAATCCGTTCGTAGAGCTTGAACGAGCAGCTCGCGGGAGAAACTTCTCTCGCGAGCTTTCTATTTGTTGTGAGCTCGCCAGCTCCGTAAGGACGAAGTTGAGACGCCCCATTCACATAGCCGCGGACAGACTCGTTAGATTCGATCCACGGTTCATCCCGACTAAACTGGGGTCGCGGGTTCGACTGTGACCACTGTCCTAACTGAGTTTGCGATGAAGCACCCTCGGTGCGCTTGTTCGTGCATCTTGGCGATCGCATCGGCGTCGGGAGCCGTGCCGCCAAAGACGATACGCGGATGCAAGACGACGCGTGTCACGTGGATCGGACCGGTCTCATTCTTCTCGAGAACTCCGATCGCCTCATCGTCGTAGGACTCAACTACATGGCCCTTCTTTGCGGCAACCGCCAGGAAGGTGAGCATGTGACAACTCGAGAGCGCAGCGACAAGCAGCTCCTCCGGGTTGGTCAGTGTCGGTGTACCGCGATACTCGGGTGCAGCAGAGGCGCTGAACTCAAGGCCCGTCGCCATCTTGATCCGATGATCGCGGACGTACGTTTCGTAGGTGAAGTCTTGCGATCCGCGTTTCCAGGCTAGCCGACTAATGTGGTTTGACATCCCACGAAGTAGCCACTCCTGAATCGTTGGCAAGCGCCTTCAACATCTGTTGGTGACATCGAGGCAAACCCGAGGCTCGGATCCCACCGCCCGCCAGAGCTCGTGCATCGGCATAGAAGGGTCGTCCGCGTCAATGCGTTCGCCGGCGCGATACAACCCCGGCGACCTAGCGGCGTGCGGCGCGATGGTGGTGGCACTCGACTTTCTCCAGCGTCTCTGGCAGCGTGACTCACGCACTCGAAAAGGTTTCGAGCCGCATGGAGAAGCGACGTGGGATCACAGCCCAGCGGCCACTCGACGCGTATGGACGAAAGCCGGCGAGGCGACGCCTGACTGCGGAGCAGACATGACACGGCGATCGATGGACGCCGTCACGTTGGGCGTCGACGACTTGTTGGAGCTCGACCCGTTTCGCTTCACGCGCAGCGTCGACGATCTGCGCCGGCTGGAAATGGGCGCACGTCGCACGGCGGCGAGACCCTATTGGTCTCTTCTCCGCTCCCTCCTCGGCCTAGGCGAGCCCGTGTCCGAGAGAAAGGCGCGTGCGATCTGGCGCGCGATCCTCGAGCACCGCGAGAAGCTCAGCGAGAGCTTGGGTAGACCAGTACCCTTGCGAGCAACGGCCATCGATTGGCTCTATCTGCTGGACGAGACGGAGCGACCGATTCGACCGATGGTCATCTCGCACTACGCGCTGGCGCGAGTCGTAGACGACGCGAAACGTGATGCGCTCACAGGGCTCCCGACGAAGGCATACTTCGAGTCCGAGCTCGCTCGGGAGCTCATCGCTTCGCCGTTTGTCGGCGGCAGCGTGGTGTTCATCGACCTCGATGGGTTTAAGCAGAAGAACGATCGCCTTGGGCACGCGGCGGGAGACGCAACGCTGCGTCGATTCGCCCGATCTGCCAATGCCGCCCTCCGCACGGGAGATCTGGTCGGCCGATTTGGTGGTGACGAATTCGCACTCGCACTGCGAGGCGTCGAACCGCGTATTGCTCGGCAAATCGTAGTCCGACTTCGGACCGCCCTCGAACGCGAGAGCGCTCAAGATGGGACCTCGTTTTCGTTCGGTGTTGCAGCGCTCGAGCGTGACGACACCCCAGAGGACGTGCTCGGCCGCGCGGACGCCGCGATGTATCGGCAGAAGCGACGACGCAAGCAAGAGCTCGTCACGAGCGGTTCGAAACCGGAGCGTTTAGGCCGGCGCGGGCGGCGTCGATGATCGCGGCGACGCCGGGGGTGCCGGACGCGCCGTTCGGTTGCCATGATTCCAACAACGGCACCTGAACAAAGGAAAGGAGCGAACTCGGCTACGGCGTGCCGCCCGCAGCTGGTTTGGGTGCTGGAGCAACAAAGGGCGACTCCGGAGTTCGAGGCGCCTCCGGGTTTTCGTGGTCCGGTGTCGGCGTCCGCAGGATGAATCCAGGCACCAGCGTGTTCACGAGCGTGAAGATGATCAGGGCGCCGAAGAGCTTGGGGGCGAGCGCGAAGCGTTCCTGCAAGATCCCCGCGATGACGATCGTGAACACGAGTGTGGGAATGACCGCGATGCCTATCCTTGAGCCGACCTTCCAGGGCTCGCCCAGCGCGAGCTTCCGGTGAAGGGCGACGCGCGCGATACGACCGGGGAGCACGAGCACGAGGAGGACGGCCGCGATTCCAAACGCCTGCGGGGTGAAGTGCTCCGCGCGAAGGTGGAGTCCAGCCTTCAAGAAGTAGAACGGGATGAAGAACGAGGCGAAAAGCTCGACCCCCCCGAGGAGCTTTTCGGAGCTCAGCTCGGGTAGATCCTTCCGCAGACGGACCGCAGTGAGGCCCACCACGAAGGCGCCCACGAGGTAATACACGCCCAGCTCGCGCGTGATGTACGCGCACAGGAGCGCGATGATTACGAGGAACGTGAACTCGGTCTTCGGCGCGAACGGAGCGATCACCCGCGCGAACACGCGGAAGATCGGCGGCAACACGGCGACCATGGCGGTGAGCGCGAGCGCTGACAAGCTGAGGGTACCTGCATCGGAACTTTGGATCGTCACGAACAGAACGCCCAACGCGACAAGCTCGGATGCAATCGCCTTCGACTTGACCCAGAATCGCTCCTCCGGGTTCAGTCCGAGGCCATGGACCGAATCGAGGATGAAACCCGTCGAGGGCGTGAACAAAGCGAGCGCGAAGAGAAGCGCTGGACGGGCGGCGAGGCCGAGAGCGTAGTGGAGAACGACCGCGCCAACGACGAGCAGCAGCAGCTGGGCGGCGACGTGCTGCAAGAGCACTCTGCGACCTTGGCGCAGCTCAGCGAAGTCGACCTCGAGCCCCGCGAACAGGAACATCGCCACGATGCCCAGCGTAGCGAGCAGCTTGATCGTGTGATCGTCGTGGAAGAGATCGAAGCCGATGCCGAGGGCGGCGCCGATCCCCACGCACGTGACCGCGCTCGGAAGTCGGAACCGTTGCATGGCTCGGGGGACTATGAAGAGCCCAAGGACCAACAGCATGTACTGGATCTCGGGAGAGAGCGTGAGGTTCATGAGGCAGCCCGCTCCTTGGCGGCCCCGACGAGGGCTCCGACGCCCAGCTCCGCGCTCTGCATGTTCCGTATGCTCCCAGCAGCCCGGAGCCAGGGCCTGAAATTTGGCCGCTGCGAAACATCGCATCGGTGAGGGACCGCGAGCATTGCGGCGGTGTACGTAGCATCGCCTAAATGTTTGGCGAACGCTGAACGGCGTGAAGGCCGCAGCCCCACCAGCGAGCCTGTTCACCGAGAACGGGCTCGGCGTGAAGCGCTCTCGGCTTTCTCTCCCGCGCGCCAGGCGAGAGCGTGACGAGGCACCTCGAAAGGCATGCTCGGTGCCGTAGGCGAATCCGGCTTCGCTATCGCGTTGGTTCCACCTTGGTCGTCCTCGCTGCTGGATTCCCCTTCACTGTTGGCAGGTCGGTCACGCCCAAACTCGGGACATCGGCCACGCCGCCATTGATTGAGGACGCGGCGACTGCGATGCCCACGGCGATCACGAACACAGCGAAGCCGTTTCGCAGCTTCGCGATCGACACGCTGCGCCCGGTCCGCTCCCCAACCACGGCCCCCGCGATGGCCGCGATAGTCAACGCGGCCACAAGGCCGAGGTTCAGCGCGTCGGTGCCGATGTGGCCGACGAACCCAGCGGCACTGTTGATCGCGATGACCACCAGCGAAGTGCCGACCGCCTCTCGCATACCGAGTCCCGCGAAGGCAATGAGCGCCGGCACGACAAGAAACCCGCCACCCACACCGAGGAATCCACTGATCCCACCGACTGCAGCGCCCGCAACCAGCGCCTGCACCATTCGAGGCCGTCGCCGCTCGACCGCATTCCCGTCTCGACTCACCGCTGGCTGAACGTCACGTGCGCCCTTCAACATCCAGCCGCCGACAAGAATCATCAGCGCTGCAAACCCGAGCATCAGGACTTCGCCCGAAACGAGATGCGTGAGGCGTGCCCCGAGGAACGCGGTCAGGATGCCGGCGCCGCCGAAAGAGAGCGCGACCTTGAGGCGCACCTGACCCTGTCGATGATGGGCGTAGCCGGCCACCAAGCTCGTCGCTCCGACGATGGCGAGCGACATGCCGATGGCTGCCGATGGGGCAACGTGGGTAACGAAAACGAGCATTGGAACCGCGAGAATGGAGCCGCCGCCGCCGAAGACCCCGAGTGCGAATCCAATCAAGCCACTCAGCGCCAGAGAGAGAGCGACGGGCCAGTCCACGTTAGGCCACGCCGCACGCGAGGTTCGCGGGAACCGCGATGTCCATCAGCTTCGGATCCGAGAGCTTCAAGCTGCGCATCAGCTCGACGTACTCTCGTTCCGACCGCAGCTGTAGACGCGGGTTGTGCGCCTTCTCCTCGCCGATGGTGCTCATCGTCCACCCTTTGTAGTCATGCGCCGGGTAGACGAGTGTCTCGTCGGGTAGCGTGAGCAGCTTGTCGAACAGACTCCGGTACTGGGCAATTGGATCGCCGTTCTGAAAGTCGGTGCGTCCGGTGCTCCGGATGAGGAGCGTGTCACCGGTGAAGACGCGATCCTTTGCCACGAAGCTGTAAGAGTCGTCCGTGTGGCCCGGCGTGTAGAGCGCACGGAGCTCGAGTCCGTCGACCGTGATGAGCTCACCGTCGGTCACCTTGCGCGAGACGCACTCGGCCTTGCTCTGTGCTCCCATGATGGTCACGCAACTCGTGGCCTCGCGAAGCTCGCCAAGCCCGGTCACGTGGTCGGCATGAACATGCGTATCGACGGCAAAGACGAGGCGGAGGTTCAGCTCCCTGATGAGTTGCAGGTACTTCGTTACCTCCTCCTTGACGGGATCGATCAGCAACGCCTCGCCGCCCTGCCGGGCCGCGAGAAGATACGTGTAGGTGCTGGACTCCCGCTCAAATAGCTGCCTGAAGAGCATCTGGATGCTCCTTTCGTTGGGTGAGAGCCCGTGTTCGTGGAATGGGTTCGTGCCCGCCACCACGACCTGATGGCCGACCTCGGCGTAGTGTGGGACAAGTTTGCACGTAGATGCGCGACGAAGCCGACGACCTGCTCCTCGAACGGGCCCGCGCGGGCGACCGCGAGGCCATCGAGGCGTTGCTCGAGAGGCATCAGGCTCAGATCTACCGCTTCGGCATGAAGATGTGCCGCGACCCCGAGGACGCGAAGGACGTCCTGCAAGACACGTTGCTCTCCATGGCGCGCGGCATACGCGACTTCCGCGGCGCATCCTCGATCTCAACGTGGCTCTACACGATCGCGCGCAGTTTCTGCATCAAGAAGCGGCGCAGGAGCAAGTTCGCCCCGGAGGAGGAGCGGTCACTCGACTCCGAGATGTTCGCCGAGGGAAGGCAAATTCCTGATCCGGCGCAGAGCCCGGACGATGCGCTCGCTGGGAAGCAGGTCGAGCACGCGCTGGAGCAAGCGATCCGCGGCCTCGATCCGATGTACAGAGAGGTGCTTCTTCTTCGCGACGTGGAAGGACTGACAGCGCCGGAGGTGGCCGAGGTCCTCGGCGTGAACGTTCAGGCCGTCAAGAGTCGGCTCCATCGCGCGCGGCTCTCGGTGCGCGCTCAGGTTGCACCCCTGCTCGGGGTTCCGACCGAGGTTCCGGTCGCTCCCGGAACGTGTCCGGACGTTCTGACCCTGTTCTCGCAGCACCTCGAGGACGAGATCAGCGTCGATGTCTGCGCCGAAATGGAGCGTCACCTTCAGACCTGCGACCGTTGCCGCGGGACCTGCGACTCGCTCAAGCGCACGCTCGCCCTCTGCCGTACGAGCGGGCCAGCGGTGCAGGTGCCGAGCTCGGTCCAGGCATCGGTCAAGGTCGCCCTGCGCGACTTCCTCGCCGAGAACCTCTGAACCCTTTCGCCCGCGAGCGGCTCTACTCAAGCATGGAGGCCACGATGGCGACCGTGCAGGTGACCGAGAAAACGTTCGAAGCAACCGTTAAACAGGGCATCGTTCTGCTCGACTTTTGGGCCGCCTGGTGCGGCCCGTGCCGAGCGTTTGGGCCGGTCTTCGAGGCCGCCGCGACGCGCCACCCCGATGTGGTTTTCGGCAAGGTCGACACCCAGGCCGAGCCCGGTCTGGCCGCAGCTTTTCAGGTGCGCGCTATCCCGACGCTCCTCGTGCTGCGGGACGGCGTCCTGCTCGCAGCACAGGCAGGCGCGATCCCCGCGGCCGCGCTCGACGAGCTGGTGAAGAAGGTGCGTGCGCTCGACATGAACGAAGTGCGGCGCAGCCTCGACGAACAGGAGCGCAAGAGCGCGGCGCCGCGCGCTGCGACAGCGGGAGGTGTGTGATGTGCCGTCGAGTCGATTGTTCCAAGTGCGGTCGCCCAACGTTTGCCGGCTGCGGCGCGCACGTCGAGCAGGTTCTCGGCAACGTTCCGCCCGCCGACCGTTGCCGCTGTCGCGAGACGAAGGCCACGGACGTTGACCCTGCACTCAAAGACGAGCGCCGTTCCTGGCTGCGTGATCTTTTCAGCAAGTGACTCTCCCAATCAGAAGGAAAAACGAACATGACCGACTTTGGAATTCGCAAGGCGCTTCGCGCCACCTACGACGAGGCGCTCTCCACCGTGCCGGCGGCGCTGAAGTCGGAGGGCTTCGGTGTGCTCACAGAGATCGACATCCAGAGCACGCTCAAGCAGAAACTCGGGGTCGACTTCCGTCGCTACAAGATCCTCGGCGCCTGCAACCCGCCCTTCGCATACGAGGCGCTCCAAACCGAGCTTGAGGTTGGACTCATGCTTCCGTGCAACGTCGTCATCTACGAGGGTGATGATGGCCGTGCGGTGGTGCTCGCCGTCGATCCGACCAAAACCATGGCCGGAGCGGGGAACCCGAGACTTGCGGCGCTCGCCGAAACAGTGAAAGAGAAACTCGTGCGGGCGCTCGCGCTGGTGGAGTGAGGCAATGGCATCGAACGTCGTCATCGGACTCGTGGTCGCACTCGTCATTGGATACCTGTTGCTGCAGGGACGAGGGTCCTTGAGCAGCGCCGAGGCACACCGGCTCGTCGGTGCGGGGGCGCGCTTGGTCGACGTACGCACGCCTGCGGAGTTCGCGGCTGGCCATGTTCCCGGCGCCATCAATATCCCCGTAGATGAACTCGACCGCCGCATGGCAGAACTCGAATCGAAAGAACAGCCGATCGTCCTCTACTGCAGGAGCGGAAGCCGCAGCGGTCGCGCAGCGCAAATGCTCAAGAGCGCGGGCTACGCCCAGATTCACGACCTTGGAGCGATGAGCCGCTGGTGAGTGCACGTGGAACCGAATCGGACGACTCACTCGTAAGCAGTGACGCGATGGTATCGTCGCTACGATGCGTTTCGTAAAAGAAAGCCGTATCGCGGCCAGCGCGGAACCGTGTTCGCGTTCCACGAGGC
>CAZWQH010000243.1:0-7822 GCA_964635815.1 uncultured Sandaracinaceae bacterium
ATGTTGCCCGCGAACCTTCCGATCAACACGCAGCTCGGGACGTCCGTCGCAACATTCCGCACCGCCGTCCGCGACGAGATCATCGCTGGCACACTCGCTGGCGTTGGCTACATCTTCCTTTGCACGCCTCGAGAGCTGGGCAGGGGAGGCGAAGTGCGCTGCTTGCCGACCCTCATCACACCAGATTTGGTCGACGGTGGAACGGTGACCCCAATCGATGCGGGAACGCGCACAGAAGCTGGAACCGACGCTGCGTCTCCGATCGATTCGAGCTCACGCGACGGGGCGGCTACGGATGCCGTTCCGATGCTCGTCGACTCCGCATCGGGCGGGTAATGGCGAGTGTCGAGCGAAAACAGGTCCTGATCGCGGACGACGAAACCAACCTTCGTCGTGTGCTTGCCGCGCAGCTCACGCGTGACGGGTACGACGTCCACGTCGCCGAGGACGGCGCAGCCGCGCTCGAGCTCCTCGAAGAGCATCACATCGACGTGTTGATCACGGATCTACGCATGCCTCGTGTCGACGGCCTGGGTGTGCTTCGCCACGTGCAGGCCAAGTATCCAGAGATCCCAGTCATCATCATCACCGCGCACGGCACCGTGGACACAGCAGTCGAAGCGTTGAAGATGGGGGCGTTCGACTACGTCACCAAGCCGTTCGATCGCATGGAGCTGCGCGCCGTCATTGCGAAGGCGGCGCGTACGCGTGAGCTTGGCGAACGTGAAGTCGCCGATCGTTCGGACGGCCGCGAGCTTCGACAAAGCGATGGAACCGAAGCGGTGCGTCCGCAACCGGCGGGCAAGTATCGGCTAATCGGTCAGGCAGACAGCATGCTTGAGGTGTACGGGGTGATCGAGAAGGTCGCCGACACGCCGAGCACCGTGCTCATCACTGGAGAGAGCGGCACCGGGAAAGAGCTCATTGCGCGCGCCTTGCACGACAACAGTCGTCGTAAAGACAAGCCCTTGATTCGCGTGAACTGCGCTGCGATCCCGCACGAGCTGATCGAGAGCGAGCTTTTCGGATACGAGAAAGGGGCATTCACCGGAGCGGTGACGAGCAAGCCTGGACGATTCGAGCTCGCCCACGGCGGCACGCTTTTCCTCGACGAGATCGGCGAGATTCCGATCAACATGCAGGTGAAGCTGCTACGCGCGGTTCAAGAGCAGGAGTTCGAGCGCGTCGGCGGAGTGCGCACTCTTCGCGTGGATGTGCGTCTCATCGTGGCGACCAATCGAAATCTCGAGACCGAGATAGCCGCTGGTCGGTTCCGTGAGGACCTCTACTACCGCGTGAAGGTCGTTCACATCGCGCTACCGCCGCTGCGAGAGCGGCGAGCGGATATCCCGCTCCTGGTAGATCATTTCATCGGTGTTTATTCGGCACGGTTGCGAAAGCCAGTGGTGGCGATCGACCAATCGGCCATGGACGCGCTGCTTGCGTATTCGTGGCGCGGAAACATCCGCGAGCTCGAGAACGTGATCGAGCGATGCATGCTCTTTGCCGAAGGCACGACGATTGGGCTTGAGGATCTCCCGCCCGAGGTCCGTCGCGGGAGCGAACCTGGCACGATCGTGACTCCGGATGCGACTGTCGACGGTGACGGCGGTCTCAAAGACGCGGTCAGAGAAGCAACCGCGAAGCTCGAGCGAGAGCTCATCCTTCGCGCGCTCAAGCAAACCAGCAACAACGTCACGCACACGGCGCGCCTGTTGAAGATCTCCCGGAAAGGCCTTCAAACCAAGATGAAGGAGCTGGGCCTGCGAGATCCGATGGAACGCGTCGGTGCGAACAAGGAGTAACGCGTGGGCCGAGCAAACGTTCTGATTGTCGACGACGAGAAGAACATTCTCACGACGTTGTCCCGAGCGCTTCGTGTCGAGGGTTTCGACGTCGACGTTGCGGGCACTGCCGCTATCGCTTTCGAACGCCTCGCCGCCCGGTCCTACGACGTTTGTATTCTGGATGTGAATCTCCCGGACCTCGATGGGATCCGCGTGCTCGAGCGAATGCGCGCGGAGAAGAACGAGACTCCGGTGTTGGTGATGAGCGGGCACGGAACGATCGACACGGCGCTTTCCGCAACACGCCTTGGCGCGCACGATTTTCTCGAGAAGCCGATCGCCACGGAGCGACTCGTTCTGTCCATCGAACGAACACTCGATTTTCATCGTCTCAAAGGCGAGAACAGCGTGCTGAAGCGCCGCAGCGGTGTGTTCGACGATTTGATCGGCGCGAGCACTGCGATGAACGCTCTTCGCGAGCGCGTCGAGCGAGCGGCAAACGCCAAGGCTGCGGTTCTCGTGCATGGCGAACGTGGCACCGGGAAGGAGCTGGTTGCGCGTGCGATTCATCTCGCCTCGAAACGCGCTGCTGGCCCGCTCGAGAAGCTCAACTGTGCGGCGGTGCCCGCGGACTTGATCGAGAGTGAACTCTTTGGTCATGAGGCGGGCGCCTTTACCGGTGCGACCAAGCAACGTCGCGGGAAGTTCGAGCGTGCTTCGGGCGGCACGATCTTCCTCGATGAGGTTGGCGACATGCCGGCCGCGATGCAGGCCAAGCTTCTTCGCGTGCTTCAAGAGGGCGAGATCGAGCGCGTTGGTGGAAACGAGCTCATCAAGATCGACGCGCGTGTCGTCGCCGCGAGCAATCGATTGCTGTCAGAGGAAGTAGAGCGCGGGACGTTCCGGGCCGATCTCTACGATCGGCTGAACGTGATTCCGATATCGATTCCGCCTCTGCGCGAGCGTAAGGACGACGTGGAGTTGCTTGCGACGCATTTCCTGAAGGTCGCATGCGAAGCCAATGAGCAACGTCTGAAGACGCTGTTAACTGAAGCGATGGGCGTACTGGTTAGGTACCCATTCCCGGGGAACGTGCGAGAGCTGCGCAACGTGATCGAACGACTCGTGGTCTTGACTGCGCATGACGAGTTGACCGCAGCGGACGTTCAGGGGGCGCTGCCGGGCGCGGCAAAATCGACGGGCTCGTTCTATCAACCGGGTCGTCCCCTGCGCGACATGCTCGATGACGTCGAACGCGATTTGCTCACCCGCGCGATTGAGCACAACGACGGCCACATGACGCGCACGGCCGAAGAGCTCGGGCTCGAACGGTCCCATCTTTACAAGAAGGTGCGCGCGCTCGGCCTGACTGTTCGCAGCGAGTAACAGCCTCGGAGTGCTTGCAGCTCCGAGGGCAGAAAACACTACGTCAGCGCGGACTCGATCGCCTTACGCAGCTCCGCGTCCTCCGGCTTCACCTTGTGACTGAAGCGAGCGACCGGTTTTCCATCCTTGCCGATCACGAATTTTCCGAAGTTCCAAGGAATGTCGCCCTTGCCGCCGGGAGGTAGTTCGGTGCTCGTCAGGAACGAGTACACCGGTGCAGCGGTCGGCCCGTTGACGTCGATCTTTGAGAAGAGCGGAAACGTGACGCCGTAGTTCTTCTCGCAAAAGTCCTGGATCACAGTCTCGGTGCCAGGCTCCTGCGCTCCGAACTGATTGCATGGGAAGCCGAGCACCGCGAAACCGCGCGCCGCGAGCTCTTTGTGCAGCGCTTCGAGTCCGGCGTACTGCTTCGTGTAGCCGCAATTCGAGGCCACGTTGACCACTAGAAGGACTTTGCCTTTGTAGTCCGCGAGGTTTTTCGCATTGCCATCGATCGTCTTGGCCGAAAATTCGTGGAATGTCTTCATAGGCGTGCAAACGTACGCGCGTGCGCGAGACACGCAAACCAAGTCGGCCCGGTTCTAAAGCAGCCCCGCGCGGCGGTCCCAGGCAGCGTACGTCGCGTGACGAAGCGCCTGTTTCACGAGGGATGGGCTCGCGAAGTGGACCCCCAAGGCCAAGGCAAGCGCTAACCCCGCGTGCTTCTACTATCGAAACTTGGGGAAGCGTCAGCGTTTCCGCGACGTTGCGCGACGCATTCGAAGCGCAGCGCGACATGGATCCCGACGCGCTTACGCACGGGTTCCACACTTATCCCGCGCGTATGCACTGGTCGTTCGCGCGGACGATTATTCGAGCCGTCAACGGCGATGTGCTCGACCCATTCGTCGGCAGCGGAACTACGGTCATCGAAGCGATGGTCGCAGGACACCGAGCCGTGGGCCTCGACCTCAATCCGATTGCGATTCGATTGACCGAAGTGAAGTCCGACGTGCGCGACGCCGAGGCCCGGGCGCGATTCATGTCCGAGGTGTCCGGAATCGTGGAGCGTTCGACAGAGCGTGTGCAGGATCGGGTGCCTGCAAAAGCGCCGCTCGCGCCAATCGATCGTGAGCTCTGGGACACGCACGTCGCGATCGAGCTCGCTGGACTGCTTGCAGAGTTGCGCAAAGCCAAGAATCCCGCGGATGTTCGCGCCTTAGAAATGGTCTTCAGCGCGATCATCATGAAGTTCTCGAAACGAACTGCGGATACCGGCGAGGGCACCACGGAGCGACGCGTTCGCAAGGGCCTCGTCACCGAGTTCTTCGGGCGCAAAGCGTCAGAGCTTGCGAATCGTTGGGCGGCTCTCGACGAGGCTGCGCAGGAAACCATCGAAGCGGGCGGGGAAATTACGCGACCCAAGCTCGAGCTCAGCGACGTGAGTCGCGCAAAGCTGCGCGTTCCTCGCGGGTGGAGTCCAGGGCTCGTGCTGACGTCGCCTCCTTACGGCGGCACGTACGATTACTCCGAGCAGCATCGCCTGCGCGCCGCATGGCTCGGGATCAATTTCACCTCGTTCACCAAAGGAGAGCTCGGTTCGCGACGTCGCTACGGACGAGTACGTACGGACCTTCCGGTCGCTCAACGCAAAGGTCAGGTCACGAGCTGGAGCCAAGAGGTCGTTGCTATGCTTCGCACTCTGCATTCCTTGGTGGCGCGCGATGGCTTCATCGTCGTCGTCGTCGGCGATGCGCGAATCGGTGAGGTCACGGTCGATGCGCTCGAGCAGTACCGCGAGCTTGCTGCAGACGCGGACCTGACGCCGGTCGCCAGTGCGTCCGAGCGGGCTCGGGGTTCGCTTCGAGAGCACGCGATCGTTTTTTCGCGCCGTTCCTGAACAATTCCCGAGAGCTCGCGGTTCGGGAACGAGATAGTTCCCCGCGGAAAAGTGCAAGAACGCACGGCGATCGCCGTTTTTTTGACCCATTCGCTCGCGTCCCTGATTGTGCCCATGGCGGATTCATGGGCGAACGCAGCGAGCTTCGTGGGCAGGTTCTCGACGGGAAGTATCTCGTAGGTCCGTGCATCGGTTTGGGCGGTACGGGCGTCGTGTTCGACGCGCGGCGGCTCTCCGACGGCGAACGGCTGGTCGTGAAGACACTTCGACCTTGCTACCTCGAGCACCCGGATCTGGCGCGTCGCCTTCGGCGCGAAGCCGAGGTCGCGCGCGCGGTTCACCACAACGGCATCATCCCTGTGCTCGACGAAGGCGTTCTCGACGACGGTTCGCCGTACGTGATGATGAAACGCATCCGCGGTGAGAGTCTCTCCGCCATTCTGCTTCGAGATGGGACGCTTCCTTCGGCTGAGGTCGCGCTCATTGCGATTCGCACGCTCTCGATTCTCCACTCGCTGCATCGCGCGGGTTACACGCATCGTGACGTGAAGCCAGAGCACATCATTCTGGATCGCACACCGAGCGATGAGCTCCAGGTTCATCTTCTCGACCTTGGCGTCTGCGCCTCTCCGACCGCTCCTGCCGACGAAAGACGACGCGAGAACGGTCGGGTGTTCGGAACCCCCAGCTACTGCTCACCAGAGCAAGCGTCTGGAAATCCGGATGTCGATGGACGCGCGGACATCTACGGCCTCGGCGTAGTGATGTTCGAAGCGCTGATCGGACACGTTCCCTTTCGTGCTGCTACGGTTTCACAACTGCTCCTTCGGATCATTCGCGAAGACGTGCCGTCGTTGCGGTCGTTGGCGCCGCAGCTCAGCCCTGACTTCAGCGAGCTCGTCGAGCGGTCGCTGGCGCGAAACCCGGAAGATCGGCACGCCAGTGCTCGCGCGTTTGCACGTCAGCTCATGCCGTTCGCGGGCGATCGCCGCGAGATCGAAGCACGAGTCATTGCGGCGCGGCTCCGACAGCGAACGATGCTTGCAGTGTCGAGCGACGAAGTTTCGACGTTGGCCGCGTAAGTCTTCCCGGGCGCTGACCGCCGATCTGTGACTTTATTCACGGTCTTCGGACACCTCCGCCGAAGCGTGCTAAACGCTTTCGCCTGGTTTCGTCATGAAGATATTGCTTGTTCGACACGCGCACGCCATCGAGGAAGCGCGCACTGATGAGGAGCGCTGGCTCACTCCCAAGGGGAGGGCGGCGGCTCGGTCGATCGTCGCGAAGCTCGAAGAGCTCAAGATCAAGCCAACGAAGATCTTTACTAGCCCTCTAGTACGAGCTGTTCAGACCGCTGAGTTTCTTGCCCTCATCGACGGGTTCGACGGCGTGGTCGAAGTTCGAAGCGCGATGGCACCCGATCGCGCGACCGCAACCGCCCAAGCAGCGCTCCTCGACGAATGCGATTCCCGCGACACTGTGATGCTCGTGGGTCATGAGCCCTCCATCAGTGCTCTGGCCGGTCATCTTCTGTCCGTGAAGAGATTTCCTTCCTTTCGGAAAGGTGCGGTTTGTCTGATTCGTCGCAAAGACGGGGACAACGAGTTCGAGTGGCTGTTGAGCCCGAAGACACTTCAAGTCATCGACAACATCGCCGATCTCGAGCCCTGAGCGGTCGAATGTTAAAAGTGTCCCCACTCGACTAGGACATCTCCCGTTCGCGAAAGTTCTTCGAAACCTTTCGCGCGCTAGGGGCGTCGAAGCTCTTCGGACATGTGGCAACGCCGGCATTCTCTTGTCGCGACCAAAGGCGTACCGTTGCCGCCGTGTCGTTCCTGGGGAGTCATCGCATGCATGTCGGTTCGAAAAAGACTGGTTCGAGAGTACTTGGCTTGGCGATGGTTGCCAGCATCATGTTGGCGGTCGCTTGTAGCGGGTCGAGCGTCGCCCTCGAACCTTCGCGGTTGACCGTCGAACGCTTGAGGGGCGACGTGAAAGTCGACCAGAAAGCGGTAGATGCGACCTCACGATGCGACAAGGGACACATCGTTGTTGCCGCGGACGCGAGTGCGTACGTCCGCCTCGACGACGGTGGATCGCTTCTCCTCGATGCAGCGACCGAGCTTCAGGCGGGCGACGACGAGATCCGTCTGACCAAAGGGCGAGCGCTAATCGAGGTTGGTGAGCGCGAGCAGCTTGAGCTCCACGTCGGTGGCTCGCTCCTCACAGCCACCAACGCGACGGTCTCCGTTGCCTTCGATGGAGCGAACGTTTCTGGCTACGTCGTGCGTGGTGCGTTCTCCGTTGGCGTTCCCCGAGCGAAAGAAAAACAACCGGCAGCGCGAGGAAGCGAAACAGTCCGCGCTGGCAACACATTCACGGTTGCGGGTGGATCTCTTACTCAAGCGGGAGCTGTCGCATTCGCGGATTGGACGCACGGTCTCGCACAGGCAGGCCCGCAGCTCGGTGCGTCTGCCGGTGTTGGCACGCTCGAAGCGCGCGTCCCCGACGAGGTCGGTTTGGCACGCTGGCCGCTCACCATGCGCCGCCTCGATGTTCGTGTACGCGTCCTCGGCTCGCTCATCGTGACCGAGGTTGATCAGGAGTTTTTCAACCCCGCGGGTGAGGCCGTCGAGGGCATCTACCGATTTCGTGCACCCAGCGGCGCAGTGTTGAGCCGATTTGCTGTGGACCGCCGCGGTGAGCTCGTCGATGGATACATCCGAGAGAAGGCCGTCGCCGCACAGGCCTATCAAGCGCAGGTCTACGC
>CAZWQH010000244.1:0-7809 GCA_964635815.1 uncultured Sandaracinaceae bacterium
CGTTGCGGAAGACGGGATGGGTCGACCCATCAACAACGCGGTGCTTCGGCCACGAGTCGAGATCGGTGGAGCGTCCTACTTCGGGGCCATCGTCGCAGTACGACATGGATTCCCGGACTCAGTGAATACCCCGCTTCGGCCGCACGTTACGGCCGGTCTCGACACCCTGCTGCGAACCAGCGATCAGCGAATCGAAGCCTCCGCGTTCTCCACCTTTTCCTTCACGGAGGGTTCGCGGGTCGGAGTCGATGGCGAGTTTCAAGCGCGATATCTGGGTGCGAACGTCCAACCGCAGTTGATCGCCAGCTTTACGAGTCCGGAGTACGCGCCCGAGCTCGGATTTGTCCGCAGAACGGATTTTGTCCGGTTATTGGGGAACCTCCCCGTCGTCCTCAGAGCACGAGACCCGATCCGAGAGGTTCGAGCAACGTTTTCGAGCGAGGCGGGATTCTCCTACGCAACGCTGACTCCTGTTCTGGCAAGCGGTGGCGCGCAGTTCGATCTCGACGGTCGCCACGGATGGGGATTCACCCTGCGTGGCGACTACGTACGGGATCGTGTCGCCACGCAGTTCACTCTCCCCGGTGGAGTGAACGTGCCGCCGGGCGACTATGGCGGTCCGCGACTCACGTTCTTGGTCAACTCCGCTCCGCGAGCGAGTGTGTACGCATCTTTGAAGTACGTTTGGGACGCAGGATTCTTTGGCGGCTCTCGGCACGAGTTCACGCCTTCCATCAAGCTACTTGCAGCCCCGCATTTTCGCATTGTCGCCAGCGGGACCATCTCGTTGTTGCGTTACGCAGATGGTCGAGAACACGCCACCGCGACGGTTCAGATCCCGTTCACGTGGACGCCGTCGACCGCCATCCAGCTAGACACGGCGCTCCAGCTGAACACGAACACGTCCGTGTTCACGAGCTTGGTTCGGTTGCGATGGCGCTACGCGCCCGGAAGCGATGCGTTCATCGTCTATCGCCAGGACACACCAATCGTCGGGGCAGCGAGTGGTGAGCACTCCATCGTCTTCAAGCTCACGTATCGATGGGACGGACTGGTGTAGCGGCGGGCTGACGCGGAAGCAGACGCTACTTGGTCCAGCGCACAAGCCCGAGATGGAGGAGCAGCCCCACCACCGGCTTCGCGCCGAGATCGATGCCGCGGCCCTTGAACGTCGGATGGCGCGACAAGTCGGCTAGCGTCGACGGCCTCGACAGCGCGCCGAGCACGTCCTGGACGTCGGCAGGTAGCTTGAGAATCGGCACGTCGGAGGGAGGTGGCACGACGCGCTCGAGGCGGGCACCCCCGTGTGCTGCGAACGCGTCATCGTCCAGCCCCTCAGCGATGCGCTTGCGCATGCCCTCTTCGATCACTTGCCACGGATCGATATCGAGTGGGAATCCGCTCTGAGGCGGTTGGACGTCACGGTACAGCGACGCGCTTCCGCCCGACCAAACGAACAGGTCCAGCAGTTTCTCGCGAACCTGCGTCGCGATGTGGCGGAAGAGATGCACGGGCTCGACAAGACCAAGCGCGGCGAGCGTGTCGCCGAGACGCCCCTCGAACCGAGGCATGACGGCAAGCGCCATATCCAGCTCGCCGCGCGTGATGACGTTGCGGCCGACGAGATACTCCCCGAGAAGCTCGCCTCCGAGATTGGAAGCGACGTACTCGGGACGGCCCTTCGAGAGATACACCTCTTTGCGCACGCCGCCGTGCTCACAGAGCAGCAGTCCTGTTTCGTCGCGCAATGTTGCGACCGAGAAAGCGCGAACTACGCCGCCGCCCGCCAAAGTGTATGTCGCGTCGGCTCGCTTGATCCCTTCGCGGTCCTTCGTCGGAACGCCGGTCTGCGACGCCATCGGAAGATGGCGCGCAAGCGAGGAAAATTCACTCACGAACTGCACGTGGCCGCCGGGCATCTTCACGCGGTCGTGGTCGCCGAGCTTTCCGGTCGCTACGGCTTCGACGAGAGCAGCGAATGGAAGGGGGCCTTCCTCTTCGCCGTTCGCTTTGACGATGTGATACTGCAGCGTGGGCACGTCGGCTGTGGTTGGTCCTTCGCCGACTCCCCGAAGCGGAGTGAGCTCCGCGCCACCAAGGTTGAGCGGCGTCAGCTCCGCGTCTTCGGCGGCGTATTCGAGTTGAAGCTCGTCGACCGGTGTTCGATCGTCGATTTGGAGTGGGGTGGCCACCGCGACCGCAAGCGCGCCCCCTTGATCTTCACGAGCGGTGGCAGCGGCTTTGACCAGCTCTCCGAGCGTCTTCTTCGCGGCGCTCGTGTCTCCCGAAAAGTATCCCTCGAGCAGAACACGCAACGTGGACGCGCTCTTGATGCGGTCCTTCGGTTCCCGAGCTAGCGCGCGAACGATGATGTCGCCGAGGCCATCAGGAAGGCGGGAAACGATCTCGGTGAACGGTCGAATGTCACCGTCACGAATGGCGAGAAGCACTCCAAGCTCGCTTCCCGCGGCAAACAACGGTCGTCCAAGAAGTAGCTCGGCCGTCACGACCGCAGCGGAGAACACGTCTGCACGTTGGTCGATCTCCCCGCCGGCGACCTGTTCGGGAGCAAGATATCCGAGCTTGCCTTTGGCTCGCTCGTTCATGGGTGCGACTGGCGCCGCCTCGCGTAACTGCGACCAAGCGATACCGAGGTCACCGAGCTTTACGTCGCCGTCGACGGAGAGCAAAACGTTCGACGGGCTGACGTCGCGATGAACGATGCCGAGCGACCGTCCCGTCTCATCGTTTGCGGAATGAATGGCCGCGAGACCTGCGAGGATCGAGAGCCCCACGTGGAGAGCTACATCCACGTCTAGAATTTGCGATCGGCGAGTGATCCATCGAGTCAGGCGCCAAAGGTCGACACCCGGGACGAACTCCAGCGCAATGAACGGCTGCCCGTCGTTGGTGCCGGCGCCCAAGAAGCTGACGACGTTCTCGTCGTGGATGAACGCGCTGATGCGTGCTTCTTCCTCGAACATTCGGCGGGCGAGGGGGTCAGCAGCCAGCACGGGGAGCATGCGCTTGACGACGAGCACGTTCGCGCGGCTTCTCTCTACGGCGCGAAACACCTCTGCCATGCCGCCAACCGCGATTCGGTCGAGGAGCGTGAACTGTCCGAAAGATTCGTTCGGCTGCGGCGCCGGCGGCGGCGGAGGTGGACGAGTCGTCCTCACGGAGACGCAAGCTTACTTCAACCCGCGGTTCGAGTTGCGTTTTTTGCGCGACTCGCACTTGAGCACCTGTACGAATGTCCCCTGTGAGGCGTGATCGCGGCACTCGACCGAAACATTGCCAATTGCATCCACTCGTGCGCTATGAGATCGGCGTGGCCGACTCGAATTCACGCACGGGCAAGAGTTACGCGACCCCGGAGATTCTTTCGTGGCTCGCGGGTTTCCACGCGAAACACGACGCAGCGCTCGAGAGCGCGTTCACCTCTCCCGCGGCGTCGAACATCCCTGCGATCCAAGTCTCGCAACACGACGGCGCCGTGATTGCGTGGATCCTGAAGCTCGCGCGCGTGCGACGTGTCGTCGAAGTCGGAACGCTCGCCGGGTATTCGACGATCAAGATCGCGCGTGCCGTTGGAAACGTCGGGCACGTCTGGACAATCGACAACGCTCCGAATCACGTCGCGCTGGCTCGTCGGAACGTCGCAGCGGCGGGTTGCGACAACGTTACCTTCGTCGAGGGAAACGGAATCGATGCTCTCCGCAGCCTGCAAGACGAGGCGCCGTTCGACGCGATCTTCCTCGACGCCGACAAGACTAGCTACGACGCGTACTGCGCGTGGGCTGTGGAAAATCTTCGACCGGGTGGGCTCTTGATTGCGGACAATGTTTTCTTCTTCGGGAAATTGCTCGAAGAAACAGAAGACGCGAAAGCAGTGCGATCGTTTCACGAGCGAGCGGCGGCGACTTTCGATACCGCGTGCATTCCAACTCCGGACGGTCTCCTCGTCGGTGTGCGGTCGTAGCAACAGGGAAGCGACGCGGTCGTCGCCATCGTTTACGTATTGTCGCGCGCGACTCGAGGACCTAGTTCTCGTTTGCGCGTGTGTGTGCTCGACACTTCCGGGTGGTCGAGAGCGCGGCAAAACGCCGCCCTATTGATCCTCCTGCACGTGCGTTCGTGTACCGAGGTTGTCCGTTCGTTGTCGATGACGTATAAGGCGCGCGCTGCCAATCCGTGGCGAGTTCGCCCGGATGCTCTCCTCGCATAACGCGACTGAGCCAACAAACTGCCGGCCCTCCGGCATCACGCCGAGATTCGGCCACAAGCACTGCCCATGCAGATTTTTCCGCGGACGTTGAACCTCCTCCCCGTTGTTCTTGGCGTTGTCGCGTTGAGCGGCGGCGCCGGAACGACATTCGCGGCGTGGTATTACTTATCGCCGAAGAATCTCGTTGTTGGCTACGCCCCGGCGCAGCCCGTGGCATATAGCCATCGGCTCCACGCAGGCGAGCTCGGCATCGACTGTCGCTACTGTCACGCGAACGTAGAACGATCGCCTGAAGCGATGATTCCGGCGACCCAGACGTGTATGGGCTGCCATCAGGCGGTCAAAGCGGACAGCCAACGCCTGAGCCTCGTTCGCGAGAGCTGGGAGACGGGCAAGCCCGTCGAATGGGTTCGTGTTCATCAGCTTCCAGATCACGCATTCTTCAACCACTCGATTCACGTTACGGCCGGCGTTGGTTGCGCCTCGTGCCATGGTCGCGTGGACCGGATGGAGGTCGTGCGAGTCGATCAACCGCTCAGCATGGCGTGGTGCTTGGACTGCCATCGCAATCCTGGACCGCATCTACGTCCGAAGTCCGAGATCACGAACATGAACTGGGTGCAGGAAGCGAGCGCTGAAGAGCAGGCTGCCCTTGCGAAGAATGTTGCCCCCCCTGAGCACTGCTCAGGTTGTCACCGCTAACTAGAGATATAGACATGAGCAAGAGACGAGCTTACGAAATCCAGCCCTCCGCAGCGGAGCCACCGCTCGCGTGGCGAAGCTTAGACGCGCTCGAAGATCCCGCCGCTGTGCAGGCGCGTGCGGCAGTCGAGTTCCCGCTCGAGTTCGAACCAACCGTTGGTGACGCAGCCGACATCATCGAGTCGGACACCGTGTTGGACGACAACACTCGGGATGGTCTCGGACGACGCAATTTCCTCACTTTGTCCGGTGCTGCCGCCGCGGCCATCGGTGCCGCAGGCTGCGTGCGTCGACCCAACGCGTACATCCTTCCGCACTCTCACGCTCCAGAGTTTCTGAATCCAGGCGTTCCGATTCAGTTTGCGACGGTGCACTACGATCGCGGCGACGCGGTTGGCACCCTGGTTGCCTCGCACGACGGCCGGCCCACGAAACTTGAAGGCAACCGTGACCACACTGCGAGTGTTGGAGCGCTGTCCCTCCAAGGGCAGGCGTCGATCATGGATTTGTACGATCCAGATCGCGTACAGCACGTTACGAAGCGCTCCGGCGGCAAAGTCGAAGCGACCGATCTGAACGCGTTCGAGACCGAGTTGCTCGCCGCGGTTCGAGAGCACGCCGCAACGGGCGGAGAAGGGCTTCGTTTTCTCGCGGAGCCGACCAACTCGCCGACCTTCATGAATCTGCGCGCGCGCGTAGCCGCAGCATTCCCGCGCGCAAAGTTCTACACGTGGACCGGCGCAAGTGACACATATGCACTCGAAGGCGCGCGCATCGCGTTCGGCGAGCCTGTGCGGGTCCTTCCGGCCTACGACGTGCAGGGCGCAGTCATCGTCGCAATCGACTCCGACTTCTTGATGACCGAGCCTGGAGCGACTCGCGCGACGCGTCGGTTTGCCGACGGCCGCAGAATGGCCTCATCGACTGGCACGATGAATCGCCTCTACGCGATCGAGTCCACACACAGCGTCACCGGAGCGACCGCCGATCATCGCCTGGGCGTTTCGTACACGGATTGCGATCGGTTTCTCGTCGCTGTCGCCGTGGAGCTTTTGAAGGGCGGACTCGCTCAGCCAGCTGCGCTTGCAGGCTTGCAGCTGTCTTACAATCGCACGCCGAACGATCGATTCACCCCTCTGTTCGTATCGGAAGTCGCTCGCGAGCTTCGTGAAGGACGAGGGAAGGGTTTCGTCGTCGTCGGTTCGCGTCAGCCGCCGTACGTCCACGCTCTCGCGCACGCGATCAACGCGGCTGTCGGTGCGAACGGGACCACTGTGTTCTACGCGGCCGCGGTCGACCCGTTGGAACACGATCACATTGCCGACATCACGGAGCTCACGCGCGAGATGCGCGGCGGTTCGGTCAAGACCCTCATCATGTTCGGGGGGAATCCAGTCTACGACGCGCCTGCCGAGACGCTGTTCGCCGACGCCCTCGCGAAGGTCGGCCGAAGCATCCATCTGTCCGCGCACTCGAATGACACCGGAAAGCTCACGGGCTGGACGGTGCCGCGCCCACACGAGCTCGAGGCTTGGGGCGACCAACGCTCGTTCGATCAGACGTACGCCGTTCAGCAGCCGCTCATATCCCCTCTATTCGCTGGCTACTCGGACATCGAGGTCCTCGCGCTCATGCTCGCGGCGCACAGCAGTCCGCAAGGACAGACCGTCCCGTCGGCTTTGCCATCCGCTCGTTGGCGGGGATATGACCTCGTGCGCGACACGCTCCGGTCGTCGTTTGCCAGCAACGCGGAATTCGAGAACAAGTGGCGTGAGCTTCTTCATCGCGGGTCGTTGAACAGCCCGTCGGCGAAGACTCCAACGCTTGATTTGGCTCGCGTGGCTGCGGCGCGCACGGGCCTCAAGTTGGTCGAAGCAAGCAGCAGTGGACTCGAAGGCTCGTTCCTCGTCGACAACAAGCTCGTCGATGGGCGACACGGAAACAATCCGTGGCTGCTAGAGCTGCCCGATCCGATGACTCGGATCTCGTGGGGCAATGCCGCTTTGCTTGCGCCCGAGACGGCCAAGAAGCTGGGCGTAGCAAATGACGAGGTCGTTCGGGTCGAAGGCAACGGCGCATGGGTCGAACTTCCTGTTTGGGTGTTTCCTGGACAGCCGGTCGGCGTAGTCGGTTTGCCGATGGGATGGGGCCGCGAGACCGTCGGGCGGTATGGCAAGGGACACGGTCACAACGTCCTTCCGCTGCGCAAGAGTAGCGACTCGCTCTACTTCGTTCGCGACGTGAAGGTCACGAAGACGGGTCGCAAAGAGCCGGTCGTCCAAACTCAAGAACATCATTCGATGGAAGGGCGTCCGATATCCATCGATGCGTCGCTTGCCGAGTACCGCCAGAGCCCGGACTTTGCACAGTACCGATCGCCCACTCCGCGAACGCTCCCCCTTTGGAAGGAGCGAGTGTACGCGGGACATCGCTGGGGGATGACCATCGACCTGACGACGTGCACGGGCTGCAACGCCTGCGTCATCGCATGTCAGTCGGAGAACAACACTCCTACGGTCGGCAAAGAGATGGTGCAGCGCGGCCGCGAGATGCATTGGCTTCGCATCGACCGATACTTCGTCGGCAGCGATCCGAATGAGCCGCAGACCGCGTTCCAACCACTGGCGTGTCAGCAGTGCGAAGAAGCGCCGTGCGAGAACGTGTGCCCGGTTGCGGCAACCACGCACAGCCCCGAAGGCCTCAACGACATGGCCTACAACCGCTGCATCGGCACGCGGTACTGCATGAACAACTGCCCGTACAAGGTGCGGCGCTTCAACTACCTCGCCTACCAGGGGCACCCGACCGAGCTCCAGCGCATGCAGTTCAATCCGAACGTCAGCGTCCGGATGCGCGGTGTCATGGAGAAGTGCACCTAC
>CAZWQH010000245.1:0-7804 GCA_964635815.1 uncultured Sandaracinaceae bacterium
CCGGTCAGATCGCGAGCTAATTCGAGGTCTCTACGACGCACAGAAAGCGATCGCAGCACGCCTTGATATCGATGAGCTTATCGATGCGGTTGCGGAAGAGGTCTTCCGATTTCTCTCTCGCGCGACGCACGTGATGCTCGTCGTGCGCGATGAGGACGAGGAAGCCACACGGCCGCGATACGTGCCGGTCGGCACGCGGGTCCGTGGCGCAGGTCGAAGCGACGAACCGATACCCATCACGCGGAGTGTCTTCAAGAAGGTAGTCGAGGAAGAGACCGCGGTGCTTGCTGCGGACGCACGCCGTGATGTCGGGGAAACAGCTTCGATCATGAGCGCTCAGATCCTGAGCACCATCGGAGTCCCGCTGTGGGCGAACCGTCGACTGATTGGTGTTTTGCAGGTCGACAATCGTGCCGCGCCTGGCGTGTTTCGCGAGTCTGATCTCGACCTGCTCCTCGTAATCTCACAAGCCGTGGGCCAATCGCTGGCGCACGCGCGACTTCTGCAGCGTCTGCGGGTCGCCGAGGAGCGGTTACGCCGCGAGAATGGTTACCTGCGCCGGAAAGCTGACACGAAGCGAGGGACGACGATCATCGGCGAGAGCGCTGCGATGCAGACGATGCTCGACGCGATCCGCAAAGTCGTCGACACGCGCGTGACGGTGTTCGTGGAAGGCGAGACCGGAACCGGGAAAGAGCTCGTCGCCAGCGCTGTTCACGCATGGTCGAACCGCCGCGACAGGCTCTTCGTCGCGCAGAACTGCGCCGCACTTCCCGAGAACCTGCTCGAGAGCGAGCTTTTTGGGCACAAGCGCGGATCATTCACGGGTGCCACGGACGACAAGAAGGGGCTGCTCGAAATCGCCGACGGCGGCACGATGTTTCTCGATGAGGTCACGGAGATGCCGCTCTCGCTTCAAGCGAAGTTGCTTCGCGCGTTGCAAGAGGGCGAGATCCGCCCCGTCGGGTCGAACACGACGAAGAAGGTCGACGTTCGCATCGTGGCTGCGACGAACCGAGACCTGGAGAAGGAGGTCAAAGAGGGTCGCTTCCGCGAAGATCTCTACTACCGCCTCCGTGTGTTTCCCGTCCGAGTGCCTCCGCTTCGCGAGCGTCGCGGGGACGTAGCACTACTCGCGAAGCATTTCTTGGACAAGTACTCGAGCGAGTTCGGAAAGGCGACTGGAGGATTCTCGCAGTCCGCCACGGAAGTGATGATGGGCTACAAGTGGCCTGGAAACGTTCGAGAGCTCGAGAACGAAATCCAACGTCTCGTGATCCAGGTCGACACGGGCGCGTTCATCGAGGCAGAGCATTTGAGCCCGCGCATTCGGCAAGTCGAAGGTTTGGTCGAGCGAATCCATCCGGTGCGCGGCAGCCTCCGAGCGATGATGGATCAGGTGGAGAAATGGATTCTCCTCGAGGCGCTTCGCGAGCATGACAACAACAAGAGCGCGACGGCGAAGACTCTTGGGATCACGCGCGAGGGGCTCCACAAGAAGCTTCGTTCTCACGGCGTGACCTGACGGCGTCTGCGCTAGACGGGGGACCTAGACGGGGGACGCTGTGCTCACACAAACGAGTAGCTCGGCAAGCATGTACGCGAGCACGAACTCCTGTGGCGTGAATGTCTCCGATCTGGCGACGTCATCGGTGTGGTAGCTCGTGAAGAGAACGCGCCCGCATCCGTAGTTGAACGTCACCGTCATCGGTCGGCGAATCCGGAACACTGTTTCGGGAACCTCGGCCGCGATCCACGTGGTTGTGCGCGACTGATTGACTGCGTCTATTTGCGCCCACTGGTTTCGAAATCCGCGTAGCTCGATCGTCTGGTCGATGCCTAACGCGCCGAGGCCGCCTAGCCACTCGGTCAGCGGCCGATCGTAGATGGTCGCGGACAGCGTCTCGTGAATCGCGCCGTTCTCTGCGTCGTTCTGCGGCTCGGCGATGCTGCTCAGCCCGCTCGTTCCGCCGCGTGCAAAATCGATGAGTTGGGGAAACGTCTGCTCGATCAGGTCGTACGAGCGATCGGTTACGAACAGTCGTCCGCCATCGCGAACGTAGTTCTTGATCCGTTCGCGTACTAAGGGGTCGGAAATCAGCGTCTCGACGTCAATCGCGCCACAGTTGATCAACACGAGGTCGTAGTCGTCGAGCGGTCCGTTCACGAAGAGCGTTCGCGCGTCTGGAATGTCTGGGTCCGCGCTTGTCATGGACCGACCTTCGAATAGGTCGAACGACGCGCTCGCGTTCGCTTCGGGCGAGCTTGCAGGATGAGACTCCCGCAGACCCAGCTGACGGAGCACGCGTTCCATGAAATCGTATTCTCCTCGGACAACGGCGATGCGCGGGACCTCGCCTTCGTCGCGCGAGGAGGGCAGCGTCAGCTGCTCGCTGGGGACGTCGATGTCGTCGCACGAAGCGATCTCCACGACAGTTCTTCGCAGGAACGGTCCTTTGGAGATCGCGAGCTCGTACGTTCCAGGCGCGAGGTTCAATGTGAACGCGCCGCGGGCGTTCGTTTCTGCAAACGCGCTCAGCGTCGCGGTCGAGATGCATTGGTCACACGTGCCCGACCGGGTCAAACCGCCCTCCGGGTTGACGAACACCAATGCGTGCGCGACCGGGATGGCTCCTTCCGGGAAGGATACGCGTCCATGTACCGCAGCCGTGCAGCGCTCATCGTCTGTAACCGTTTCGCCGTCCCGCGGGCGCGGTCGGTCGCGGTTCACGCTGCCGTCTGTCGCAGCGCTTGCATCTCGGGAGCCGCCGTCCAAGCGACCGGGATTGGGGGCAGGCCCGGGTTGTTGTTGAGAGCAGGAAAGTGCGCATGACGCGAGCACGCAAATGACCGCAGTACGCGCGCGTCCAGTGGCGGCTCTCCGAAGCACTTCGGCGACTATACGGGATTCTATCGAAGCAGGTCCGCTGCCTCTTTCTCGCTACACGAAGCGTTCGTTGCTGCGGAGAGCACGCGCGAGCGAGTCATCCCACGCCGCCATGCCGAATCCGAACGTCCCGCGGAACTTCTCGCACGAGAGAACCGTGTAGTGCGGTCGTTGCGCCGGAGCCGGGAAATCACTCGTGAGCGCAGGCTTCACTTCACGAGCTTTGAACTCGGTCCGGGTAGGGTCGAGGCGCAAAATCGCTTCCACGACCTGTTGGCGTGTAGCCGATCCCTCGCTAGCCAAGTGATAGATCCCACGCGTTGAACGCGTCGCCTCGAAGAGGCTCTCCGGTGATCCTTGGAGCGTGCGGGTCAGCAGAGCGATGGAAACTGCCAGCTCGCGAGCCCAGGTGGGATTGCCCGTCTGATCCGAGACCGCTCGGAGCGTTTCATTGTCCTTCGCTAGCTTTCGCATTACCGATACGAAGCTCTTTCGCGCCAGCGAGTAGACCCACGCAGTACGAAGTGTGATCGCGGGTGCGTCGAGCTCAAGGAGAGCTAGCTCGCCCTCGCGTTTCGTAAGGCCATAGAGATTGATCGGCGCCGCGACGTCGGTCTCGACGTAGGGGCGTTCGCCTTTTCCATCGAAGACGAAGTCGGTCGAGATGTGAATCAGACCGAGCTTGGCGCGTCGAGCTTCCTCACCCATCACCGCGACCGCGTCTCGATTGACCGCTCGTGCGACGTCGGGATTCTTCTCGGCTCCGTCTACGTCCGTCCACGCAGTGGCGTTGACCCAAACGTCGGCTTCTTCGGCGCGAAGGAACGATCGGAGCGCGTCCGGTTTGCTCACATCCAAAGTCTGCAGAGTCGATTGTCGGATTGCGCCAAGAGGAGCAAGCGTCGTTGATAGCTCGCTTCCCACCTGTCCGTCGGCGCCAAGTAATACGATTCGAAGCGGTTTCATCTCAGGCTCTCCAGCTCTAGTTCCAAGGTACCAATTTGAACTGCGGTGCTCCCTGCCGCGCGGATCGCGACGCGAACTGTGTGGTTCGGCGCCGCCAGCGCTGCATTGGCCTCGTCGCTTCGAAGCTCGCCCGTTCCCATTTCGTCGTTGTCCATGCTGTCTTCGTCGTAGACCACGAATCTCAGTGGGAGATCAGAATCCATCTGATACGCGCCCGGAAGCCAAAGGTCGTATGTGCCTTGATGTCGGTCGGTGAGAACGCGCGTGCGAGCGATTTCCGCCGAGCGTGGAACCGATCCGATGACGACGAACGGATCGGCGGCCCCACCAAGCGCGTCCCATGCGCTGTCCTCGCTGTCTCGGTCGCGCACTTGCAATGACCGCAGTCTGATCCGGACGGACGGATTGGTTCGTGTCAGGTGAGGAAGCGCGCTCGCGGAAACCTGGCGTACCAGAAGACGGGCCTGCGTCGCGGCGGGAGGCGATCCTGGGGCAGGCGCGGTTCGCGGCGGAAGGGGAACAAGCAGCAGAAGAGAAGTGCAGTCTTGTGCGGGCACGTGAACGTCGATCGCGCGGTGAAGCTCGCGGTACTCGCCCACTAGAGTGCCCGCGGCTTCGCGACGGGCCCCAGCGTCGCCGCGGAGAAACAGGTCCATCTCGCGCGCGAACGTGTCGGCGCAAACGTGACGGACCGCGACCCCCGCGCCTTCTTCGACGTCGATGGTGATCTTTCTCGGGCTGCTCGACTCTGGGAGCTGACCGATGACGTCGATGCCGCCAGGCCAAATTCGAGAGCGCTGATTCACCTCCCAGCTTCCCTCCGCGTACTCGTTCGATCGGAACGGACGCTCCGGCACTTCGCCTACGGCGAGCTCACCGAGCGTGAAGTCGATCTGCCGTGTCGTCAGTGAGTACGTAACTGTCAAGCCCGTCTGAAGGCGCTCGAGCATCATCTGCGAGCCGATGCGCGAGATCTCGGCGCTAGCACGTTCGTTGACGCCCTGTCCGCTGATACCGGCGAGGCCACCAAGGAGCTCCGAGAAAAACGTCGTAGCTTGTGGTGTAACTTGCCCAACGGACCGGAGCGCTGTTGCCGCGCCCGTTTCTGCAGGTCGCATCCACACCGTCGCGATGCGCGTCACCGGATCGAATCCGACCGTAAGATTCGCCTGAAGCTCGATCGAAGACTCAAAGAGTACGTACTGCCGGATCCGAAATCCATCTGCCTCGCGATCGATCCACATCCATCCGGGGCCACCGATGCGAAGTCTCAGAAGCGGACCAGAGTGATCGACCTGACACTGTCGCAGCCAAAGCCGGCCGATGGACGCCACGGTGCCGGACGCGGCGCCCGTCAGTGCGGACTCAGCCGGCAATCCCACGAAGGAGCCTGAAAGGCGAGGGCAGAGCTCGCTCGACAGAGCATTGACGAGGAGCATCGCGACTGCGTCCGGAACTGTCGCGACGACGCCCGTTCCCGCGTCCGGCGGAGGTGCCACGCCGGTGGTCGAACCGGGCGCGGAGGGTGTCGATTGCGTCCCGCCGCAACCAAGCGCCAATAGCAGAGCGATGCCGCAAACGACAGCGTCTGGGGTGATAGGTTTCACGGCCTCTTGATACGGCGTGTGCTTCTGAGGTTCAAGCCTCGTGCGTGGCGCGGGCGTCGCGGCAACTTTCGCTGGGCGTCGGAGTCTGGTAGTGTGCATGAGCTTGGTAACGGTGGGTCGCGGGTCGACGATACGTGAGCTCGTGGGCGTCGCGGTCCTCATCGGATCCATGGCACTGTTGGGATTCGGCGTATGGGAGCTGCGCGGACGAGACTATTTGGGCGCGTTGTTCAGCTTGGTGGCGGGTATCGCGCTTGCCAGGTTGGCGTTCGAGCTTGTTTCGGAGCGAGCTCGCTCGTAGCGAGCCGCCTCAAGGTTCAGGTCTGCGGAGCGATGATCGCTCTGCTCGCGATAGCCGCATGCGACCGCGGTCAACCGAGCAAACGAGGCGTCGTGGAGCTCGGCCACGATCGGCTCGGCGATGAAATCGTCGCGACCGTCTACGGGCACGGGATTCACAAGCGTGAGGTGCAGGAGCGAATGCGCGCAGAGCGCATCGATGCACGAGCGGCGTTGACCGGACTGGAGAACGACCTTCTGCTCGCCCTTCGCGCCGAATCCAGTGGCAATGCCGACGAGGAGGTCTCGCGAAGTGAGTCACGCGCTCTGGCGCAGGCCCTCCTCGTAACCGCGGTGGAACGCGCGCCGGAGGGTGTCGTGAGCCCAGGGGAGATCGATCGCTTGATCGCCGCGGATCCGTCGCGTTTTACGCGCAAGGAGACGAGGGAGAGCGCGCACCTCCGCGTCGTTCGCACCGCTGGCATGGACAACGCGGCTCAGAAGCGCGCGGTAGCGGTGCTCGAAGGCCTCTTGCTCGAGCTTCGAGGTCAACCGAACGCCACAGAGCTGCTTCCCACCTTGGCGGAGCAGGTGAGGAGCGCGGGCTTCGAGGTGGCGCTTGAGGCGTTCCCTCCGTTTGCGCGGGAAGGAGTGAATGCGGACTACGCCACCGCGGTCTTCGACCGCGCCGAGACAGGGCTCATCCCGACGGTTGTAGCGACGTCTTTCGGTTTCCACTTGATTGCGGTCACAGCGATTCATCCCGCCGCGCAGGAAGCCTCCGAGGAAGCGCGCGCTGAAGTTCTCTCCCAGCTGCAGCTCGAGCGACGCACGAAGCTGGCCGCGGATCTGATCGCGCAGCTGACCGCGCGTGCGCGCCTGTATGTCGACGACGCGGTAGTCCGGTCGATGCTTGCACGGGATTCGCTCGGCGAACCAGAGCAGGGCAACGCTACGCAGGCCGCGCTCAGGTGACTCGGGGGGACGCGAAGGACGACGACCGCGCAGATGCTCGCGCGACCATCCGACCCGCGCTGAACATGCAGATCACTATGCCTCCTCCGACACCCGAGTCGGACGAGCCGATCATCACGGTCCTCTCGGAGACGCATGTTTCGATCGCGCCGGAGTGGGAACGTGACCTCGAGTCCAGCAGCTTCACGATTCCGCTCCGCGCCCTGCGCGAGCGCCGGGGCGTTCTCGCTGCGGTGTTCGTCGACGGGATGGGAGAGTGCGTGGACTACGTCGCCTCGATGGACCCATACGAGGCCAAGGTGCAGGGCGCGCACTGGCTCGCCATACTGTCGGACGTCGAATACGCGCTTCGCGCCAGTCACGGTGCGATCCAGTCGATGCATGTCGTAGGCAAGTCGCGCGAGATCGTCCTGCGCGAGGTGGGCGAAGGCTACAAGCTCGTGCTCGTGATCCGCGCAGGCAGCATCGATCGCGTCCTGCTCGAGTCCATCGAGCAGACCGTAGTCGCTCTGCGCGGCGAAAGCGGGCTCGACGACGCGGGCGTAGAGGTCGCACGCGGACATCTGAGTGATCCGGTAGCTCGTCCCTCCATGATGTTTTCGACGCGGACCCGAGTGGATGTCGTGACGCGCGAGGCTCCGGTCTGGGGATACGCGCCAGCGAACGTGCTTACAGGAGGGCCTGCGTCCAGGATCATCGCGGTTCTAGGTCGTTGGGAAGAGGAAGACCTCGTCGGTTTTCGCGTGCGAGTCGACACTGGCGAGGAGCTGACATTGCTGCACGAAGTGACTAGCGCGCGTTGGTATCGATCGACGTGAGCGTCCTTGCGGGCCCGAACGCACAAACCGCGATGCTGTTTCCGGTCGCGCACGGTCTGTGCATTTGCACTCTCATGTCGATCTCGCAGATTCGCGGAACCGCCAGCTTGGTGTTGTTGTCGTTGGCGTTTATTGGCTGCGGCTACACCACGAACATCGCGCACCCAAACAGCATGGAAGCTGGAGGCGCCGGCTCTGGGGACGACATCAAGCACGATGGGGTCGATGGCGGCGGCGTCCTGCGCCGGGATGCGGGCCCTCCACGATACGTT
>CAZWQH010000246.1:0-7787 GCA_964635815.1 uncultured Sandaracinaceae bacterium
CTCACAGGGACGATGCTCGCCATCACCACTCCGTACGGAGAGAGCGTCGATCCCGCGGTCGTTGCGATGGCGGTCGGAGGATACGCGCTCATGATTCCGGGCTTCATTGGAGTGCTGTTCGGTGATCACGCGGAAGCGGAGCTTCTGCCGCTGCGTCCTTGAGCCCTGGCGCGGGGGTGTCGAAGCATTCGCCGGCGCGCCACCACGGCGGCGGGAGACGAGCCGGATAGCCTCTACAATGCTCATCGCGCTGTTGCGATATGGTCGGCACGCTCACAGAAGCAGACGTTGGGTTCGCATCGATTGACCATCGCATCTCGTACGTCACGGAGCGTTGGCGCCAAGTGACAGCAGGATCAGCAAGCACCGATGGGCTCACGAGCTCGTAGTACTGGCTCACGACAACCGAGTACCCGTCCCCAACGGGCTCAACGCGTATGAGCTTGAACCTCCGAGCGACCTTCGACTCGAACGCGGCGCGAAACGCAACTTCGGGCGGATAACCGCGATAGCTGTGAACGAACACGGCCACCGCTTCCGACAACGTCGGCGTTGCGAGCGCCAGGTCGAGGGAGACGTGCCAGCCCGGGGGTGACTCCCAGTGAAACAGATGCGGCTCGTCGACGACAACTTGAACCGAGCTTTGCCACTGCAACGTGCTCGAGAACGCGGGACAGCTGGTTTCCGATCGCGCCCGCTTGTGGCGAAAATCGCTTCGGTGGTCGCAGTTGATCGACGTCTCACACTCCCGTCCGGCGGCGAATCCCGACAGCGTGCACTGACGCGACGAGCCGATCAGGGTGAGCGAGCGATCATCGACAAGCACCCTGTCCCCGACAATGAGACCGTCGCCTACATCGACTTCCCAATGCCCCGCGTACCATCGACCGTCGCGAAGACCTCGAATCGAAGCTCCCCACGTTCGGTCGAGCTCCTGCTGCGCTTCTAACCGAGCCTCAGCTGCTGTCGGAAGCGTGTCGACTTGAGCGCCCGCACCAGTGGGAGCGGCGCCGCCGCAGCTAGTCACCAAAAGCAGGACGCGTGACCACGACCTGGACACTAGGACCGCTTGCATGGCAGGGCAGACGTTCACGATAGTCGATTATTCAGACCTTAGTTCCTCGCCAGTCCAAGCGCATCCGCGGAATCCGAAGAATCATTCCGGCTTCGAGACGTCGACGGGTCATGAGACTCCTCCTTTCCCTTTCGCTGCTCGCTTTGGTGTTCATCGCGAACTCACAGAGCGCGGCGCAGTCAACCCCCGCTCGGCCACTCGGAGCCCTCAGCGGGGGCCGTCGCGCGAAGGCCTCCTCGCGCCCGACCACGTGCCGCACCACCCGGGATTGCGCTTCCGGCCAAGCGTGCACTGGTCCAGCCGGATGTGGCGTGCCGTGGACGTGCGGCCGCATTCCGATGTGCACCCGGATGCGAACGACTTGGTGCACGTGTGACGGGCGAACCGTCTCAAGTCCGGACGGCTGCGCGCGGGAACGGTACAAGCACCGCGGGCCATGCGCTCCTTAAGCGAAAAGACCGAGCAGCTCTCGCTGTTCGGTCTCTCGTGTTAGTCGTCGAGCCGTGTGGCCCGTCTGGTTAGAGGTCTGCGCGGCAGCGCCAACGTACGCGGAACTCGTGCAGGATGGGCGACCGCCGGCGCATGGGAGACGACACGAGCACTGCGCGCACTCGCATCCACGGTTCGATGCCGCTGTAGCCGCTCGACATCAGGAGAGCCTGCAGTTGTGCGGGGCTGGTTGTAGTGAATGCGTTGAACGATGCGACGGGCGCCGTTCCGAGAGCAGCTTGGCTACGAGCAAGCTGCAGCTCGAAACGAACTTCGACGTCACCCGTGTCTTCCGCACCGCACGAGCCGCACGTACCCGCCATGGCATCCCACTGACAGTTCGTGTTGCCCACGCAACTAGCCTGCGAGGTTCGACCACTGCAGTCGTCTTGTCCGCCGACTGAGTACTCGATCTCCTCCCAGACCGGGACCTCAGTGTCGTTACACTGCGCGTTGCCGTGATAGTCGTTGACGTAGTAGCCCTCGTTCGGGAACGTGGCGCCCATCTCCGGTACGACCGCGAATGCGTTGAGGGTCTGAAGCACCTGAACACCGTTCGAGAGAACTTGAATGGTGAACGGGAACTCCTGAGGAGCCGGGCCTTCCGCTACGAGCGGCGTACCGGTGGTCTGGTTCTTGTTCTGGAACTCGACGGCAAAGCGGACTCGCGTTCCAGGGAGACAAGCGCAGAAGCTGTTTGCGCGACACGGGCGGGGTCCGGCGTCGTTGTCACCCGTGGTGACTGGAATGCCGCGGGATGCTTCACCGCATCGAGCGTCGACATCGAACGCGCAGGATGGACCGCGGATACCCACGCCACAGAGTACGTCGAGCTCGGCCGAGGTGTAGGGGTCAGGCTTCAGTCGATAGAGCGGGCGGCCATCACCGCGAGTGCGCTCGAAGAGGAACCCGCGCTCGTCAACCGCGGCCGTGCCCGCGACGTCGATCGGATTGAGCGAGATGTCCTGACGAATGTAGTTGGCGACGTTCGCGATCGCTTGGACGACGGCGGGACCAAGACCTGAACCGTCAGGTTGAATCACTTCAACGACCGGCGCAGGAGGCACCTGCGTACCATCGAGCGAGTCCGTGTCGGTAGCGAGCTTACGCCACTGCTCGATACCACCCGAGTACGTCCAGGCCATACAGTTGGCAGGATCCGCAGTGGAGTGTCGTTCGGCACACCATCTCGCCCGACCGCGCATGTCGAGTGAAGCGTTGTAGTTGTTCCAGAAGCCCGTTCCCGCAGCGGGCACCGGAGTCTCCTTGACCGCAGCGATCGCGAAAGACGGAGTGTTGAGTGATTCAGTTCTTGGCGCATGCGCGCGGTAGTTCTGCATGCGCGGACCGGGTGCGACGGTGTACGGCAGCGGGAGCGCGATGTCCCCAGAATCGCAGAGCGACGAGTTCAGGCTTTGTCCCGTCGCACCGCTCGCGCAGTGGCGCGGCATGGTGTCCGTCGTGCCCGGAGGCGTGATGTACGCAGGATCGGTTCCCGCATAGTTACCGCGACAGCGCGGCGTGGTCGGGGGCGAGAGCGGCTGCGGCCATCCGAAGTTGCTCGGTGAGGTCGGCGGGAAGAACGCGTTCTGACACGCGGGCTCCGGCGGAGCGCTCCCATTGTCAGGGACCGGAAGCCAGCGCGTGCACATCTGCCGTTCGGGCATTGTATTGCCCGGGACCGTGTCGCAATCGCGATTGACGATACACGTCGCCGCGTACGTGGTGTTGCAGGTGTACGAAGGATACGCTGCCGTCGGCGCCGTCAGCACGCCCCCGGGCGCAGCGATCGGGGTGTCCCGGACGACCATGAAGATGCCCGGATAGGCGGTGTTGTAGTTGTAACAGGCAGTGCCGCCGTTCTCCGTACACGTCGTGTTTGGCGCCGCGTACCAGCCCGCGAAGCTGCCCGTGGTCGGCATGCAACTCATAGGCGCCATGCGCGTGCCGTTCGTCGGTGCAGCGATCTGGGCTGGCGTTGAGGGCGCATCGTACGCGTTACACGCAACGGGATTCCATGACCAGAAACCGCCCGCGCACGTGGTGCTCCAGCCCGTTCCGGATGTGTTGTTCGTGCATGTTCCACCGGTCGTTAGCGACTGAGCGTATGTGCACGCGACGTTCGATCCAGAGTTTGGCATCCTACAGCCACCGGCCTGGGTGCAAGCTGCAGGCGGGTTCATGCCGCAGTTCGTGATGGCTAGCGGAGAGCGCTGTCGCGTTCCTCCAGCTACGCACCCGACACCGCGAAGCGCAGTGGTGCCGTTCGTCGCGCAGGTGGGGTCCGCAAGGGTGCTGCAGTTTGACCACGAGAGGCCGGTGGAAAGCGTGCGCGCGTCGGTGGTGCCAGCAGGAAGCGCAGAGCCACACGTATGCGGTTCGCGTGGCGACACCAGGCTGACGCACGTGCCCTGGGCCGGTCCGAGCGAGAGGCGGAAGTCGCCGAAGGCGCACGCCTCTGTCGCACCCGAGTAAACGTTGCGCGATGGATTGCCCGCGTTAGGTTCCCAGATTCCGGTGCAGGCCGCCGCCGCGGAGGCTCCCGCGACCCACTGCGTCGCGGCCGCGCGACGGTCGTACGCGGGATTGGGAGACGAACAACAGCCGTTGTTCGCAGCGCACGTGGCAGCAAAAGCAGCAGGGGGAGCGGTGCCGTTGCAACAGCGCCACGTGCTTCCGCCGCAAACCGCGAGCGTCTGCGAGCCGTCGATGCCGGCCGTGATGCCGGAGCCGGGCCCCGCGGGGTTCGAAAGATAATGCCAACGGGTACCGTTGCGCTGCGTGCACGAACCCGATGCATTCGATGAGTTCGGTCCGCCGTACGCGTTGCACTCCGCGAGGGTCACGTTGGTCTCGAGGCGACGCCGGCACTGATACTCCGTGACGTAACGGTTACATGTGCAGCTCGGGCGTGCGCGATCGCAAGACGTCGCAACAGACGTGGCGCACTGCATTTGCACGCACCTGTTCTGAGGACACGTGCAGTTCACCGGACACGTGCGCTGATACGTGTTGCACATGCAGTTACCGTTTCGGTAGCCGTACTGATGCTGGCTGCACGTGGTCGATCCAGTTGGACACGGACTCGCGGGCATGTCGCACGTGGTCTTGGGGCAATCCGGGAAACGGTCCTGGACCGGGTAGAGCGTCGCGACGCTGGTCTTGCAACCCCAGTCACCACAGTTGCGTCCACCGCCGGACCAAATCGTCACGACCTTCGCGCCGATTGCGTTCAGCGCTGTAACCGTAGACGCATAGCTTGGAGCTACGAGCGGAGCGTTGTAGAACTGCTCCGGTGCGTCTGCTCCAAGGCCGGACGGACCGTTGTGCATCGGAGAGTCGCTGAAGACGACGAAGACAGGTGTCGAGCCTGCTCGGAAACACGGATACCCGAGGCGCCCCGCGGCGCACCCGGCGCGCGCGCCGACGTAGCTCCAAGCGCCGCTGTTGATCGCGCTGCCAGTGCTCGCTGCCCACATCGCGGACAGGCTGGCTTCAGCGTCGTCACCGCCCGTCGAGGGTTCGGCAGGGATCGCGGCGAGGTCGGCAGAGAGTTCGGCGCGGAATACCGCGTTGTTCGTTGCGTCGCCGATATCGGTCCAGTGGTAGAACGGCAAATCGGTCGGTGCGCCGTGGGTGAAGGCCGCAGAGGGAGACGCTCCACCGAACGGATAGTCACCGATGCCGCCGAGACCGAACCATGCGTCTGGGATGAGCGTCGAGATGCCCGGGATGATGAGTGTGTTAATCGAGGCCACGAGGTTGTCGCGTTCGCCGCGCATCGTTCCCGTGTTCTCGACCAAGAAGTAAATGTCGACGGTGCGAAGCTGAATCTCAATGGTCGGCTTGCGCGTCACCTTTGAGCCGCAAGCGGGAACGACCGCGAACAGCGCGGTGGCATCTCGGAAACCGACCGAGGCGTCGTTATCATCGGCGTCCCAGCGTCGGCAGAATCCCATCACGCAAGAGTACGTCGCGCCGCAGTCCGCGTTCGTCACACAGGGAGGAGCGCTGGGATCAAGCTCCGTCGGGATGCCGTCACCGTCGCGGTCGGAGAGAACGCCGCCACTGTTCGGCTCGAGGGTGATGCCGCTCTGGCCCGGGTCGTAGAGAACGTCGATGTGATTGGTAGGCGTGAGGTCAATCTGCTCGGGCTCGTCGAGTGATTCTCGACAAAGCGGGTCACAGAGATTGCACGCGCGGGGCGGATCGATTCGGAGCGGCTGCGGCACGCCGGAAGGAGCCGGCATCCGCACTGTGTATTCCTCCCCAACGTCTGCCGAGCAGGCCGTCCACTCGCCGCCGAGACAACGCTGAGTGCCGCGACGACACAAAAACTCCGCGCCACCCAATGGCTGCGGATCGGCGTAACACGGAAACTCGCGGTCGGAAGGCTGCGAGCACGTGAAGGTCCACGCGTCCTCTTCGGCGCCCCCTGGAAGATCGAATTTGATCGAGCCGCGCGCGTCCGACCCTCCACCATCGACTGAATTCGCACCTGCTGGACGCTGACCCAATTCGCATCCTGCAAGGAGGGCAGCGAGCAAGCTCAGCGACAGCGCGAAAGCTGCTTGCGGTCCTGAGCTCGACGACACTGCGGGTCGTGAGCGGTATCGGCGAAGGCTAACTTGAATCATCATTCGTCTTTCCATCGTCGTTTTTTGCAATGCCGAGGTCTGCTTACCTCTCCACACCGCGCGCCTGTGGCTCGAACGATTCCGCAAGAAGCGGACCGCGGATCAAACGCTAACAAAATCTCGTGCCGAACGCGCCCGACCTCGCAGTCCCTGCACGTGTCCGCACTTTTTTCAGACCCTGCCTCCGCGCCGCGAGCCAGGGCAGGTCGGAGGACACGTGCACTTACCTACACTCGGCGAGCAGAAACCGGATCTCGTGCCCACTGTCACTTGCGGAGCCGAGCACGACGGCGACCTTTCCGTCTGACTGATGAAGCGCTGAGACGCCTGGTGGATCGATCGCGGCGAGCGTCGTCGCGGCGGGATTCTCGAGAGTCCCCGGGAATGCGGTGATCCGATATCCGCGGGTCGCGCCGGATCCGCCTGCGTAGACCATGAACACCGATGACACAAGAGCTGCCGAGGTCGGGCTCAACGACGGCATCTCGCCCTCTTCGACCAACCGCGTCACATTGCGCGGAGTGCTCGTCGGAATGCCCTGATCGTCGATGAAAAGCGCGACGATATCGGGACCCGCCGAATCCGCCCACGCGAGGAGAGTGGCTGCGGCCACCTTCGATGCAGCGATCTGTCCTTGAATCGTGTAGTTGCCACCCACGCGAATCGCAGGGGCGAGCTCACCGGTGTCCAGCACGTTTCGAATGAAGATCTCGTGCAGCGAAGTCGAAGGTCCCACGAGCGTATAGACCAAAGTTGTTTGAAGCGGTGACGACGCAAAGGTCAGAGAACGGATGTCGCCTTCGACCCGTGAACGCACGGTTTCCCCCGTCGCATTTCCACCCGCGTCGAAACGCTGCACCGCGAGGATGGGCGCGCGGATTCCAACACCCATCGCGACCCGCTCTTGTTCAGTCCACGCGACGATGAAGCCCGTGGAGTGACTCGTGATGGCCACATCGCTAACAGAGCGGCCTTCGGTCGCGAGCGCGGTCGAACCGCCTCCGGTGCTTGAGCCAGTCGACGCACGGTAAGCGGGCAATGCACGTCCCACGACGTCCAGGATGTAGACGACCATCGATACGCCAGAATGGTTTGCTGAGCGCGGTGAACGCGCGAGCCGAGCAACCGGGACTTCGACGATCGCCGCGTCGACAACGTCTTCTACGCTCGCGTCCTCTTCGACTGGGACCTCCACCACGTCTTCGGGCACCGGCACTTCCGCATCCACGATGGTTCCGCCGCCCGGCGGCTCAATCGGCAGGCCGCCATCGGGAGGGGGATTGGCGTTGTCGGGCGCCGTCACGTTCTCCAAACGCAGCATCGCGCCATCGTTGCCGAACACCTGCTTGAAGATGTCGCGACCACCAAACGTGTCGGAGACGTAGTAGACGTTGTAGACCGTTCCATCACTGTCGATCGAAACGTCCGGCGGAGATGGCAGCGCCCCGGACGCGATGACCGTTGGAGGTGCGCGGAACCCGCACGATGTCCCGCCATCGACAATCGGAACGTCCACAGGTGCGAGGATCGTTCCATCGGGGAGCGGGGCCACGCCACCGTCCGGAAGGTTCCCGTCCATACGAACC
>CAZWQH010000247.1:0-7770 GCA_964635815.1 uncultured Sandaracinaceae bacterium
TCTGGCAATCGGACTGGGACTGCCTCTCGTGTTCGCGGTCATCTATTTCCAGGTGCCTCGCTGGGTCGCGTACCTCTATGGACGGCTCGGCTCGAAGCGATTCCTCCCCCTCCTCGGTGTGGGTGTGCTCATCGGCGCGTACGCATCGCAGCGATACCTGCCCGAGCTGAGCGTTCATTGCTCTCCACGCGACGTCTACGACACATACAACTCCCTCGCGAAAGCGGATGAGCCGCTTGGCGAGTTTCGGGTCGGAAACCGCGCAGCAAAGTACTACGCCAAAGGGACCGTCCGGACGCTCGCGTCCGAGCCAGACTTCGTGCAGTTCCTTCGGGAGCCGGGACGCAGATGGGTCACGTTCGCGGCGGATCAACTCCCAACGCTTGATCGAATGTTCCGCGAGCAGACGCACCAACATTTGTTCGTAGCTAACGCAAACAGCGCGCGAGTTCTTCTGGCCACGAATCAACCCGTTGCTGGCGCGCGAAACGAGAGCTTTGTTGCGAATGCCATCTTGGACCGCGAGCCACCGATCGAACATCGCGTCAACGCGTCGTTCGAGGACAAGATCGAGCTCGTCGGATACAACCTCGACTTGCCGCACAAGGGGTACGTCGGCCCAGGGGAAGAATTCACGATCACGTGGGTATGGCGATGCCGACAACCGGTTAGTGGATACAAGATCTTCCTCCATGTGGACGGTCCAGGCCTGCGCCTCAACGGCGACCACGAGCCTGTCGAAGAGAAGTACCCGCTCCGGTTCTGGAACGTGGGCGACTACATTCTCGACAAGCAAACACTCTCCGTGCCCGCGAATTTCCGACCCGGGAAATACCAGATGATGATCGGGTGGTATCTCGGCGAGGAACGGCGACTGAGCGTGGTCCGCGCACCCAACTACAACCCGGCGGTGAACACGGACAACCGCGTTCACGCTGGTGACCTCGATGTGAGATAGCGAGGAGCAGCGGATGTCGGACAACCGAAGACTTCACGAACGTTACGACACGTGCCTCTCGGTCGACATCGAATCCGGTGAGAACTTCCTTTTCTCCTACATCACAAACATCTCCGAGATGGGGATCTTCATTCGCTCCGACAATCCGCTACCGATCGGAACGCATCTCCATCTTCATTTCGCTGCGCCCGAAGGAGGCTCTTTCGACCTCGCCGGACTCGTCGTCTGGATCAACCCAGTAAATCCGATCGGCGAGAACATCAATCCAGGAATGGGCGTGCAGTTCAGCGAGCTCACTGCGAACGAACGCGAACAGGTCGTAGAACTCGTCCGCACGATCGCTTACTTGAACGACGACGCACACGCCGACTAAGCCCGTTTCGCGAGCGCTACGCGACGAACTGGACGTCCTCTGGATCCACCCAATCGATCGGGATCATGTCCGAGAAGTCGAGTTCGATGACATTGTCCTCCATCGCCGCAGCCACCCGAGGAAGCGGCGGAGGCTGCAAGCGCAGCAGCTTGTTCAGCACGCCGTTTTGGGTGGTTTCTAGTTGATCGAAAACAACACCGACTCCGGCGCTGTGATCCGATGTCCGTCGACCAAAGCTCACGCGCGCGACGCGACCAATGAACGTCTCGTTCTCGAGGTCCAACACCACGTGCTCGTTCACGTCGAAGAGCATCGGCGTTTCGATCCACGCTCCGCTCGTTGAGAGATCGCGAACCACGAGTTGCACGGGCTCCATCAGAGAGTCGGCCAGCGTGAGAAACGGGCGCCCTACGTAGCGACGCAAGTCGACGCGACCTTCAATAAGCACATCGATATCGAGGTCATCGATCGTGTTGCTTGTGAAGTCTTCGAATACATCCGTGCGCGAAGTGAACTGAGACGCTTCCATGGTTACCTGCTTCTGTTCCCCGCCATTGTCAGGAGCGCGGGAGCGCACGTCCACAAAACGGCAGCTCGAACGCAGGACTGAGCGGAATACCTAGAGAAGCTCGAGCTTCACCGCAGTCGAGGGGCGTAGCGCGTACGCACCTTCCTCGAACGCACCCGGAGTCGCAGACATCGCAGCTCCGCCTGGCGAAGTCGCGAGGTCGTACAGCCAGAACCCCTCGCGTCCTGCTTGCGTTGCGCTACCTGCGCAAAACGTTTGGATGGGCAGCAGAGGTTTGGGCAATTGATAGCGGTGATGAATGTGCCCGTGCAGATACGCACCTCGACGAACGTTCGCCAACACGCCGATCAGTTGCTCGGCGTCGACGAGTCCGTGGAGCGCGCTGTCGGGCGTGTTGTCCGCTCGACGTAGAGCGTAGTGGCCGACGACCAGAATGAGCCGCCCTTCCGCGTTGAGCTCATCAATCGAGCGAGCAAGCTCGGCGAGCTTTGCTTGGCCTACCAAACCTGATGACCGCCAGATCTGCGGATTGCTTCGAACGGTATCCACACACACGATTGCTATGTCGGCGTCGACCCGCAACACGCTCGGAAGCACGTGCTCCCCAAGTCGGCGTCGAAACACTTCTGCGAATCGATCCTTCGCAGGCTCATCGACGTAGACATCGTGATTGCCGGGAACGCAGACGAGCCCACGCCCTACTCTCGTGAACGGAGCTAGCGCTTCAGTCGCACGCGTCATCTCCTCGAGCGTTCCGACGGCCGTGAAATCTCCGCTCGCAATCGTGAGGTCGACGTTCTGCTCGCGCGCAAACGTTGCGAGCTTCGCAAGCTTTGACTCGGCTTCCGCGAATTGCGGGCCGCGTCGAAACGCGAGGTTCAGCGCACCTGCCGCGCGCTTTGGATGAAACTCCGCGAACAGCAAGTCCTTCGCGGGCAAACCCACGTGGACATCGCTGATATGGAGGATCCTCATGCCCACGAGTAACACGCAGCAACGGGTGGGTGCTTTGGCTTCAGCCTGAGCGCGCCCGCAGCGAACGGAGGGAGTTACGCTTTGGTAAATGACTGACTTGAGCGAGGACGAAAGCCCGGCTCAAGCCAAATGACCAACCGTTGCTTAGCGCTTCGAGTACTGGAAACGCTTGCGAGCACCAGGCTGGCCCGGCTTCTTGCGTTCCTTCTTGCGCGCGTCGCGTGTCAGGTAGCCCGCCTTCTTGAGGGTGGGCCGCGTCTCGGCATCGAGAAGCAAAAGTGCGCGGCTGATCCCGTGTCGAACGGCTTCGGCTTGCGCGGCAACACCGCCGCCACGCACCGAGCACATCACATCGTACTTTGCGGTGCGCTCAAGCGCATCGAACGGCTGATGCACGATCATTCGTGAGGTCTCCCGCACGAAGTACGCCTCGAGCGTTCGCCCGTTGACGGTAACTACGCCGTTGCCGTTTCGCAAAAACACGCGAGCTACAGCGTTCTTGCGCTTGCCCGTTCCGTAGAATCGTCCGTCGATCTGTTTCGGTCTCGCCATTTCAATCTCTTCGTTAAGTCAGTTCGTACAGCTCAGAAAGCGGGCATGGGTTCGGGCTTTTGGGCCGCGTGCGGATGCGTTGCACCTGCATAGACCTTGAGCTTGTTGTGCATCCGACGTCCCAATGGAGTCTTCGGAAGCATGCCGCGAACGGCGCGATCCACCGCGTACGACGGGCGCTGCTCGAGAACCTCGGCATACGGCTGCGAGCGGAATCCGCCTGGATAACCAGAGTGCCTGACGGCGAACTTCGCGTTCAGCTTGTCGCCCGTGAGCTTCACCTTCTCGGCGTTGATCACGACTACGAAGTCGCCGACGTCGGCGTGCGTCGTAAACTGCGGGCTGTGTTTGCCGCGAAGCACGTGCGCGATGCGCGAGGCGAGTCGACCCAGAGGCTGACCTTCTGCGTCCACGACGTACCATTTGCGGGAAAGGTCACTCTCGGTTGCAACGAAAGTGGAATTGGGATCACGTCGAGACGTGGTTGCTGCTGATTCTGTTGAAGCCTGAGCCATGAGATTTTCCCGAAAAAGGGATGCGTTCCTAGCGTGATGAATCGCCAGTGTCAACTACCCCTGCCGAATCGCGGGGATTCGACCGCTAGCAGCGGCGTCGAAATCCCGGTAAGAGGTGGACCATGCTCGATTTCCGCCGCGCACGCAGTTCTTTTCTTACAGCGGCCGGTGCATTCGCACTCCTCGCCGTAGCCTGGCTGGCGAGCACCCCCACGCGCTCTGCCGCACAGTCTGGCGATATACGTCTCCGATGTTCAGTTACGGAGAATGGGGAAACCGCACCCGGCATGGTGTCGTTCAACGAAGGTGAATTCCTGCCGTGCGGGCGTGCGATCACGTTGCCTTCGGGAATCGCGGAGGTTCGGCTGAAGCTTCCCGGAGCTATCGATGAACCGACGGTCACGCTTCCAGTGCGTCCGACAGGCCGCGAAGCGATCGTTTCGGCAGATTTTCAGACCGGGGTGCTCGAAGTGCGTGTCGATGTCGCAGGAGAAGCGTCGACCGGGATGGCAACCATCATGCGGAACGGAGAATCGATCGGGCGTATCGGGTCCGGCGTCGGCACACATATCAGCGTCGGGACCTACGACGTCGTGGTGCGTCATCGAGCCACGGAACGCCGCTTCGACGGTATCGCCGTAGGACGCAACGAGCGACGAACGGTAATCGCCTCGTTCTGACGAGCTGGAATAGCGAAAACGCCAAACCGTTGATACGTTGTGACCGCAATGACGGGTGCTAACCATGCGGTGGACCCGGCGCCGCGACCGACAAGCGATCCGCGCGAGCTCACGCTTCCGGAGCGTCCGAAGCCGCCGCGCTTTCTGCGTTGGTTCTACGCTCGGTTCTTTTCGCACATCAAGATCGATGACGGATGGGCCACCGCCGTCCGAGATTCCGCGAAGCGCGGCGTCGTCGTGTACGTCATGCGCACGATCTCGTTTCTGGATTTTCTGTGTCTCGACTGGCTGACGCAACAGTTCGGCCTGCCGCTTCTGCGCTTCGTGAACGACGTCGGCCTGTGGATCCTGGAGCCCTTTGGTCGAGGTGAACGACGTCTGCGTTTCCGCGCGCAGATCCCGGAAGATCAAGCGCTCGCGTCCGTCGTCGGGAGCGGTCACAGCGCGCTGATGTTCTTGCGGAAGCCGCCCAATGTAATGGCTCCCAAGCGCAAAGGCCGCGCGCTCGAAGTCGACCTGATCCAAACGCTGGTCGTCGAGCAACGCAAGATGCAGCGGCCCATTCTTCTGGTTCCGCAAACCTTCGTTTGGTCCGTGCTCCCGCCGAACAAACGCTGGTCGATCTGGGACGTCGTCTTCGGGCCAATCGACAACCCCGGCAAGATCCGCACGCTTCTCCAGTTCTTGGTGAACTACCGGAACGTAAAGCTTCGGACGGGCGCGCCTTTCGATTTGCTTGAGTTCCTTGAGGCGAATCAAGAGCTCACGGATGCCGAGGCTGCACAAAAGGTTCGCATCGCGATGCTCCGCAGAATCGAACGCGAGCGCACCGTCGTGATCGGTCCGCACGACAAAACACCGCAGCGCCTTCGCGACGAAATGCTTCGGTCCCCCCGTATTCGACGGCTCCTCGAACAAACGGCGCAGTCGACTCACAAGACGGTCGCCGATGTTGAACGCGAGGCAATCCGCGAGCTGAAGAAGCTACAAGCCGCGCCGGACAAAATCGTCATCAGCATGTTCCGCGCGGGACTCGATCGAGTTTGGAACCGCATCTACGACGGACTGGTCGTCGACAAAGAAGGCATCGAGCGCTTAAGGAGCGCCTCGCGCGAAGGGAACCTGATCCTTCTACCGAGCCACAAGAGTCACATCGACTACCTCGTGCTTTCTGACGTCCTCTATCAGTACGCGATGTCTCCGCCGCTGATTGCCGCGGGTGAGAATCTGAGCTTCTGGCCCCTCGGGCCCGTGCTGCGATGGGGCGGCGCGTTCTTCATCAAGCGCTCGTTCAGAGGCAAGAAACTCTATGCCGCGCTGGTCGACGCGTACATCCGCAAGCTGATGATCGAGGGCTTTTCGATCGAGTTCTTTCTCGAAGGCGGACGCTCTCGAACAGGCAAACTGTTGCCCCCGAAGCTCGGCCTGTTGAGCATGGTCGTCGACGCATCGCTCGAAATCACGACTCGGCCGTTGTACTTCGTTCCGATCTCGGTCGGCTACGAGCGTATCGTCGAACAGAAGTCGTACGTAAGCGAGCTCAGCGGTGGGAAAAAGAAGGAAGAGAATCTTGGAGGGCTTCTTCGAACCTCGAAGGTTCTCCGTTCTCGGTACGGGCGGCTCTACGTGCAGTTCGGAGAGCTCCTGAAGTTCGATGATGTGGTGCGAGAAGTTACCGGTGACACGAGCGACACGCCGCGACGAGAGCTCACGCCTGTCGAGCGCCGATCGCTGGTGCAGAAGATCGCGCACCGCGTCGTCCACGAAATCGATCGCTCGACTGTGGTGACACCGGCAGCGCTAACCGCGACCGTGCTGCTCACGAACCGGCGCCGAGGATTGCGCCGGCAAGAGCTTCTGGAGCGCGCAGAGATGCTTCTGAACGCGCTCCGGGCCCGCAGTGCGCCGCTAGCGAGCACGCTCCAACAGGCGAACGGAGGCGAAACCCAACTGCGGACCGAGGCGATCATGGAGGCTCTCAACCTCTTTCTCGACGCGCGCCTAGTCCTCGAGCATGGCGAGGGTCCAAACACCATCTACCAGATCCCGGACGACCGACGTCTGGCCCTCGAGTACTACAAGAACAACATCATCCACTTCTTCGTCGCGAGCTCGCTGATCGCAAGCGCTCTCCAATTCGGGGAAATCCCAGCCGAGGAAAGTGTACTGCGTGAGCGAGTCCGTCGTCTGTCGCGTGTGTACAAGTACGAGTTCATGTATCGCGCGGACGCGACGTTCGACGAAATCTTCGACGACGCGCTCAATCTGATGATCGGAGCTGGAGAGCTCGAGCGAACCGAGCTTGGAATTCGGCCCGCGAAGATCGCGCTGATCGACACCTACACGGCGATCATGCAGACGTACTTCGAGGCGTATCGAGTCGCGTTGCGAGCTGCCGCAACACTCAAAACGCCAATGTCGAAGAAGGAGTGGCTGAAGCGCGCACAGAACGAGGGCGAAACGATGCACCTGGCAGGGGACATCGAGCACCGCGAGTCAGTCGCCCGCCCCAAGCTCGAGAACGCGCTCGCGGCGATGCGTGATCACGGCATTCTGGTTTTTGACGAAGGCGACGCGATCAAGCTCGGCCCCGAGATTCACACCGAAGAAGACCTTCGAAAGCTCGAAGAGCGACTCCGCGGTTTCGAAACATGATGCACGCACGCGGGGCGAAGCACGCATGACCGGCACGACGCGTCGCGCTTGCTCAGACACGCTCGCGAGATGCCCATGTGGCACAGCGCGAAGTCGTATTTGACGGGATCGGACGCATCGAGCGCTCGTAGGCGCGCTGTGATCTCCTGTGCTGTTCGCATGTCCGCAGCGCGCCGCGTCGTCAGCCCGAGGTTAGTTGCCATCCGATGGATGTGAACATCGACCGGAATCACAAGCTCACTTGGCGACACCGCCTTCCAAACCCCGAGGTCGGTCCCGTCATCGGGGCGCACCATCCAGCGCAGAAACAGAAGGAGCCTCTTGGCTGCGCTCCCGCGCCGGACGTCCGGGATGAGATGCGCCATGCCGCGAGACGGCGTCTGAGCGAGAGCTCGTCCGATTCGCAGGTCGTCTGCAAAATGCGTCAAACACGTTAGGAGGCGCTCCTGCTCTTGCTCCGGCGCGTGAGATACGAACGCAGATTCGAGTGAGCCGTGAGCTCTTAGCAACTCGCCGGCATTCGCGAGCCACAT
>CAZWQH010000248.1:0-7757 GCA_964635815.1 uncultured Sandaracinaceae bacterium
GGGTCTTTGTTTACGCCCTGGCCCTGCGTGAGACGCGTGTATGCGCCTGTCGCAACATTGACGGTGAAGACGTCCATGCCCGCGTCACGACCAGTGAACGCGATCAGCGGGGTATCCGCCCGGCCACACCATGCAGGTGTTTGGTTGTGCGAGCCGCGGAACGTGACGCGCCGCGAACCACCGCCGCTGCCATCCATTACGAAGACCTGTGGGCCGCCGTGTCTATCCGAGACGAATGCGATCTGCCCGCCAGGTCCGCATGCAGGTGAAACGTCGATCCCCGGGCTCGTGGTCATGCGACGAACATCGCTCCCGTCCGTTCGCGCGGAGTAGATTTCAGAGTTGCCGTCGCGCGTGCTCGCGAAGTACGCACGGCTTCCGCACACGGAGACCCCCATGTTCAGGCCACTCCCGCCGATGATGGGACGATCTCCGTTGCCCGATCGCGTGATGAACATGCCTGTGGCACCGAGCACGGAGTACCAGATGCCGCCGGGACCGAAGTTCGGAAGCATCGCCACCCCCGCGCCAGAGGAGACGCGACCGACGTTGTGTCCGTCGAAGTCGGCGACATACACGTCCTTGCGGGACGGGCCGACCCTGCGCGCAAACGCGAGTTTCGTGCCGAACGCACCAGCTTGTCCGGTCAGTAAGCGAACGATCTCGTTGGCAAAGTCATGAGCATGCGCGCGCATGTCCGCGCCTGTGTACGTCTTGGTGATCGCGGCAGTCGCGCCGCGCGCGATTTCATAGAAACGCAGCTCGAGTGTGGTGCCTCGCAGCTCGCCTTTGACCACGCCTTGTGCGCCCACCGTCGTCCAAGCAGTAGGGTTCATCGTAAGCCCCTCGTTCTGGTTGGCGAGGAAGGCGCGCGGATCGAGAACTTCGAAAAGCGATACCAAGCGAAGATCGTTTCCCATTACGGATGAAACCTCTTCGGCTTGAGTCGCAGCTCCGGTCGCCACACGAGGCGCGGGAATCGCGATGCGATAGAGAGCGCGCTGCGGATTGTCGATCTCGAGGACTGCCGTAGACTCCGGAAGCGGTCCTTGCTCGGTCGTCCCGCCTCCAGTTTGAGGCCGTTGCTGTTGTCCACGAGCAGTGGAGCCGTCGAACCAAGCAAACGCAGTGATCAACAACGCGCAAAGGCACGAAGCAAAGAATGCAACGCGTGGCATGAGCATGCCCGACCGTAGCACTGGACTTGCCCCGTTGCCGAGAACGGTCTGGAGCTCGCAACCACCTCATCGCGTAACTTTCTTCGCGCTAGCGAGCACCGTGTGTGGCGTGATGGCGACAGCTTGTACGGACGGCGCGAAGGTTCTGCGGCAGGACGCCGGGGTAGCGCAGGATGGCGCATCGCTCTCGGGCAACCAAATCGCCGCACTTAGGTTCTTCGATACGCCGTTCCCCGGACTACACCGTGTGCGCGCGGATCAAAGGTATTCGCTGCGCGAGATACTTGGCGAGGGCGCACAGGCACTTCCGAGGACGCTCGTCGCAATTTTGGAACAGTCCAAGGGGGCTAGCCTCAGTGCTGGTGCGTACTTTCGACTGCGCGAGATCCCCCCTCCACGTTTGGGGCCCGCGGTCCCCGCCCCGTCGGACGCAGTCGTCGCGATCCGTGTAGAGGGGCCAGACCTCCCCGTCGTGTTTCACCCGATCGTCTGGGACCGCGTGAAAGATCCGAAGTACGGAGCGAACGTCCTCAACGTACGTCCACTGTCTGGGCTTCCGTTCTCCGCGAACGCGACCTATGTGATCGCCGTCCGCGGCACTCGCGATTCCGAGCGCATCGGACCTGCGCTCGATGCAGTTCTTCGCGGCGAATCGGTCGAGGGGTGGTCGGCCGATACGCGGACACAGCACGACCGGGCGCTTGCAGTGCTGCAGCGCGCTGGTTTGCCACGCGAGGGCATTGCCTCGATGACCGTGTTTACGACGGGTGATCCTCGTCACGAGTTGCTCGCTGCGCGAGCAGACATCGCGCTCCTGCCGAAGCTCACGCTGGAGGCTCCCCGGGTGATCGACACGTTCGTGGACTACTGCGTGTTCGAATCGGCGATCACGTTCGACAGCTTTCAAGAAGGGCAGCCTCCGTATGCAACTACGGGCGGCGGGCTTCACTACGTCGATGGACACCTCTCTCCGACGCGTCGTGAGAGGTCGCGGGTGTTCATCACCGTACCGCGAAACATGCGCACTGCGACGGCGCGAACCATGTTGTTCCTCCGCGTAGGCGCGGGCGGAGATCGCCCTCTGGTGGATCGCGGACGTCGCGAGGTGCGGGGTGGAGCGACTGCCCCCGGTTCTGGCCTTGCGACCGAGATCGCGCGAGCCGGTTACGTGGGAGTGACCTGGGACGGTCCGCTTGGCGGCTCTCGGAACCTCGACGGCTCGGACGAGCAGTTGTTGATCTTCAACATCGTGAACATCGTCGCGGCGCGAGCGAACCTGCTCGCATCGGCGTTGGAAGGTCTACGGATGGCGCGCGCTCTCGAGAGCCTCGAGGTCGACACTCGCGCATGCGAAGGGGCGCTGCCCCGAATCACGCTCGACGGATCGAACGTCACGCTCTTCGGTCACAGCATGGGTGCGACCATCGCTCCCGTGTTGGCGGCGCTCGAACCGCGTGTTCACGCGTTGGTGATGAGCGGGGCAGGAACGAGTTGGATCGAGAATGTCGTCCACAAAGAGAGCCCACTTCCGACGCGGCCGGTGGCAGCGGTCGTTGCAGGCGTGGACGCGGGGTACCTCGATGAGACACACCCGATCTTGAACCTCCTTCAGTGGGCAGCGGAGTCGGCGGACCCGCAGGTCTACGCCGAGATGCTTCTGGAGCGAGCACCTCGCATGCTCATTTTCCAAGGCATACGTGACAATTACATTCCGTTGCCGGTCGCCAATCCCATGGTCGCGGCGTTTGGCTTGGACGTCCAAGGAGACATTCTCGACGAGTTGGACGATCGCTATCCGGGAGTCGACGAGTGGCTTCCCCTCGCACAACTACGTGGAGGGGGTCGTCGTAACAGGCCCGGCGGGTTCGGGCGCGCTGTCACGCAGGTTGCCCAGGACGACATCGAGGATGGGCACGAGGTTTTGTTTCAAACCCCAGATGCGCGCGTGCAGTTTGAGTGTTGGCTACAGCCTTGTTAGCGAGCGTCGCGGCCGTTGAAGTTGATGTCGAGGCTCTTCCCAAGAAACTCGGCTGCAACCTCGGGCGGAGGCTCCGGGATCGAGGCCCCCGAGCGAATCAGGTTCTCGATGTTGTCGACAACGGACTGGTCGAAGAGCGGTGTTCCGCTCTCATGTCGAATGCGCACGTTCTCCAGGCGACCGTCCTCGGCAACTGCGATGGTCACCGTTGTACGCAAGCCTCGGATCTCGTCTGGATTCAGCACCGTAGGAACCGACCAACCACGTCTGAAGAAGATGTACAACTGTCCGCGATAGACATCGCCGGCCCGAGCCTCGGTCTCGGTGCCTTCGTCGATCCCCTCCGGGTGTCCTTCCATCTCGCGTTGCTGCTCGAGCTCGGCAAACGCTTCGATGCGATGAAAAAGGTTGCGCACCATCTTGTCGGGAATCGCTTGGGCCGGCACGGCAGCGTCGGGTAGCTGGATCTGCTCGGGGTTCATGTTCTTCGACACGACAATGCCACGAGGAGGCGCGGTCACCTTTGGTGGAACACGTCGATTCGGAAGCTGCCGCGGATCGAACACCTTGCCGAGCTTCACGAAACGCGCTTCTACGACCGCGCGTGCGCGTGCTTCGTCTTTCTTACCCTGAGCGCCGGCCATCGCGGCCTGTGCGGAACGGATCGCAATCGCGATACCGGCAGGTGCAAGGACGCACACGAACATTGCAACGAAAACTCCAGCGAACCACTGCCCGCCGTCCAGCGATGCTCCATCGAGCGCGCTTCGTCGTGCGAATGCAGCGCTCACGTGCGCTCCGAGAATCTGCGGTTCGTGGACAAAGTAGTCAGCTCCCTCCCGCAGGTGCAGCACCTACATCAACGGCCTCGCCTCCGAGCGGATCCGTAACCAATCCGAGCTTCTCCACACCGCCGCGTCGCACGATTGCCAACACTTTGACGAGGAAGCCGTACTGAACGGTCTCATCCGCCTGCACATAAAGCTCCCGCTCACGACGAATTCGCACGTTATTTGTCAGGACTTCCTCGAGGCGCTCGAACGGAACCTCGTTCTCCCCGAGGTACACCTTTCGATCGGCGGTCACGGTAAGCAGCAACTTCTCTTGGTCCATTTCCATGGCGGGTGCGCGTGCGGAAGGAAGGTCGACCGGAACACCAGTGGTCAGGAGCGGGGCGCTCACCATGAAGATGATGAGAAGCACGAGCATGACGTCGACGAGAGGCGTGACGTTGATTTCAGAGAGAGGCGCGCTGCGACCGCCGCTGCCGCCTGATGAGCTCATTCCCATGGATCAACCTCGAAGGAAATGTCGACGTACGATGTTGAGATAGTCGCTATGGAACGACGAGAGCTCGTTCTCAAGGACGCGAATCTTTCGAAGGAAGTAGTTGTACGCCATGACTGCGGGGATCGCGGCGGCCAGTCCGATGGCGGTGGCAATGAGAGCTTCGGCGATACCAGGAGCCACTACCGCGAGGCTGGCGTTGCCGAGATTGCCGATGCCGATGAACGAGTTCATGACACCCCAGACCGTTCCGAAGAGTCCGATGAACGGCGCAGTCGACCCGCTGGTCGCGAGGAACGGAAGGAGATTCTCAAGCAACGTGATCTCGGTGTTGCCAGAGCGCTTCAGCGCGCGATCGATGTTCTCGATGTCCTCGACGGGAGCGTCGGAGACCGTGCTGTCGCCATCGGCCCCGGTGACTTTGGCGAGCTCGACGTAGCCCGAATGGAACACGCGCGCGATCGGCGAGTTTGGCAGCGTCGACAAGCGCGAGTAGATGTTCTCGAGACGCTCTGCGCTCCACGTGTTGCCAAGCTCACGTGACCAAAAGAGCTCGAGAAACTTTGCGCTCTCACGCGACGCGCGCCAGAGCTGGAACTGCTTCGCGCCGATGATGAACCACGACGCGATGCTCATGCCCGCGAGCAGCGCCATCACGATTTTCACGACGAGAGACGCGCTGAGAATCAGCTGCCAGGGGTCGAGTGTTTTCGGGGCGTGCGCGGCGACTTGGAGAAGCGTGAACATGTGGGGCTGTTGAACCACTGCGACGCTCGGGTGTCAACGTTACAGGCCTGTCTCCGTGCTATGAATCGACGCGCCCGTGAAGAAATCTCTCACTAGCAGGAGCTCTCTCGGCGTTCTTTCCGAACGCGGCGATCGACTCGGCGCGCCCACGATCATGGATCGCGCGCTCGCGCTGAAGTACGGCGCGCCATACATTCATATGGCCGCGTTCGCGATCGATATTGATCGCGTATTGCAGCATGCGGGCGAGAGAGACCCCCGCCCGTTCGCGTGGGAAGTCTTCCTGACCGCAGCGTATCTGGAACACGCGGCGAGCGAGCATCCAGACGAGCGCAGCGAGGAAATGCTCGAGGAGGCTGCGCTCTCGATTCTCGATCGCCAGCCGGGCGACGTCCCTCTCGGCGCGCAGCTCGCGTTCGCGATCTACGATTTGCTTCGCCGCGGGAAGCTGCCTGAGCAGTTCGAGTCCGTCTTTCGTCAGTGGCGCGTGCCGTTGAAGCGCGGGTCGAAGAAGCGTCGCATTCAAACTCCCGATAAGGATGTCGATGCGCTCTTCAAAGATCACGTGGCGAACGCAGCGAAGCTTGCTGCGTCGTGTTTGAAGGAGGCGATCGATCCTCCGCTGGCCCCGCCGACTCGCAAGTCACTAGAGGCTCTCGCACGACCGATCTGAAGGGTGCGGAGCTCGCTGCGGTTGGTGGGCGCTCGCTGACGGGCTAGGTGGGCATCGGGGACGTTCACGCGCAATGCGGCGCAGAGAACTGGATCGATGGCGCCGCGCGCGTTCACTCGTCGCTCAGCCAATCGGAGGTTTCGCCGGCCAGCCGATTGGCATTCGCGATCGCCCCTCATACCCACCCAGCCCTCGCTCGCTTCGTCGACTGAAGCGGTTAGGGATCAGAACGGTGGCTGGCATCGAATCCTCAGCTACCTCTCACAACCCACCACCCAGCTCCAGTCGGCGAATAGTCGTCGCGTTTCCCCACAGGACAAGATCGCCCGACCACTCTTGTTTGGCTGTTTCTCGCGCCAATAGGACGCCCCGCGCTCTCAATGTGGGGTGTCGCACGACTTTACGCTGCGCGAACCTGATGCGATTTCGATCTGGGGTGCTGCCGACGACGCGAGCGAGGGCAGGTGGGTTCGAGGGGACGCCGCGAGTGCCAATCGGAACATTGTTTGAACCCCCGATTGGACACGAGCGATGAGTGAACCCCGCGCGGCGCCATCCCTTTCAATTCTCTGCGCCGCATTTGCGGGGTGAACGACCCCGAGCGGCCCACCTGACCCGGAGCGAGCAACGTCCGATTTTCTCAGCTCAGACGCTGATCGCGCCCTTGCGGAAATCGCTGCTACCGATCTTCACATTCACGAGCGCGGGCTCCGCACACGCGAATGCCGCCTCGAGCGCCGGGCGGATGTCCTCCGCGCGCTCGACAAAAAAGCCGCGGGCGCCCACCGCCTCCGCCACCAGGTCGTAGCGGGTGTACGCGAGTTTCGTCGCAGGCGTTCGTGCATCGCCGAACATGTCGCGCTGTCCACGGAGAATCTGCGTCCACGCGGCATCGTTGCCGATGACGCCCACGACCTTGATCCCCTGACGGGCCATCGCCTCGAACTCCATCGCGTGAAGGCCGAACGAACCGTCGCCGTACACGATGATCACTTTCGACCCAGGTCGAGCGAGCTTTGCGGCCATCGCGTAGCCTGGGCCAACTCCGAGCGTGCCGAGTGGTCCAGGATCCATCCACACGCCCGGCCAACGAATCGGAAGCGAGTACGCAGCAGTCGCGACGAAATCACCGCCATCGCCGACGACGATCGTGTCCTCGTCGACGAACTTGGCGAGCTCCGCGCATACGCGGAGTGGATTCGGTGGGGATACATCGCTCTCGGCTTCGAGCCGCATCTTGCCGCGCGACTTGTCTTCGCTTGCTCGAACTTGAGCCAGCCACGCGGAACCGTCTTTCTTCGGAAGCGCTAACGCGATCGCGCTGAGAAATGCGCCTGTGTCCGAAGGAATGCCGACATGGGCACCGTGGTTTCGCCCGATTTCGGTTGGGTCTAGGTCGACCTGGATCACCGTTGTGGTTTCTGGAATCACACGGCCGTACTCGAGACGAAAGTCGAAAGGCGTTCCGCAAATCACGAGCACGTCGCTCTCCGCGATTGCGAACTTTCGGGATCGCGTGAACATGCACGGGTCCCCGTCTTCGAGTGCGCCGCGCGCAAGCCCGTTCAAGAACGTGGGCATCGGAAAACGATCCAACAGACCCCGCAACGCTGCGCGCGCGACGGTCGCACTTGATCCCGACCATCGAAGCTGCGAGCCAAGCACCAGCACAGGCCGCTGAGCCTTCTCGAGCAGCTCGACGGTGCGTTGGATTGCGCTCGGACTCGGTGCCGGACGTTCTGCTGTTCGATAGTGCGTGGGTCGGACAATCTGGCTCTCTGCCGCGTAGTTCATCAGCACGTCGATCGGCATCTCGAGGAACACAGGACCCGGTACTCCCGTCGTCGCGATTCGAAACGCGGTTGCTACGAACTCTTCCAAACGGCGCGTCTCC
>CAZWQH010000249.1:0-7688 GCA_964635815.1 uncultured Sandaracinaceae bacterium
CGTCCTCGTCACGGTCTTCGACGTGCCGGCACGCTACGGGCAAGACCCGTATGGGTACTGGGACCTCGCGCTCTCGTTTATCCATGGACGCGGATTTACGTATGGGTATCCGTGGGAAGACTGCTGCGCCCCAATCGTTCCGAGCTTCGCGCCGGGATACCCGCTCGTGCTCGCCGTCGTCGGAAAGCTGACCGGCGAGAGTGATCGCTTCGCTCGAGCATTTACAGCCATGGTCGGGGCCGCGTGCCCAGTACTGTGCTTCTTCGTAGTTCGATCGTGGCTTCGCGTGATCGCTTCTCGCGGGAGCGCGCAAGACGCCCATCGGATCGCGCTCTTCTCTGCGAGCCTGCTGGCGGTCACGAGCCTGCTCATGCGTTCGACGTTCGCACTCATGTCAGACGCTCAAGGACTCGCTCTTCTCCTCGCTACCGCACTGACGGGTCTGTTGTTCATCGAGCGCCTCACAGCACGGCAGAGCGCGCTCTCGATCGCAGCGCTTCATGGGCTCTTTGGGGCGCTTGCGATTGCTACTCGCTATGGCGCAGCGCCCACGGTCGCTCTGGTGATCTGCGCGACTGCAGTAACTGCGTGTCGACGTGATCGTCCGAGCGCGCTCAAAGGGATCCTCGTGGGCGCGTGCACGTTCGGCGGTGTGCTTTTCTTTCTCCTCATGGACGTCCGTCCAGAGACGTTTACGGATCATCCGGTCGGCGCGAGGTGGAGTGTGCTCAACATGTTCGCGTCCACGACCGCGTCCATCGACGGACGACAACGTTGGAGCATGCCGCTTGTGGCCGCATACGCGCTCGATCTCGCTAGGCCCGGGATCGCTATGTTCGGACTTGTCGTACCGCTCATTGCTGCGCTCGTACCGGCGCGCACTTCGCGTGCGGGCACGCAGCTTCAAGTGCTCTTCATGCCACTTGCCTGGATCGCCTCCTCGATGCTCCTGGTGGTTGGTCTACCCGAGCACAACCCACGGTTCTGGTTACTCTCGATGCCCGCACTCACGACTCTTGCCGCGTTTGGCATCGTGCGGATCAAGAATCACAAGCATCAGTACGTCGCGGTCGCGCTCCTTCTCATCAGCGGAATTTTCGGCTCGAGTCGAGAAGCGCTGAGGATGCACGGACAGGCCGCGAGCGAACGCGCCAACCTGAAATCGCTTCAGGTCCGCAGCCAAGCGACCCATGTTCCGCTACGTGTCTTCACGCTCACACTTGCCGCAGCCATCCACGCACGGCTCCCGCGCGTCGGTGTCATAGAAGCGTTCAGCGTGTCCGATGCGGCGTGGGATGAATCGTTGGCTGGTTGCGAAGCACCGTCGCGATTCGCCTGCCTCGTTGTGCTGCCCAAGAACGCCCAAGCGCAGTGGGGAGCAACTCCGAGCTGGAAGCGCATCGAACGGGCTCGCGAGCGAATCTCAGAGACTCTCTACTTTGGGGTCCTTCAACCGGATGAATCGTTGCGCGAGCTCGAGCTCCCACGGTCTGTCGTAGCGCTCGGTGCGGTAGCGCCATCGCGCTAAGTTACGCAGCACGCTCTTCTGCATTGGCGTTGCTCGAGTGTCTTGAACGGTCGGGAACCTGCACGCGACTACCTGAGTGAAGCTTCGAATTCGCTGACGCATGCGCTCGGAGAGCCACGGTGCATCTTCGTGGCAGACCCAGCGTACCCACTTCTCCTCAGTCCACTCTTCGGGAGTCGTTGGCAGTGAGGGTCCCGACGGACCGTAACTGTTCATCACGGGCAAACGGTTTCGGCGCTCGCCAAGAACCATGCTAGCGACAGGCTGTCGCTGAGGCGTCGGGCTGTAGAAATAGAGAATGATCTCGGCTTCGGAGTGCAGTGTTTTCAGCTCGCGAATGAACTTGAACGTCGACTCGATCTCGCCTTCGGGATCTTCGGGTCCGCCAAGCACGAACGAGAGCTCGGGGATCACACCGTACTCCTTGCAGCGCCGCACAGCTTCCCGTGTGTGCTCGACGCGCGTGCCCTTCTTCATCGATTTGAGCGCGGTATCGCTGCCTGCCTCGGCCCCGATGTACGCCATGCGCAGCTTGCTTCGACGGATCAGGTTCCACGTGTTCGTGCTGAACTCGGCCAGTGTGTCGGAGCGCGCGTAGCACCACCACGGAAGCGAGACCTTTGCGAGCGCATCGAGAAGAGGTCCGGTCGAATCCTCTTTGTCGAAGAAATTGTGATCGACGAGCTGCAGCGCATCGGCACCGTAGCGGTCTCGCAAGGTCATCCCGGCCGCGTGCAACCGCTCTGGAGCATCAAGCAGGGTCTTGCCGTTCCACATCGAGACGACGCCACAAAACTCGCAACGATACCGACAACCGACAGCGGCTTGATGCACAGCGGTGCGCCTCCCCAGGAAGCTTGAGGGAAGGAATCGAGGAACGTTCCCGAGGCGTTCGTATGGAAGCTCCGGCAACGAGGCCGGCGATATGGCGATCGAGTCCGCGTTGTGGACCCGCTCGGGCCCCCGCTTCCAGCTCAACCCACGCACCGTCGCGAGCTCCGCATGGTCTCGCGTCCCGCGAGTGAGCAGCTCGACGAGTGTCCCCTCCCCCTGCCCGCGCACGAGAAGATCGACGTAGGGCGCGTTCAGCGCTGCATCTGGATAGAGCGTCGGGAAATATCCGCCCCAAACGATTGGCACGTCCGGATGCGCCGACCGGATGGCACGCGAGATTGCAATCGCAGGTCCTACCTGCGGGCCGGGCATCACCGTAATGCCGACAAGCGCATGCGGCTTTTCGCGCAAGCAGCGAAGCGCCATCTCGACTACGTCGTCTTCGAAATTCCCGTCCAGGATCCGCCACGGCCATCGCCCCTCGAGAACCGCTCCAAGATGAAGCAAGGAGAGTGGCAACCGCGCGTTGCGCCGCGCGGTCATTCGTGGATTGATGAGCAACACTGCTTGGCTCATGGACACGCGCCCAATCGACACTCCGCGACCCTCGCTTGGTGCACTGCGCGAAACACTTCGCACAGAGGTAGCGCGGCCGGTCGTGCGCGCCATCCGCAAACGCTACGTCCTGGCGCAACTGCGCACCGTGAGGGACACGACATTCCTCGGTTTTCGGATGGAAACGCGTGGTGGTGTGTTTCACCCGGTTCATTTCCTGTCGAGCGAGATCCTCGCCCAGCGTGTGTGCGAGCTCGTCTCCCCAAACGTGAGACTGCTTGATATGGGCGCAGGCGCGGGTCCTATCGCGCTGCTCGCGGCTGCCTCGGGCGCGCAGGTCACGGCGTGCGATCGCAACCCAGCAGCAGTCGCCATCACCCGCTCGAACCTTGAGCGCTACGGGTTCGACGCCGAGGTCCTCGAATCGGATCTGTTCTCCGCGCTCGAGGGTCGAACCTTCGATCTGATCTGCTTCAACATCCCCTTCTACGAAGGCACCCCGACAACGCACTACGAAGCCGCCTTTCTCGGCGGTCCCGCACTCGAGACGGTCGAGCGATTCGCACAGGGGTGCGCTGCGCACCTCGCAAGCAAAGGCCGCGTCGTCATCGTCTTCTCAGAGGACACGAATCGAGCGCGCGTTCTCTCGTTCTTCCGGGCCGCGGGATTCGTGCTCACTCAGGAGCAGGTGTCGCGAAGGTACTTCGAAGACTTTCACGTTGCGATATTTGCTCGCGAATAGATTCGGTGCTCGACTCGCGCGATGACGCGCACGTCTCTCTCGATCGAACCCCTGGCGCGCGGACCGTTTCTCGTGTCGGGGCTTGCTCTGTGGGGCCTCAAGCTGGCCATCGACTGGAGCGTCGCGCTTCTGTTCAAATACCGATTCTCGCCGCTCTTTTACGTGAGCCCGCTGGACGCGCCCCTGTTCAGGCCGGGCGACAACCTGAGTTTCTGGCTGTCCATGTGGGGTGTTGCGATTCCGTTCATGGGCATCGGCGTTTGGCTCACGCTGCGACGACTTCGCGACGCGGGATTACCCCCATGGCTGGCCGTGCTGTTCTTCTTTCCGTTTGCCAACCTCCTGTTCTTCGCTGCGCTCGCGTCGTTGGCGTCTCGTCCATCGCAGAGCGCATCAGCAACAGGGTCACCCACGGGCACGCGCGCCGACGCTCTGTTCGCTCGCGCGGTAGTGCAGCGTAACGCCGTGGTCGTATCCGTCGCGGCCGGGGCGTGCACGGCGCTCGTCCTGGGCAGTGTTGTTATCTTCTTCTTCAAGTCCTACGGCGCCGCACTCTTCATGGGAACGCCGTTTCTCGTGGGAGCCGTGGCGACTCTCACCATGCATCGCGCATCGCCCGCCAGACCCCGCAGACGCGCGACGCTCGTCGCCGCCCTCGCAAGCGGCTCTCTAGCGCTCCTGGTGATGATTCTCTTCGCGATCGACGGCTTGGTGTGTTTTGTCATGGCGAGCCCGCTCGCTGTTCTGGCCATCACGTTTGGTTGGTTCATGGCGGAGATGATCGTCAAGACAGTCGGACTCGCTTTGCCCGAGACCGCGTTGTGTGTGTTTCCATTCGTGCTCATCGCGGAGCTTGCAGGACCCGTGCGCAAGTCCCCTCCCGCTCCAGTGGTGACGATGATCGAGGTCGACGCGCCGTCGAATGTTGTGTTTCGCAATGTGATCGAGTTTCCCGATCTTCCGCCGTTCAACGAGCTGATCTTCAAGCTGGGCGTCGCGGCCCCGCTCGGAGCGACGATTAAGGGACAAGGGGTGGGAGCCGTTCGACACTGCCGATTCACCACCGGCGCATTCGTCGAGCCCATCACCGTTTGGGACGCCCCGCACAAACTCGGGTTCGACGTGCGCTCACAACCGGACGCGTTGCGAGAGCTCACGCTCTGGGGCGGGCCTCGACCTCCTCACCTGAACGACTACTTCAAGAGTGTGCGAGGCGAGTTCGAACTCGTAGACCTTCCCAATCGCCGCACGCAACTCATCGGTCGAACGTACTACGTGCTGGATATCGCTCCTGAGCCGTACTGGCGGCTCATCTCCGACTCGCTGGTTCACAGCATCCATCTGCGAGTGCTCAAACACGTCAAACGACTCTCGGAGCGCGACCGTTGACGGTCGAAACTCCCTCGCGAGCCGGCGCCTCGCTTGCTGATCTTCGTGAGCACGTGGCCGGCGACGCGACGCTTACCACGCTCGCGAGGCGAATCGCAGAGGATGCGGCTGACCAGAAGCACGACCCGTCGCACGACCAAGAGCACTCGCTGCGCGTAGCTCTATGGACGATTCGTTGTGGAGAAGGAGCGCTACTCGACCGGCAAGCCATCGCTGCGGCCATGCTTCACGACGTGATCAACGTGCCCAAGGACTCCCCGCTTCGATCTTCAGCGAGCCAACTATCCGCCGAGCATTCACGCGCCTTGCTCCTTGAGCTTGGGTGGTCCGCGCTCGATGCCGACGAGATCGCGAATGCCGTTCGCGATCACAGCTTCTCCAGAGGTGCCGTCCCAGAGTCTCTTCTCGGCCGTGCTCTGCAAGATGCCGATCGACTCGAAGCTCTCGGCGTGATCGGCTTCATGCGTTGCATAGCAACGGGTGTTGCGATGGGTGCGGGTTTCTTCTGCGCCCACGATCCCTTCGCAGAGGACAGGCCCCTGGACGATCGCTCGTACTCTATCGATCACTTCTTCACCAAGCTGCTCGGGCTACCCGCGACGATGCGCACTGTTATGGGTCGGACCGAGGCGATAAGGCGAGCAGAGGTTCTGCGCGCGACACTCAGTGCGCTGGCACACGAGTTGGAGGTAAACCCACCAAGTGGGACGGCTCACTCCCACTGGAAGGCATAGACGCCGCCGCTGTCCATTGCATCGACGGGGCCGTTTCCGATGCCTTCCAAACCCGGGGTCGAAGAATCGTCGCTCGGGCTAGACGCAAACACCAACGACCCGCTCGGAGCCACGGCAACGGCCGCGCCGAACAGATCGTTTGCGCGGGGCGTCCAAGGCTTGAGCCAAGTCCGCTGACTCCAGCTGGCACCGTTGTGGCGAAACACGAAGAGCGCGCCACTCTGGCCGGCAGAATCATTCTGAGGGGGCGCCTGCGCTCCATTTCCCGTGTCCTCGCCGCGCGCGCCGACAATCACGTCCGCTCCTGACGCGGACATCGCGATCCCCGTACCGAGCAGGTCACCCGAGCGGCCGCCCGAGGCGAGCAGTTCAGTTTCGGCGGTCCACACACCCGTCGCCGAACGCCGATACACATACACAGCGCCCGCGTTCGTAAGTGGAGTTGACGTGCCTGGGAGATCGGCCCACTCCGCGCCCACCGCGATCACGGATCCGTTTTCCGAAATCGCGAGCGCGGAACCAAAAGCGGAGCCGCCATCGAGCGCGCGAATCGGTTTGAGCGTGGCCTCCAGAACCCATGGTCCGATCAGCGAACGCCGATAAACATAAACAGCACCCGAATCTGTGCGGGCTCCAGGGCTACTCGAGACACCCAGTCCCGCGCCGTCGTCCCCCGGCGCGCCGACGGCGACCGTCAACCCATCACCCGAGATGGTGACGGCAGTGCCAAACGCATCGCTTGCAGTGGGATTCGGCGCCTTGATCCAGGTTTCTTGGCTCCAGGTCGCGCCGCCCCCGTTGCTGAAGATGTAAACCGCGCCGCTGTCGGCCGCGAACGAGCTGATAGGCGGCATCACACCGCCACCGCCGTTGTCTTCACCTGGGGCCCCCACCACAGCACGGGTTCCGTCTGAGGAGATGTCGACGGAGGTCCCGAAAAGATCTCCTGCTGTGACGTGCGAGGCCTTCAGCGTGGTTTGCGGTCGCCATCCGTACGGAGGAGTTTCGAGAAAGAACAAGTAGGCCCGGCCCGCATCTGCCGCGGCTTCGTTCGTTCCCGCGCCGATACCGCTCAGCGAAGAGTCTTCGAGCGGAGCTCCGACGATGATCTGGGACGCTCCGATGGCAACCGAGGATCCAAATAGGTCTCCATCCCCAGGGGGAGACGCCTTGAAGAACGCGAGTTGTCGGCGCGCGTCGGTCTGGACGGCATCGAACAAATAGACAGCCCCGCTATCTGGCCGGGCGCGATCGCGCGGACTTCCCTCGGAGCTCGCGTCGTCGTTCGGCGATCCAACCACAAGCGTCGTGCCCGCAAAGTCGATTGCGGATCCGAAACCATCGCCCGCCGTCACGATGTCCGGCTTCACGAACCGGCGCTGCGCTAGGCCACGGCCAATCGGAACACTCGTCACCGTGATCGTATACAGAGCCGTCACCGTGGGGAGGTCGGTGCGTTCGAGCAGAATCTCGACGCGAACTCCGTGTGTGACCGGCGTCGTCGTGACAGAGGTCCCAAGAAGAGCTCCATTCAACCGAACGCGGGCCGGAATCGCCGGGTCCGCAATGGCGCGCACACCAAGGATCTCAGGGCTCAGGACTGTGGAAAATGTGTAGTCGTGGATACCCGGATCGAAAGCCGGCCCTAGACCTGACGAGCAGCAAGTGACCTGTAACTCAGAGAGACGCGGTGCGATCGGGCAGCATCCCGAACGCGCGCATGGCTCGAACGTCGGGTTGCACGTGACCACGCAACGGTCCGTGACGCAGGTACCCGTTCCGTTTGACGCAGGGGCGCATGCTTCGACAGGTCCCCATTCGCGACAACCGTCGCTATTTCGATCTCCACAACGAACCACACCGCCGGCCATGCACGTTGCCGTGGTCCCCTCGCATTCACTCGTAC
>CAZWQH010000250.1:0-7678 GCA_964635815.1 uncultured Sandaracinaceae bacterium
GCTCTCGGCGGCGCCGAGCGTGACGCTCGTAAGCACTGCCTTGGACTTCTCGACGACAAAGACGAACGTTTGACTCCCGCGGCGCACCACTGCGTCGCTGGGGATGATTGTCTTTGCGGACGCTCGTAGCGCTTCGTCGGAAACACGCTCCGTCAGAATGTTCACGCGTGCGGCCATGTCAGGAAGCACATCCACGTTCGCGTCGGTCAGTCGGACCCGGACGGGCACTGTCGCTTTCGCACGGTTCACGCGACGCCCGATCGAAACCGTTTCACCGCGCAGGCGCTTGTCGGGAAAGGCGTCAAGAACAACCTCGCACGGCGCCCCGACTCTCACGGTGTGCAGTCGTCCTTCCGGAACATCGAGCTCAACCACGAGTGAGGTCATGTCAGCAAGCTCGACCACGGGTGAACCTGGTCCCACGGTTTCTCCGGCCTTCGCCGGCTCATCTAGAACGGTTCCATCAATCGGCGCCAAGATGCGGAGCAGCCCGGCTTGGACTCGAAGCGATTCGACCTCTGCTTGTGCGGCGCGTACTTCCGCGGTGGCTGCCGTGGCTCCAGAGGCGAGAGCGTTGCGGCGTGCTTCGAGATCTTCGACCTCGGAGCGTGCTGCTGCGCCTCTCGTGACGAGTGGAGCCCGTCGCGTGATTTGCTGATCGACCTCGGCCTGATTTGCGCGCGCGGTTGCGACCCGTGCTTGCGCCGCAGCGACACGGGCGCGAGCCGACGCGATTGCACTCTCGACATCAGCCGCTTCCAGCTCGACCAGGACGTCTCCGGCGCGAACGACAGTGCCTCGCTCCACGAGCACGCGCGAAACACGCCCCGGGGTCTTCGGCGCTACTTTGGAGCTCCGCTCAGCGATCACATAGCCCGTAGCCGTGAGTGTCGTGCTGCCCTGTGTCGCAGACACAAGAGACACTTCCGTGGTCTTTACCTTGGTCTTGAACACGCGAGCTTCGAGATGAGGCCAAGCAGCAAACAGCGCGCCGACGGCGCCGACGAGCACGACCAAAATCACGACGGCCCGAACAGGAAAACCGGAGCCACCGGAAGGTTTCGGCGCGGAGCGATCAATACGTAGGGAAGCTAGATCCGATGCGAGTTCGTCAGTCACAGTGCACTACCGAGCGCGCCTATAGCACAGCCAGAGCCGGTCTCACGAGGTGTCGCCTCGCCTTCACAGAACTCAACGTTTGGAACCTTCCGTTCGGAGCGGTGTCAGAACCCGCTTCGTGAGAACCGTGCGTCATTTGGCGGCGTTGGCCATCGTCTCGTTCGGGTTCGTGTCGAGCGGCACGGTTTCGAATTCGCTTGCACAAACAAGGGATGCCTCCGCGGCAGCGAATGCCCTTCAACGCCGATCGCCGACGCGCGGGCGATTTCCGAGACGCGGCGGGTCGGTGACGTTCTTCTTCAATTCCGTGGGCGGCCCGAGCGTGCAGATCCGTGTCGTGGCGAGCCATAGCACTCCGATGATCGAGTTCCGCGGACCCGACCCCAACTGGATGCCCGGACTATCTGGCGCGTCGGGTGGTACGGAGCTCGATTCGCGATTCGATCTCCCGAGCGCCGGTCGCTACGAGATCGTCGTGCGTGACGGCAACCGCCGCGGCGGCTCGTTCGAGATCTCCGTCACACGCGCGGATGGCACGCCACTCGAGCTGTTCCCGGCTGTCGCGGACTAACGCGTACATGTGATTGCGCTCGCATCCGATTGGCGCGAATCTACGCCCGTGCAAACGCGGGATTGTAAGAAGTGTGGCGCCTCACTCCAGATCGAGGACGAGGCCACGAGCGTCGCGTGTCGTTATTGCGGGACGGTTTCCTATGCGCAGTCTGGGCCGGAACGACGCGCGGACAACACCGTTGCGCGAGGGGCAAGGCGTGGAAAGTCGGTGCTGGCTGCCGTGTTCGCGGTGGTGTCTGTATTGGGCGGAGGGGCGTTGGCGACGTTTCTGTCGTTTACGCGCGCGACCGGCAGCCGAGGCGTCGAAAACATGGCCCAGAGCGTTTCGCAGCTCGTCACCGGTCTACAGGCCGCGACCGGCGCTGGCGGAACCGCAGGGAGCCGCGTTCTTTTCGACGATGTCGGTGGCTCGCCGGTGTGGATCTCCAACTCGTCCGGTACGCACCTAGCGTTTCGCGTGCGGTATCTCGACGAACGCGACCAGCTCGGCATGGTCATGATCAGCGGAACCACGTGCACGGAGACGTACCAATCCGCACGCCTGCTCTCGTATTCTGAGGCGTATCGATCCGTGAAGTTCGGGGCCGTAGGGCGATTCCTGGTCTACGCAGACGCTCGAGACCAACTCCACGTTCTCGATACAGATACGCGGACCGAACGTTTGCTCGCAGCACTTCCGACACGCGTCGAGGCGATTTGTCCGCGGGAAGCCGGTGAGCTGACCGTGGTCACGGACGACGGCCGTAACTGGCTGGTAAATCCCGTGACCGGCGATCCCCAACCCGTGCGTCACGGAAGCCGCACCGCATGCTCTCCATCGCATCAAGGACGCGGGCCAAACGGCATGAACGTAAGCGTCGGTTGGAGCGACCGCGCAGATCCCGCTGTTCGCGTCGCGGTGGGGCTTCGCTCCGCGGGACACCGCGTGCCGGTCATCGGCTTTTTCGCTAAGGATCCGAAGGCGGCAGAAATTTCGTTCCTCTCGGAGCGAGACCCGGTGAGCATCGAAGAGCGCGCGCCCGAATATTTGGATGTCTTCCAAGGCAAAGCCCTCACACACTATTCAGTAAAGAACACGGAAGAAGAGAACCGCGTCGTGCTGTTCGACGTCGCGACGCATGCTCGCGTTTGGGACATCGCACCTCGGCCAATTTTCGCGGTCGATCGGCTCGCCGGGATGAGCATCGGCCCCGACGGGAATCTTTACGTCGGTCGGATGAGCTCAGTAGAACTCTACAAAGTCCAAGACGGAACGCTCGTCTGCACGTTCGGCAGCGCGACGTACGACCCGTAGTTCGCGCGGTTGTCCTGGCGCAGCGGACTAGGGCGGCTAGGAGCCAATGATCTTGTCTAGTCGCGGGGCAAGGTCGTCCGCTAACCCAAGCACGACGTCCCGCGGAGTCGCTGCCTCGACGTTGGGCACGCGAATGATCGTGTGCTTCGAAAAGCTCCGCGCGAGTTCATCGAACGCACGGTCGGCGGCTTCGCTCCGGGTTGCCCGCTCGTCTTCGAGCATCAACAGGGAGTCGCGAAGCGCAGGAGACAAGTCACGTTCACCGAGAAGTGTCACCATCCACGGTCGTGCAGTCGCATCTGCGCGATTCAGTAGAACCGCATGTGGCGACACCTGCATGACCTCGAGTCGGCTCTTCAGATAGATCGCGTCTGCTACCGCGCCTCCGCTTGGAGCGGCGACCAGCACGTAGCGAGCGTGGGGGCCAAACAAGAGCGACTCTGCTGCCTTCGTGATCGAAACGAAGCGCCCGCTCACACCGAGTAGCTCAGTGAAAAGATCTCCGACGTCGCGAACGAGCGACTCTCCGAGGACCTTCGCGAGTGTCATCTCGACTCCCTTGCGCGCGAAATCCAGACCGCCTCCGCCTTGGTTGAGCTTGGCGAGGAATCCGATCGCCCGACCATCGAACAAGCTCGCAAAGCGTCCCGGGTAGGCGAGGAAGTCGACCGCGTGGCGCGACGGCGCAGTATCGATGATTACGCGATCGACTTCGAGTCGCGGCGCAACCTCCGCAACGATGGACATGCAGACAAGCTCGTGCATGCCCGCGAGAGAATCGGAAAGCGCTTTGAAGAGTCGGTTGTTCTCCATCCGCACGAGGGCAGGGCTGTTCTTTCCGAAGAGCTCTTGCAGAAACGCTCGGGCCGATCCGTTCTGGTCCGGCATTAACGCGAGGAGGCGCCCTTCGGTGCCAGGCACGTCCATCGGTTGTGGCTTGTCGCCAATCGAGACGCCGAACGCGTCCGCCAGACGGCGCGCAGGGTCGATGGTCACGAGCAGAGTTCGCTCGCCACGTCTTGCGGTAGCGACTCCCAGCGCAGCCGAGGACGACGTCTTGCCAACACCGCCACCACCCGCTGCAAGCACGACTTTCGGACCCATCAGGAGAGACCCTCCCCAACAAGCAGCTCACCCGTCCATCGTGCGGAGGGGTCTCGTGGAAGCTCAGGAATGAAGACCGGTGTTGCGACATTCATTTCGCGAAGGAGCTCGATCGCCCTCTCTGCGTCGTCCGCACGTGCACTACGAGCTTCGAGCAATGCGAGCGCAGCCTTTACGGCATCGCGCGTTTGCTCGTCCATGCTTTCGTCTTGCGAGGCGATGAGGTCGCGCGCGGCGACCGCCGCGGAAGCGTGAAGTCTCTTCGGCACGCGGTTCACAATCAGTCGCGCGAGCGGAAGACGTATTTTCTCTACGAGCGTTCGCGCTAGCTCTTCGGTTTCCCGCAGCACCAGCGGCTCCGGAATACCCACCACGATGGCAGCGGCGCGATCGGGCGAGAGCAGCGCGTCGGATACGCGCGAGCAGAGATCTCGGAACGGTCCGTGACGTGCGACATCTCGAAGCTGAGCGGGCACGGTGAGCCAACTGGTTGCGTGACCGGTGGCAGGCATGTCGACGATGACGCGCAAGTCGGGATTCTCATCCGCCAGCGCACGGACGCAATCGAGCATGGCGAGCTCACGAAGACCCGGGGCCGCACGCAGGACCCGTTTCACGGCAAAGTTCCCGAGTGTGATCTTCGCCAGCATGCTCGACCCAAGCAGCGGCGTGGCTGCCCGAGTGATGGCGTCCTCTTGCTGGATGATTTCGTGTCGGATCCCTGGCGGAGCGTTTCGGAGAGCACGCGTACCAGATTCGCCATCGCCAAACTCCACGACGGCAGTCGGAACGCCAGCGAGGCGACCCGCTGAGGCGAGGCCAGCTGCGACCGTCGTTTTGCCCACTCCGCCTTTACCCAGGACGAACAGGATTCGTGCGAGCGGTGGAGGCGGCGCGAACGACCGAGGACCACGGGGAATGACGCTGGGGCGATCTGCCGTCATGGAAGCCGACCATCCCTCAGCGGAGTGGTGATGTGCAGCTTATCGAGAGCCCCGGGACTGCCGACCAGACGCATGTTGGAGTCGACAAGGTACACCGTCGGGTTCCCGGGCGCGCTACCCAAACGCGCCATCGTCGACTCTGCGCCCAGGACGAACATCGCGGTGTCGAGAGCGTCCGCGTAGAGGCCGCTTTCAGCCACGACCGTTACAGAGACCGTGTTCCGTGCCGGAAGGCCCGTTTTCGAATCGATGATGTGGTGCCAGAGCTGACCGCTAGGATCCACGAACGCATGCTCGTAGTCTCCCGCCGTGGCGACTGATCCGGTTCGCTGCTCCACCCAGCCGAACGTGTCTTCTTTGCGCGGGTGGCGAATGCCGATGCGCCAGGTGCGGCCCCCGTGCATCTGTACCTGCCCGCCGCCGAAGATCATGAAGCTCTCGTATCCCGCCGCGAGCAGGATGTTGCTCGCGCGGTCGAGCGCGTAGCCCTTGGCGATACCGCCTGTGCCGATCGCCATTCCTTTGCGGCGAAGGAACACAGTCCGCTCGCGTTCGTCGACGACGATGTCTTGATAGCGCACGAGCTTCACTCGTTTGGCGATTTCGCGAGGATCGGGCGGAGTCGGATGCTCGGCGTTGAAGTCGTAGAGTCCGCGCAAGGCCGCCCACGATAGATCGAAGGCGCCGTCGCTCCAGCGGGACACTTCGAGTCCGGCTCGGATCACTACGAGCGTGTCGTCGCCGACAGCGACGGGTTCGATGCCTGCCTTTGCGTTGATACGCGAGATCTCGCTGGTTGCCTGCCATTCCGAAAGGATCGCTTCGAGGCGTTCGATCTCTTGAAATGCGAGCTCTATCGCAGCTTCCGCCTTGGCGCGGTTTTCTGGAGTCGCGTCCTTCTTCTCGATCGAGATCGTGATCTGAAACGGGGCGCCCATTTCGCGGCGCTGTTTTCGTATCAGCTCTTCTTCACGAGCTGCGGGCGCGCCTGTCTGGACCGCCGGCGCGGGGCCCTTCTTCGTCTCTTTGCCTTTGAACAAGTCACACGCGGCGCACGCGAGCACGGAGACAATTCCGAGTTGTAGGGCGGCTCGCACGGTGGGGTCGTCTACCACGCACGTTTACGGGCCCGCAATCCGAGCGTTGCGAATCGAGCATCGCAATCAGGAGGTGTCCCCCGCATTGACACCGCGCTCTTGACGCCTGACATTCCGCGCGTGCCCAGTACGGAACGTACTCTCCCCAAACGGCCCGAAACCCAGCAGTACCCCGTTCTTGAGTCTCGAGTCGAACGCGACTCGGACGCGTTCAAAGCGAACCACGAACACAATCTGCTCGGGGTCGGAAAGCTCAACGATGCACTAGCGAAAAGTCGCGAAGGCGGTGGCCCGAAGTACAACGAGCGACACAAGAAGGCGGGGAAGCTCTTACCTCGCGAAAGAGTCGATCTGCTGCTCGATCGCGACTCATACTTTCTCGAACTCTGTGCTCTTGCGGGTCACGACGTCCCCGGCAACACGACGGGAGCCGGCGCGATTGGCGGGATCGGTCTGGTGAGCGGCGTCGAGTGCCTGATCACCGGAAGTGAATCCACGGTCAAGGGGGGCGCGGTTACGGAGCTCGGCGTCTTCAAGGGCCGCCGTTTTGCGGAGATCGCAGAGGCCAACCGGTTGGTATCTGTGTCCCTCGTCGAGTCCGCGGGAGCGGACCTGCCGAATCAGAGCAAGGTGTTCGTCCCCGGTGGCGCTGCCTTTCGGGATCTGACACGTCGCTCGAAGGACGCGATGCCCACCGTCTGCCTCGTGTTCGGGAGCTCGACCGCCGGAGGCGCGTACATCCCAGGAATGAGCGACTACGTCGTCATGGTCAAAAAGCAGGCGCAGGTTTACCTCGCTGGCCCGCCGCTCGTGAAAATGGCGACGGGCGAAGAGACCGACCACGAAGAACTAGGCGGTGCGGAAATGCATAGCCGGACGTCCGGAGTCTCCGACTATCTCGCGGTCGACGAGCGCGACGCGCTCCGCCTGGGTCGCGAGATTGTGTCTCACCTCGGCTGGCGCAAAGGGACTTCGAACCCGCCCGCGTCTCGAGTCGTCGAACCGCCCAAGTACGATCCAGACGATCTGCTGGGCATCGTTTCCGCGGATCTCCGGGTTCCATTCGATGCGCGCGAAATCATTGCACGCGTCGTGGATGGGTCTCGATTCTCCGAGTTCAAACCCCTCTACGGCAGCTCGCTAGTTTGCGGCTGGGCACACGTCCACGGTTTCCCAGTCGGTATTCTTGCGAACAACGGGATCCTCTTCACGGACTCGGCGAACAAGGGCGCGCAGTTTATTCAGCTGTGCAACCAAAGCGGTGTGCCACTTCTCTTCCTCCAGAACATCACCGGCTTCATGGTCGGGCGACGCTACGAAGAAGAAGGAATCATCAAGGCCGGCGCCAAGCTCATCAACGCGGTCTCGAACAGCACCGTTCCCGCGATCACGATCATGATGGGCGCGAGCTACGGTGCGGGGAACTACGCGATGAGCGGGCGCGCTTATCAGCCACGATTCCTTTTCACGTGGCCCAATCACAAGATCGCTGTGATGGGCGGCAAACAGCTCGCAGGTGTGCTGGACATCGTTCAACGGCAAGCCGC
>CAZWQH010000251.1:0-7649 GCA_964635815.1 uncultured Sandaracinaceae bacterium
TAGGCGCACAAGCGGCCTCCGCGGGAGAGGCGGCAATCGCGTGAACGCCTCCGGGCTCGTCACGCACAAACACGATCGCGCTGCAGCCGAACAGCGATCCGGCGTGCCGCACGATCACCTGGGCCGCAGAGTGCTCATCGAGCGTTCCCCCGAGCTCGCGGGTCAGCCCGAACAAGCTCACCGTTCGGTCCTCGCGTGCGCGCGCTTCCTTTTCATGGCGCCGAAGCCGCAACGTGAGAGCGCTCAACGTTAAGCCGACACCCAGCATCATGCAGAACGTCAGCAGGTACCGGCCGTCGCTCACCGAGAACGTGAGGTACGGCGGGACACAGAAGAAATCGTATGCCGCGATGGAGAGTACAGCGGCGAGCAAAGAGGGGCCTCGTCCGTGACGGAGTGCGGTCAGGATGACGGGCAGCAAGAACACCATACCCACGTCAGGCACTCCCAGACTTCGCTGCACGAGCGCTGCAACTCCGGTCGTCACCGCGACGAGCAATGTCGCCTGAAAGTACGAGGCAACGCTCGCCGGATAGTCAGCCTGCAGTTCCTCCGACCGCTCGGCCGCTCCCGGCACCGAGGCCGAATCTCCGGAGATCACGTGCACATCGAGGTCCACGCTCTTGCGAACGATCTCGTCGAGCAACGAGCCTCGCACTCGATCGAGCAAACGAGAGTGGGTTGGCTTACCAAGAATGATTCGCGTAACGTGATTCTTGCGTGCGAACTCGAGCAGCGAATCCGCGACGTCGGATCCGACGAGTCGCTTGACCTCACCTCCAAGTGCCTCCGTAAGGGCAAGATGTTTCTCGAGTCGTGCGTTGTCGGCGGCGCTGCGAGGAATCATCGCTGGCTTGTCTACGTAGGCAGCCACCCAGGTTGCACGAAGCCCGGTCGCCATCCGCTTCGCGCTTCGAATCAAGTTCGCAGACGCCGGAGAGGGACCGACGCATACGAGAATACGCTCGCCGCTCTGCCAGACCGCCTCGACCGCATTCTGTGCTCGGTACTCCTGTACGTCGTGATCGACGTGGCCTGCGGCGTGCCGGAGTGCGAGCTCACGCAAGGCGAGCAGGTTTCCCTTCTGAAAGAAGTTGTCCAGAGCACGTGCCGCTTGATCGGGCACGTAGACTTTCCCGTCGCGCAGGCGCTGCAGGAGCTCCTCCGGTGAGATGTCAACAAGCTCAATCTCGTCGGCACGCTCGAGAATCGAGTCTGGCACCGTCTCCCGGACCTGAATCCCCGTGATTCGCGCGACGACGTCGTTGAGGCTCTCGATGTGTTGAACATTGAGCGTCGTGAGAACGTCCACTCCGGCGTCGAGAAGCTCGACAACGTCCTGCCAACGTTTCCGGTGCCGCCCACCCGGAGCATTGGTATGGGCAAGCTCATCAACCAGAACCGTACGACTGTGCTCTCGCTGCGCACTCAGCGCCGCCTCGAGATTGAGCTCCTCAAGCGTGTGGCTGCGATACTCGACGCTGCGCTTTGATAGAGCCGGCAGCCCGACAAGAAGCGCGCGTGTCTCCGCGCGATTGTGCGTTTCGACGACGCCTATCATCACCACATCGGGCGAGGTCGCGTGCTTCTGCAGCTCGTGAGCCGCTTCAAGCATCCGATACGTTTTCCCAACGCCCGGGGCAAAACCGAGAAACACGCGAAGGCGTCCCTTGCGACCTTGCTCCCCTTCGCCGCTGGGATGTCGCGACGCCCGTGCGTCGCTTGTCTCTGCTTGCACGCGCCGAAGGAGTGCGTCTGGGTCCGGGCGGTCCTCGGCCGAGCTCATGCGCTAAATGGAGCGCCGAAGTCGCGCGAGCGCAAGATTCAATCGAAGAACGTTCACGCGCGGTTCACCGAGGAGTCCCAATGTGCGCTCCTCGGTATGCCGCTCGACGAGAGCCCGCAGCGCTTGCATCGGCACGCCGGACGCGCTCGAGACACGCTTCAGCTGATAGAGGGCGGCCGCCGGAGAAATGTGTGGATCGAGTCCGCTTGCTGAAGTCGTAAGGAGATCCACCGGAACTGCTCCGTGCTCCGTCGGGTGTGCACGGCGCAGGGCGTCTCTGCGCACGTTCATTGCGTCACGAAGCGCGGGATTCGATGGTCCAAGATTCGAAGCGCCAGACGCAGCTGCATTGTACGCGGTGGGCGCGGTTGCTGAGGGACGGCCCCAGAAACTCGCTTCATCGGTGAACGCTTGCCCAATGAGCTCCGAGCCGAGGACGCGGTCTCCATCGCGCAGCAGACTCCCATTCGCGAGCGACGGCGCCACAAGCTGACTCGCGATGGTGAGGAGCAGCGGGTACACCCCGCCCGTCAAAGCAGAGAAGGCCAGCAGAATGATGATCGCTGTGCGGATGGTTTCGCGAGGTGATGGTTGAGCGGTCATGGTCAATGGACTCCTATTGCAACGAGCGCCAAATCAATTCCCTTGATGCAAGGAAAAGGTAGCGCCAACCCACCGAGGCCGTAGACGAGAATATTTCGTTGCAGCAGAACCGAAGCGGGCAGCGGTCGATAGCGAACGCCACGAAGCGCCAGTGGGATCAAGCCGACGATCACGAGCGCATTGAAGATCACTGCGGCGAGGACCGCTGTCGTCGGCGAGTGCAATCGCATTACATTCAGCATCGCCAGAGGCGGATAGGTCGCCGCGAACGCCGCCGGGATGATCGCGAAGTACTTTGCGACGTCGTTCGCGATGCTGAACGTGGTGAGCGCACCCCGCGTCATCAGCATCTGCTTTCCGATCTCGACAATCTGAAGGAGCTTGGTTGGGTTGGAGTCGAGATCGACCATGTTCCCGGCTTCCTTCGCGGCTTGCGTCCCACTGTTCATCGCCACGGCGACGTCGGCTTGCGCGAGCGCGGGCGCATCGTTGGTCCCATCGCCGGTCATGGCGACGAGGTGTCCCTTCTTCTGGTAGTCGCGAATCGTCGCGAGCTTCGCCTCCGGTGTCGCCTCCGCCAGAAAGTCATCCACACCGGCCTCCGCAGCGATTGCTGCAGCCGTCAGCGGATTGTCGCCGGTGATCATCACGGAGCGGATCCCCATCTTTCGCATTTCCTCGAAACGCTCGCGTATGCCGCCCTTCACGACGTCTTTCAGTCGGATCACACCGAGGACAGTTGCCCCGTCGGCGACCACGAGCGGCGTTGCGCCTTCTCGGGCGACCGTGCTGACTATCTTCTGCACGTCCGGAGGCATCTCTCCGCCGTTCGAGCGAACGAACGACGCGATCGCATCTGCCGCACCTTTGCGAACTTGGCGACCGGTCGAGTTGTCGCCGTCAATATTCACTCCGCTCATTCGCGTCTGCGCGGTGAAGGGCAAGAACGTGGCGTTCAGAGCTTCAAGACCTCTCTCTCGCAAACCGTGCTTCTCCTTTGCGAGCACGACGATGCTCCGGCCCTCCGGCGTTTCGTCAGCGAGTGACGACAGCTGCGCCGCATCGGCGAGCACCGCGGCGCTAGTTCCGAGGGCTGGCAGAAACTCGGTCGCTTGGCGATTGCCAAACGTGATCGTGCCGGTCTTGTCGAGGAGGAGAATGTCCACGTCTCCGGCGGCTTCAACCGCGCGTCCAGATGTGGCGATGACGTTCGCCTGAATCATCCGGTCCATTCCTGCGATTCCGATCGCGGAGAGCAACCCTCCGATCGTCGTCGGGATCAGGCAAACCAAGAGCGCCACAAGCACCGTGAGCGCGATGGGGCTTCCTGCGCCCGCACTCTCCACCGCGTACAACGAAAACGGGTAGAGCGTGACAGTGGCCAGCAGAAGGATGATTGACAGACCCGCCAGAAGGACATCGAGCGCGATCTCGTTGGGCGTCTTGCGGCGCTTTGCGCCCTCCACCATTGCGATCATTCGATCGAGAAACGTCTCCCCTGGATTCACAGCGATCCGCACCACGAGCCAGTCGGACAGAACGCGAGTGCCGCCAGTAACCGCGCTGCGATCGTCGCCGCTTTCCCGGATTACTGGTGCACTCTCCCCGGTGATCGCGCTTTCGTCCACGGACGCGACGCCCTCCACAACTTCGCCGTCACACGGGATCACCTCACCCGCCTCGATCAGCACTACGTCGCCTTTGCGAAGCTCAGTCGCGGCAACTTGGTCGAAGGCGCTGCGATCCGTACCGCTCCGGAGACGCTTTGCAACCACGTCCTTGCGCGTTGCTCGCAATGTGGCCGCTTGTGCCTTGCCGCGACCTTCCGCCATGGCCTCGGCGAAGTTCGCGAAGAGCACGGTGAACCAAAGCCAGAGCGATACGGCCAGAATGAATCCAGGACTCGCGACATGGGCCGCCTCTGAGCCTGGCGCGATAAGCGAATGCACAAAGAGAACCGTCGTGAACGCGCTTCCGACCTCCACGACGAACATCACCGGGTTCTTCACCATTCGCCGAGGCGAGAGCTTACGAAATGCGTCGATCGCGGCTGCACGAACAATCGACTGCTCCAGCAGCGGCCTTGACTGCGCGGTCATCGTGAAACCTGCCCTTCCGAGCTCGCCCCGCTCAACTGCAGATGCTCGATCACTGGACCTAGCGCGAGGGCAGGCGCGAACGTTAGCGCTCCGACAAGCAGCACCGTTCCGACCAAGAACGCCACGAACAGCGGCGTGTGTGTCGGCAGCGTTCCCGCCGTCGCGGGTGCGATGTTCTTCTTCGCGAGCGATCCCGCCATCGCAAGCACCGGAATGATCACCCAGTAGCGTCCGATGAGCATGCACACGCCTATCGCGGAGGCGTAGAACGTTCCGCTGACCGTAAGGCCACCGAACGCAGAGCCGTTGTTGTTCGCGCCAGAAGAGAACGCGTACAGAATCTCGCTGAATCCGTGGACACCTGGATTGCCGAGCGCAGCGATACCGTCTGGAACCACACAAGCGATCGCCGTCCCGATCAGTACGGCGGCCGCGGGAAACAGAATCACGAGGGACGCCATCTTCATCTCATGTGCGTCGATTTTCTTCCCGAGATACTCGGGACTGCGACCAACCATCAGCCCGGCAACAAAAACCGCGATAAACGCGTACGCAAGCATTCCGTACAGGCCTGAGCCAACACCCCCGAAGATCACCTCGCCGAGCTGCATCAGCCACATGGGGATGAGGCCGCCGAGCGGCGTGAAGCTGTCGTGCATGGCATTGACCGACCCGTTTGAGGCCGCCGTAGTTGCGGTTGCCCAAAGTGCGCTGTTCGTGATCCCGAACCGGATCTCCTTTCCCTCCATAATCCCGCCGTGTGCTTCACTTGCGACGGTCGCAAAGACCAGTGGGACGAACACGACCATCATGGCCACAAACAACGCGACCCCTTGGCGCCGGTCATGCACAAGTGCGCCGAACGTGAAGCACAATGCCGCTGGGATCAGAAGGATCGCTAGCATCTCGAAAAAGTTCGACAACGGAGTCGGGTTCTCCAGCGGGTGGGCTGAGTTGGTGTTGTAGAACCCACCACCGTTCGTTCCGAGCTGCTTGATCGCGATCTGCGAAGCAACCGGACCGAGCGCGATGGTCTGCTCCTCTGTTTGCTCCGCCTGAGGCACGATCACAGCCCCCGTGAACGTCTGGACGACTCCTTGGGATACCAGCGCCAGAGCAAGCGCGACGGAGAGAGGCAACAGGATGTAGAGGGTGGTGCGCGTGAGATCGACCCAGAAGTTCCCTATGACGTCGGTAGCTTTCCTCGCGATGCCTCGGATTAACGCGACCAAGACACACATGCCCGTCGCGGCGGAGAGGAAGTTCTGAACGGTCAGCCCGGCACACTGCGTCAGGAAGGTGAGCGTTGTTTCACCGGAGTATGCTTGCCAGTTCGTGTTCGTGGCGAAGCTGATCGCGGTGTTGAAAGAGACGGCCGGGCCAACGCCGCCAAGGCCAAGCGGATTGCCCGGAAGCGAACCTTGCAAACGCAGCAACCCGTACAAGAGCAGCATCCCCGCGAGGTTGAAAACGAGAACGGCAAAGGCGTACGTCTTCCACGTCATCTCGGCTGTCGGGTTTACGCGCGCGACCCGATACGTGAACGCTTCGAGTGACCCAAGCACCCGCGAGGCGAACGTCGGTCTCCGCATGTAGACGTGCGCCATGTACGTGCCGAGAGGAATCGCGAGGAAAGTCAGCACGACCAAGTACACGACGATCTGTGCGATGGCGTTCGCACTCATGAGAACCTCTCGGGAAACAAGAGCGCGAAGCCCAGGTAAACCAGCAAAGCCAAAGCAACTCCGGCACCGATTACGACGAGGGTGTTCATTGGGTCATACCTTTTCGCAAAGCAGCACGAGCCCCCACGACAGGGCGAAGAACGCGACAACCGCGATGATGAAGAGAACGTCTAGAGACCACAGCTGCATCACAACCTCCTCGCCGCTCAGAGTCTGAAATTCGCGCCCAGCATCGCGACGACCTGATCGCGCGATGAGTCGACGACAAACCCGTCGGTCGGTCCGCCTTGAAACCCCGTCGAGGACGTCGTGCCCAGGGGTCCTGCGAAGTAAGGGACGCTCGCCTGACGCCACATAAGCTCCGCGCGCACGCTGAGGAAGTCCGTGGGCATGACTTCAACCGTCGCAGTGAGGCCCCAGATTCGAAGGTCGCCACCTTCGCGCGCTGCCAAGTCAGGCGGCGGGTATTGGGCGAGGTAGCGCGTCGGATTGCTCATGTACTCCGCGCGCAGTGCAAGAGAGAAGAGGTCCCGATGGAACCAGATGCGCTGCGCGAGTGACACACCGAACATGTGCGCTTGCTCAGGACCCGGCAGTCCCGCACCACCTGCTTCAAAACCGATGTGCGTGTTCAGACTGAACGCGAGCTTCGAAACTACGTCACTGCGTGGCTCGTCGAAGTAGCGAGCAACAATGCTGTTGTCGTGATGCGCGCGAACGCGCTCGGCCACGCCCCCCGTATCCGTGCCTACGTAGAAGTTTCCGAAGATGGTAAGCGCTTCGATTGGGCTCCAACGAATCGCCAGACCACCAGAGGGAGCGAAGTTCCATTTCCCGTAGCTCTGCCAGCCGTTCATCAACCACGGCTCGATCTTCACTTGCGGCGAGGGGAAGTACTGAACGCGAACTCCCTGAAAGTAGAACGGCGTGTGATCGCAGACGATCGAACGCGTGTAGTTCCAGTTCTCGGCAAGAAGGTAACTCTCGAGGCCGATGTAGGACATGAAGATGCCGGCTTCGACATTGAGACCCGAGTCGACGTTGAAGTGATAACCGAGCGTCGCCTCACGGATGTACTTGAGGGCATCCGTCGAGAGCGAACGTCCGCGCGCAACGGTGCCGTCCAGGTTTTGAACGATGTTCAACATCCCGCCGTACTGCAGCGACAAGCGCCCGATCACATTCTGGTAGTTCCACTCGACCCCAACCGACGCCAGATTGATCTGGAACTCGTTGTGGCGACCAATGGTTGCACCACCCGTGAGAGTGTTGTCGCGCGGCTGATTGAGCGAGTACGCGTAGTAGACGTCGAGGTATGTACTCAAGGTGAGGTGCGGCGAGAACGCGAGCGGGAAGCTCTTCTGCCGACTCTGTCCGTTCATCCAAGTGAAGTCGCCCCATGCAAACGGCGCGGGAGCAGACGCCGGTGCAGCGGGTTCCGATACCTGCGCGGACTGCGCTGTCGCTCGTCGCGCC
>CAZWQH010000252.1:0-7600 GCA_964635815.1 uncultured Sandaracinaceae bacterium
GTCCTCCACGGTGAGGTCGTCCACGACGAACTTGCTGAGTAGCCCTTGCACCGCACGGGCCACGGAAGCCTGCGCGACCTGAACGACCACTCGCTGCGGCTCGCTCGACACGAGCCGACCAAACGGGTCGACGTCAGCCTCGGTCACCTGGGTCGAGGTGCGGAACACAATCCGCTTCTCTGGTCGAACGGTTTGAACGAGCGTGTCGATTCCCCCGTCGAAGACCAAGCGCCCCCGATCGATCACGATGATCCGCGGGCAGAGCGCGATGACATCATCCATGTAGTGACTCGTGAGGAGCAACGTTGCTCCCCGCTGTTCGTTGTACCTTCGAACGAAGTCCCGAATTGCAACTTGCATCGAAACGTCGAGTCCGATGGTCGGCTCGTCCAGGAAGAGCACTTCAGGTTGATGAACCAGCGACAGCACGAGCTCGCACTTCATCCGCTCACCGAGCGAGAGCTCGCGCGTGGGCTTGTCGACTAGATCGCCCAGCTCGAGGATCCCGATCAGCTCGTCGATTGTTCGCTTGAACTCCGCTCGGTCGACACCGTAGATCGCGCGATGCAGCTCGAAGCTCTCGGTCGGGGGCAGGTCCCACATGAGTTGTTGCTTCTGCCCCATGATGAGCATGATCTTGCGGAGGAACGCTTCCTCGCGCGCCTGCGGACTGTATCCGAGCACACGCACTTCCCCCCGTGTGGGATGCAGAAGCCCGGACAGAATCTTGAGTGTCGTTGTCTTACCGGCGCCGTTCGGACCCAGAAAACCGACGCGTTCGCCCGTTTGAATCTCGAAGCTGATTCCTCGGACCGCATGAACCGTCTCGTACTTCCTGTGGAAGAGCGCGCGGAATGCCGCGCCCAGCCCAGGTGGACGTTTGAACACACGGTAGTCCTTTTCAAGATTTGTGACCGTGATCATGAAGCCGCCGGGAACGTTTCGAGACGTGCGCCGCCCCGCTGATCTAGCATGGATGAATGCGTTTCTTACAGTTGGCTTTGCCGTGCTTGATGTTGCTGGTGCACGGATCCGCCGCGGGACAGACGTACTGCACGTTCGAGCGAGACGCAGTTTCAGTGTCCGCAACGTGCAGACCGTCGTCGCAGTACTACGCGAACTTCTGCGCGACTGCCGCGGCAGATTCGAGCCTCGACACTCGCAATCTGACGCCGATGAATGCTTTCCGTGCATGCGCCTCGTCCAGCGAATGCCCAAACGACTACTCCTGCATCACATTCCAGATTCCAACAGTTGGCTCGCTCGATCCACCTAGCGCTACGACCAGCGTGTGCCTACCCACAAGCTGCGCGATTCAAGGCGACGGGGACGGCTACGTTTCGCAGGCGACGTTCGATTCGTGTTTCCTAGGAGCAGCAGGGGGCGACTATTCCTTGTCGCATTTCCTTGGAGGAGACTGCGACGACGACGGTTCTCCGAACGACGCCGCAGCCTGTCGTGACATGTCGCTGAACAGTGCGACTCGAAACGGTTGCTCGGGAGAACCGTTCACGTGCCGCCCGACCTGCGATTTTGCAATCGACGACGAGCGGTGCCCGTCGTGCGTCGCATGCCGGCCGGGTGGATCACCTCTCTGCCAAAACGGATGTTCAAAGTACTGCACGGTCACGATCGACGCGAGTGTCGCCCCTGTGCCCGTGGATGCAAGCGGAGCCGCGGACTCAAGCGTTGGCCGCGTGGATGCGATCACTCCAATTCGACCGAACGTCGCGTGCAAGCTTGTGAGTGCGGGGTCTTCGCCGCCGATCGCGTTCTGCGACGATGTCTGCGGATCGGACTCGTGCACCTCGTCCATTGGTGGAACTTGCGTGACCGACGCGTATCCGCTGGTCGGATCCTATGGGCCGTGTCCCGACAATACGTACGCGATACCCAGCCTCTCAACGGCTGGCCCGCCGGCGCTGTGCGTGCCCAGATCGCAGCTTCACTGCCCAGGCCGACCCGTGCCAGACGGATCACTGCGAACACGTGTCGTCAACTGCTACACAGCGCCCGAAACCGGTCACACGGCATCGTGGCTGTACGGCGACTGCGACGCGGACGGTATTCCAAACCACTGCGACTCGTTCACGTTCACCGCTAGCAGCACAGATACCCTTTGCTCGACGATCGCGTTTACGTGCGCGAGTACACCAGAGCCACAAGGGTGTGACCTTCTGATGGACGCGGGAGTCCGCGACGCAGGCCGAGACTCAGGGACGACGCTAATCACCGACGCAAGCGTTCCTCCGACAGACTCAAGGGCGCCTCGCGACGCGCCAGGAGCTGATTCGCCTGTCGACTCCGCACTTGCTCGTGACGCGTTTGTCCGGGTGACGGACGCAGGAGTCAGCGTGACGGATGCTGCCGCAGGCGGCGACGCAGGTGTCGGCCAAGATGCGGGCACGAAGCTCGATGCGGGTCGCGATGCAAACGTGAGAGGTCCGGACGCAGATGAGACCGAGCCCCAAGAGCAGGTCGAAGTCATCACGGGGGGTTGTAGCGTCGGATCGCGGACCTCCAGCGGCGGGGACGTTTCACTGATGGTGCTGCTTCTCGGCTCGGTCATTGGTTTGCGATCGCGGACGCGCAAGCGTGCCGGCGCGCCGACTGGCCTGCATGCGTGCGTTCTTGTTGCCGCGAGCTTGCTCTGGTCATCGCCTGCCATTGCCGCGCCGCTGGACGGTGGTGCCGGTATTTCAGTGTTCGACGATGCGGGATTCACAATCGACGCACCGTGCTCATTCACAGGCTCGCCCACCGTTGCTGTTTGCACTCGCTACGACGCGCACACGTGCTCGATCGTTCCCACTCCGGGCGACACGTGTCCATGCGTGGGAACTCCTGGAGCGTGGACCGGCGTGTGCTCTCCGAACGGAACGTGCGCCTGCTTTTACGATGCTGGCCCGGCGGACGTTTCGAGCACCGTGTCGGACGCAGCGAACAACGCTACATATGCGTGCACGCTTCGCAGCTCGGCAGGCGGGCTGACGATGGCGAATCTGGCATGCCAGGAGCTTACTTGCCTTGCCGATGGCGAATGTCGCGCGCCAAACTCCGCGTGTCGATCGAACAAGTATCCACTCGCGGTCGGGAGACGAACCGGGACGGGCCTCGTGTGCCCCGAGCCGGGACAGATCGGCCAGCTTACATCGCTGACGTTCCCGGAAGTCCTCTGCTTGGACCCAACGCCCTACGTCTGTCCGAGCGCGGGCGTGCGAACGCTCAGCAGTGAGCTGATCGCCCTTGCTATTGCGTGCCACACGTCGCCAAGTGGCATGACACCCGTGCTCTGGGAGCGTGGAGACTGCGATCGCGATGGCACGCCGAACTCTTGCGACCCGTCCACCTTCGTGGCGAGCTCGCCGACCATCGTCTGCAGCACTCCAACTCCGGTTCCAGGAGCTTCGTGCGTCGCTTATCCCGTGCGCTGTCCCGCGCCAACTGACGCGGGCGCGCAGGACGCGCAAACCGCGGACGTATCGATACCTTTGGATGTCATCACGAGCGACGCGAGCCAAGCGGACGCAGCCTCGTTTGACTCCGCCGCTGTCACGCGCGATTCCGGAGCAGACGGAGTTGTACTCACCGGCGATGGCTCGACGAGCGATGTTCCAAAGGCCGACGCTGGAGTTCCTGTGGACGCTCGCCAGACCGCGGACTCCTCTGTCGCTCCTTCCACGGACTCGTCCGTGTTGGACGCGGTTGCACAGGGGGCCGACAGCGCCGCGGACCCGGATGGGTTCCTTCCCGATCAACCTAGGGAAATCATCAGCGGTGGTTGCTCCGTCCAACACGCGGCTGATCATCGGGGCCGCGATTCGATCGCCTGGCTCTTTGGAATCGCCTCGATCATCGCAGCGGCTTTCGTTCGCACCAGCACACGCGCCAAGCGTCGCCCCTGACTTACACCCCGGTCGTGTCTGCGGACCAGATGTACTTGTGCAGCTGCAACTGAACCCGGGCGCGCAAGCGATCCTGAAGTGCCCACTCGACCAAGCTCTTGGGATCGAGCTGACCGTGAACGGGTGAGAGCAAAACGTTGCTCACGCGGTCCGCAAGCTGCTCACGAACAATGAGCGCACGCGCCCAATCGTAGTCGGCGCGATCGGCTATCACGAACTTCGCCTCGTCGCGCAGGGTGAGGTGGGCGATGTTCTCGTACCTGTTTCGGTGCGACTCGCCGCTTCCCGGACACTTGAAATCCACGATTCGATGCACTCGGGGATCGACCGCGGAGATATCGCGCTCTCCGCTGGTCTCGATGAGAACCGTGCGGCCCGCATCGCAGAGCTCTCGCATGAGAGGAAGCGCGCCCGCTTGTAAGAGAGGTTCTCCTCCCGTCAGCTCCACAAGGGGCGTCCCGTGGGAGAGAGCGCGCGTGACGACTTCAGCACACTCAAGACGCTCGCCTCCATGAAACGCATGAGGTGTGTCGCACCACGAGCATCGAAGATTGCATCCGGTGAGGCGAACGAACGTGCACGGGACGCCGACGAACGAAGACTCGCCTTGGATCGACGCATAGATTTCGTGGACGACCAGAGTCTCGCCGGCGATTCCTAGACGTTTCACAGGTCAGATGGGAATCGAGTTGCAGCCGAACTCGACGCGCAGCGTAGCTTCGCGGGTCCGCACTTCTTGTTGCAACGTCATGCAGGTCGCCGGGCACAGGTTGACGCGTGTTGGATTGCGTGGGTCGTCGAAGTACCAAGCACCTGGGACGCACGCAGCCGCGTTCGGTGCGCGGCGGAGATACGTGCGAGTAGACCCGTCGAGGATGACGTTCACCAGATTCGGATCAACAGCGAGCCCTGGAGTAGAGGGAGTCGGCACAGCGATATCGCAAGCGACGCGCGATGCGGTATCGACTGCAGTCGCGACCTCATCGAAGAACGTGGTCCAAGCGCGCGAGCCGTCACAGATGGAAGCGCGGGCGCCTGAAGTTCGGTTGACCAGCTCGGTATACGTCGGGCCAGGAGACGCCGCGCTCTCTCCACGCGAGAACATGCAGGCCTCGCGAGCGCTGCCTGTCGAAGAAAATCCGTAGATCGCCGCGAACGTGTAGCCCTCGAAGATGCCGCCCCACATCGGGTCGAGAATGCCGGGAGGCAGCATGCGCGTGGACGATCCTCCGTTGAACGGGTTCGCTCCGCCCGGGTAGTGCTCGAAGAAGTTCGCCGTCGCAACCGGCGATGCGTTTCGATCGTTGTCACCCATGGGCGGCTTGCGGAAGTCGTTCATGACCATCCGCGCGTTGTCGTCCGTCACGATGACAAAGGTCTTGGTGGCCTCCGGACGCAGCCACGTCCGCCACGGCTCCTCGCCGGACTTCGCGCCATACGCTTCGCCCTCGCCGTACCCGCTTGTACGGCCAAGAGTTCCGAGAATCTGCTCCAACGGCTGCGTGCTGCGAATGTCCACGCTCGTGTGAAAGAAGCGGTCGCCGTCGCCGCACTCATCGTCGCCCGCGAGCGGCTCGGGCACGCACACACCGTAACGGTCGCCGACTCGGCCTCGACCACGAAGCGCGATCATGATGACGCGGTAGTCCAGGTCACGGGATCCGATGCGTCTGGCGAAACCGTCGAGTCCGCGTTGAACCTCGACAATCGCGGGCTCCATGCTGGTTGAGTTGTCGACCACCCAAATGATGTCGACGGGCTGTTTCTGGATTCGCGCAGTCTCCTCAGCCGCGGCGCAGGCTGCGTCCGAAGTGAGCATGGGAGTCGAGACGTCGGGCCGGGAAACGGGGGGTGCGTCGGGCTGAATGATCGGAAACAGGCCGGAATCGATCAGTTCCATCCGCCCGGTGCCACCATTGCGTGTGCTGCACGCGCAAAGGAAGCAGGTAGAGATAAAGAGAGCGCCTAGACTACGAACAGCGGACGGCATTCGAGCAGCGTGCTAGCACACGTACGTCTGTAGAAAAGGAGCGCCGTACGTGATGCTGAGACTCGACGCAGTTCCGTCACATACCGGTCGTCTTTTCCTAATCCTTGCGACGATCGCGTCGCTCGCTGTCACGGGCTGTGGGCGAAGCGCCCTCTTGAGCGACTTCCCGACAACCGATCGCGATGCGGCCGTCGTCCTCGACAGCTCGTCGAACATGGATGTCTTTGTCGTTCCGGACCGCCCCTTGGTCACCGATGTTCGATTGGACACGAGGGACGTGCCGTTCGTTTTCCCGCCGGATCGCATCGTCGTTCCGGATGTTCGCGACGCAAACACGGTGGGTTGCGGAGATCGCATCTGCAACAACGGCGAAAGCTGCACGACATGCCCGCTCGACTGCGGTGCGTGCGTTACCTGCGGTGACCGCATTTGTCAGAACGCAGAGAGCTGCTCCTCGTGCCCGGGTGATTGCGGTCTCTGCCGCATGTGCGGCGATGGCACGTGCAGCCCTGCTGAATCTTGCCGTGACTGTCCTCGTGATTGCGGGACGTGCGTGGGTTGTGGCGATCGTATCTGCACACCCGGAGTCGAAGATTGCCGCGTCTGCCCTGCGGACTGCGGCGCGTGCGTGACGTGCGGTGATGGAGCCTGCACCGCCGGAACGGAATCCTGCAGCAGCTGCCCAAGCGATTGCGGTGCATGTCCGACCTGCGGAAACGGCCGCTGCGACCCGACCGAAAGCTGTTTCGATTGTCCACGGGATTGCGGCATGTGCCCCACGTGCGGAAACGGAACGTGCGACGCGACCGAAAGTTGCAACTCGTGCCCGGTCGATTGCGGCCTGTGCATGCGCTGCGGAGATGGCGCCTGCTCGACAGGTGAGACGTGCACATCCTGTCCGACGGATTGCGGGTTCTGCCCGACGTGCCCGAATGGAATCTGCGATGCGAGCGAAGACTGCGTGACGTGCGCGCAGGATTGCGGTCGTTGTGACAACTGCGGCGACGGATTCTGTCGCGCGGATCAAGGTGAAGACTGTCTGACGTGTGCTCCAGACTGCGACGAATGTCGCCGCTGCGGGGACCGCATTTGCAACATGACGACCGAGAACTGCTTCACGTGTCCCGGTGACTGCGGGAACTGCCCGCGTTGCGGAAATCGCACATGCGACATCGATGAAGACTGCGCGAGCTGCATGACCGATTGCGGCGTGTGTTCCGTGTGCGGCAACGGACGCTGCGAATCCGACCGCGGGTTCGAGTCGTGCGTGCGCTGCCCCGAGGATTGCGGTCGCTGCCCGCAGACGACCTGCGCCGAAGGCCTGACCTGTGTGTTTGGCTGCTTCAACTTCGGCGGAGGCGGCATTCCGATTCCACGTCTTTCATGCGTGTCGGATTGTGTGTCGCGTGTCTGTCCTGACGGTCAATTCTTCCTGCAGCAAGCATTTGATTGCGCGATTGGTGCCGCGACGATGGGCTGCACGGATCTGACTTGCATCATGACCCGCTGCGGCGACGCGTTCGGTCAGTGCTTGCGATCTCGCTGTTAGCCAAACCGGTGTGTCCAAGTTGTGAAGGCTCGCTTGGCGAGATTGACGCTCGCAACTCGAACCACCGCAGCAGTCGCGAGTGTAGTCGTGACAACTCCTCCCTCGGAGGAAGGCGCACGAGACAGAACAGCAGGGGTTCGCGTCGCGTGTCGAAGC
>CAZWQH010000253.1:0-7596 GCA_964635815.1 uncultured Sandaracinaceae bacterium
CTGCAGCGATCGGAGGAACGCCGTCGGGCAACGGCGGGGGTTCCTGAGTGAGATGAGCGCGCAGGATCTCTTGCGCCCGCGCTCCCTCGAACGGAGCGTTTCCTTTGATGCACTGGTACAGGATGATTCCGAGGGCGTAGACATCGACTCGACCGTCGATCGGGTCGCCTCCGTCGATCTGTTCTGGCGCCATGTACTTGGGCGAGCCCAGGAATCGGCCCTCGCGCGTGATCTCTGGCGCCTCCTCGTCGAGTACCTTGGCGATGCCAAAGTCGAGCACCTTCACGAGCTCCCGTCCGGGCTCGTCGCTTGGCACCAACATGATGTTGCCGGGCTTCAAGTCTCTGTGAATGATCCCGTTGGCGTGTGCCTCACGCAGCGCGCGTGCGACCTCTCGAGCGATAGAGAATGCAAGGGTGAGATCCAGTCGAGTAACGCGGCGGATCCTTTGAGAGAGGGTCTCTCCCGCCAGAAGCTCCATCGCGATGTAGAAGAGCTCCCCCGTCTCGTCACTGGTGTGACCGTAGTCGTAGATGCGAACCGTGTTCGGATGGGTGAGTCGAGCGCACGTTTCAGCCTCGCGTAGGAACCGGGCGACGAACTCTGGCTCGTGCTTTCCGGACGCACGCGGACGCAGCGTCTTGAGCGCGACATATCTGCGAAGAGACAGCTGTTCGGCTCGGTAGATCCGGCCCATGCCTCCTTCCGCAATTTCCGCTTCGACGCGATACTTCTCGTCGACCACCGTTCCCGGCGCGAGCAGATCGACGGGCGGGGGCTCAGGTCCGGGGCCGAACATTCACGCGCAGTATACGCGTTCCGTCCCCCGGGCGATCAGTTGGATCGACCGGGCCGGGTCTGCCTCAGCCCGGAACGTCGCTGCCTGCAGGTACGACCACGTACACCTGGCGAGTATCGAGAACTGCGTTACCGCCGCCTCGAACATCGATGTAAGCGACGTAAATCTTCGTACGATCGCCGCCGGGTTGGAAGTCGTTCAAGAACGTGACCCGGAACGAAACGCGGGTTCCCGGCACGACACCGAAGAACGTCGACGAGTCGGTGCGGCGCACTGCGTCGGTATGCACCACGCCGGTTGGAGGACTCCAGCACATCGCGGCTGCCGGTTCCGCATTGCAGCCTGGGACGACCTCTTTGATGAAGCGGCGAGCATTCACGCCATCCGCGTCGTTCGGATCGTCGCGCGTCGCGGTGTCGACGTCGAAGCGCACCCGCGTGGTTACGGTCTGAATCGCTCCGACGACGGTGTCGCGGAAGCGCGTCGTGTCCGCGCCGTTGGGAAGATCGTAGACGAGCGGGTTCCCGCGGAGGTCCACGGACCGAGTGCGCTGCGCCACCTGGTTTAGGAAGTAGCAGGGAGCCAGGTTGAACGGCGAGTTCGGCGCGCTCGAACCGCCGCATGACTGGGCGTTGGCGTTGACGCCGATGAACTTCGTGCCTTTTGCGTTGAGCTCCCGAATCGCGTCGTCGAACGTTGCGCCGGACGGAGTAAACCCAGAGTAGTCCGCGCACATTCCGGCCTCTTCACGCGGTCCGTTGTGCGAGCACTGATCCGTGAAAAGAACGATGATCGGTAGCGCGCCAACGCGGAAGCAAGGCGCCCCGTATGTTCGCTCCGGACAGCGCGCGCCGTACGCAGGCATCTCGTACGTGTTCGCGGCGGACATGAACGTGCCGCCGATCCCTCGCATGATCTGATAGAGGGCTTCGGTCGGCGATTCAGGCGTATCTCCGCCGGATCCGAGGTTCCCGCGGATGCTCGCGAATGCGTCTTGGACGCGCGATGACATCGCTGCGGGCGTTTGGTCGATGAGAAGCTTGAACGGTTCGTCGGAGCCCGGAGATCCAAAGCTACCGAACGGGAAGTCATCGAACCGACCCGCACCAACGGTGACGTCGGGAACGGTCCGCGCGATCTGAGCGACGATTCCCGTGTCCGGCGTCGCGACCGTCGATGTGACGTTGTCGATCGTTCCGCCCATCGATCCCGTGGTGTCGGTGACGAAGAACACGTCGGCAACGCGTACGGTCGTGCCGAAGTCGAGGTCTCGCACCACTGGCGCGCCGCCCAACGGAAGGACCATGTAGAAATAGGAATCCGGAATCACGCACGCGCGAACCCTTGCGCAGTCGCAGTTGGTGCCAGTCGAACCGTCTGGGCAGTTTACGAGCACGTATGTGCCTTCGGCGAGATCGTCTTGTCCGTCCCCGTCCGTGTCCACGTTGCACGGATTCGTGCCGGCGACCTGTTCGTCGCGATCTCCAAAGCCGTCGTTGTCGCTGTCTAGATCCAGGAAGTCTGCAAGCCCGTCGGGCATAACCGGCCGGTCGGGAAGAAGGGGGTTGATCTCCGCGCGGCACGAAGCCGGCCGCGTAGCCGGGTCCATGTCCCCGGCTTCGATCGCGTCGGAGACTCCATCGCCGTCCGAATCGAGGTCACGAAAGTTGAACGTCCCGTCACGGTCCTGGTCGGAACCGCCCTCGTCGAGGTCCTTGATCGTATCGGCGTCGGAGTCGTCGTCGAGGACGTCAGGTACGCCATCTGAGTCGGTATCGACGCGAACGCCTTCGACGACTTCGAGTCGGTTTGCGATGCCATCACCATCAACGTCGAGATCTCGGTTGTCCGGCATCCCGTCGCGATCCGTGTCGTTCGCGCCGCCCGGCAGACCGTCATTCAGGCCGTCACCGTTGCCATCGACATCGAGGAAGTCGGGCAATCCGTCCGCGTCGCCGTCTCGCGTCGCGTCCGTACAGTTGCTGCGGCCCGCCTCGTCGCGGTCGCTGATTCCATCGCCATCTGAGTCCGTGTCGCGGAAATTGGGCAACCCGTCGGCGTCCGGATCTCCGTCGCCCTCGTCCATCGTGCTGATGCTGTCTGCGTCGGGGTCGTCTGCCGGCGAGCAGCGAATGACGACCGCGGGAATGTCTGGGCCCGCGTCACCACCGGGATTGCTCGCACCCGAGCAGCTCACCGCGAATGCGCAGATTGCGAAACTACAGAGGAGAAAAAGAGTTCGATTGAGCACGAGCGATCGATCGACGTTAAGAATGCCTGCAAGTCGCATTACTTCCTCCATACCGACAGTGCTCGCGCGCGATCGTCTGAGCCCGACTTCAACCAGCGCGCGGAGCATGGTACGCCCTCGCGCCGCATCGCCAGCGAGAAGTTGTACTCGGCCGTTCGGATCCTGAAAAGGCGAAAACCATGGAAAAAGGCGGCAATCGAAGGGTTAGGAGGCGGAGCACAGCCGTCTTTGGGATCCTGGCGTGCTGCGTTGTGCTCCCTTTCCTGCAGGTTTCCCAATCTCTTGCCCAAGCTCGAACACGGGATCGTCGTCACGGCGCGACGGCTCGCGTTCCGCCCTCGGTAGTGCGGGAGGCGGCCGATCCAACGGCGTCGATGACGAGTGTCGAGGTGCCGACCAGGGTGGATGCGATGCGTGGTCTCGACGACTACTTCCGAGAAATCCCTGGAGCCCGCTCGCGCCGCCTCGGTTTTGTAGGCGCACCGACCACGCTTTCGCTACGTGGCGCGAACGCGGAGCACACCGCCGTTCTCTTGGACACGATTCCACTCGGAAGCGCCGATGGCGCGACGTTCGACCTGAGCAATTTCCCAGTGGCGATCGTAGGACGGGTCGAAGCGTACCGAGGTGGTGTGCCGTTCGAGCTTGGCGTTTCTCCGATTGGCGGAGCCATACGCCTGATTCCGCGCGTTCCGGCCGAGAACGAGGGCCGGATCAGTCTTTCCGGCGGGTCGTTTGGCACGCTCTCACTCGACGCCTCCGCATCGATACGTCACGGCGATTTTTCTTGGCTCGGGTCCGCGGGCTTCACCCACACGAACGGGGACTACCCGTACAACAGCGACAACGACACACCGTTCGATTCCAGTGACGACACGCGGCGCGAGCGGGTCAACGCAGATCTCGACGACGCGAGGGCCTTTCTGTTCGCCAATCACCAAGGCGAGAGCGACGAATGGCGAGTCATCATCGTCGGCAGCGAGCGCAACAGCGGCGCTCCTGGCCCCGCCGTCGAACCGACTCGCTTCGTGCGGCGTAACCACGGACGAGCGCTTGCAGCGATTACCTACCGAACGTTTGGGGAGCACACACTCGATGCGACGATCGCTGTGAGCGGCGAGCGGGCTCGATTTCGCGATCGATTCAACGAGGTCGGCCTTCAGCCCAAAGACACGGATGACAGCTCGTTGCGCCTGTTCGGGCGTGTGGTTGGGTCGTTCGCGCAGCGCGAAACACTGAGCCTCAATCTACTGGGCAGCTACGCACTCGAGAGCTTTCGACCCGTCGACGGTCTCGCTCCCCGGCCGCTTGCGGCTTCGCTGCGTCATCACGCAACGTTCGGGCTCGAAGGCGTTTATGACTCGAGCCCGCAAGCAACCCGCGACTCGAGTGCGGTCGTGGTGCAGTACCCGAGGCTTCAGGCTCGCGCGCAGGCGCGCCTGGAGGTGCTGGACACCATGCTGAATGAGGTTCGTTCTGAGCTCGATCCGAGTGAAACGCATGCGACGACCCTCGCTCCGACGGGCCGCGTCGGATTGCACGTCGAGGCCGTCGAGCATCTCTCGTTCAACGCATCGTTGTTCGCGGGAACGCGACCGCCAAGCTTGTTCGAGCTCTTTGGCGACCGTGGTTTTACTCTGGGGGACGTTCGGCTGAAGCCTGAGACGGGCACCGGGGCAGATGTTTCCGTCGTCGGGCGCGCCGCGCTCGATTCCGTGCGGGTTTCATTCGAAGCGCGAGGATTCGCGACGCGTTTCTCGGACCTCATCGTCCACATTCGGACGGCGCAGTACACGACGGTGCCACGCAACCTGGGCGAGGCTTGGGTCTACGGTACGGAGTTGGGCGCGTCCGTGTCTGTCGGCCCGAGCTTTCGGACGGTCGCGTCGTTCACGTGGATGGAAAGCGACATCGGTGAAGGGAGAAAGCTCCCGCTTCGACCAAGGCTGTCGTTCTATGTTCGACCGGAGGTGACGCTCCGGTTCGACCCGTGTGCGGTCAGCGCCTTCGTCGATCTCAGCGTGATCGGCGCGAACTTCGTTGACACAGCAAACATCATCGTGCTTCGCGAACGCGCCCAAGTCGGCCTCGGTGCGGAGCTCACGTGGGATTCGAATCACTGGGCGCTCGGCGCGCGGGTCAGCGACGTGCTCGATTGGGGTGGAACCGACGTGATCGGCTTTCCGTTGGCTGGTAGAGCCTTCGTCGGAACGCTCTCGTGGACTGGAACGTGATTCTCTCGCTTCGCGCAACGCAGCAAATCGCGTACGCAGCGCTGCTTCTTTCTGCGTGCGAAGTGAGCTCGCGTTGTCCGCGCGCTCTTTTGACTCCGCCGTCGCGAGAAGCGCGTTATGCGGTCGTCACCAGCGACCAAGGAACCACAACCGCGATCGCGCTCCTCGATGCAGACGCTACTCTGATCACCGAGGCGTTCGTCGACTCCGCGACCGCCGCGAATGACCTCACGGCTTCGCTTACCGGCGATGTCTCGCTCCCCAGCTCCGTAGTTGTCGAGGGAGCGTTGCTCACGATTGACCGACGCGGTCGAGATGTAGTCAGCCGATTCGCGTTTGCGCCTTCGGACGTCACCCAGTGGAGCGTGTTCGGTGATCGCCGAATGGGGCGGGGTGGTTTTCTGCCCAATCCGCAGGATGTGGTTCTGATCGGCGCCGACCGTGCGCTGATCAGCAGGTTCGATCCGAACTTGGACCCTTCGGCCCCAGAGATCGACCGCGGCGATGACCTCGTTGAGCTCGACATGAACGGTGCTCAGTCGTTAACGCGCAGAATCGACCTCGAAGTGCTCCGAGTCCGAGAACCAACGCGAACGTTCTACGCGCGACCGACGCAACTCGTACGACTCGGTCGCTATGTGGTGATTGGCGCGGGGCGATTGGCGAACGGCTTCCGCGAAGTGGCTCCAGGTGCTGTCGGCGTGCTCGACCTCGAGACGAGCGTCGTCACGCGGGTGGATCTTCCGGAGCTGTCGAACTGCGGAAACGTCACTGCCGTTCCAGCGAGCGATGGGGCTGCGCAAACGCGAGCGATCGTGCTTTGCAGCGGTGCAACGTTCGAAGCAGACCGACGCGCGCAATCGGGCATCGCGCTGATCGAAGTTGGCGCCGCGACGCGGGTCGTGCATACCGTGCGCAGTCGTGACGCGGCGAACGCGCGGCCGTTCACGTACTCCGCGACGTCTCTTGGCGATACACGTGTTGTCGCGGTGTCGCTCGGAGACCTGCTCATGGGCGAGCCGGATCGTCTCTACGATATCGATTTGGCGACGGGCGTGACGAGCGAGCTCTACCGGTCGACTGACCCTGCGATCAACACACTCGGGCGCATTCTCTACGACGCGAAGCGACGGGTCTTGCTCGTACCGCACGCCAGTGAGGGCGTGCTCAAATTCAACGTGGGCGCGGACCGCGTGATCGCGCTCCAGGGCGTGGTGCGCGTTTCCCCCTGTCGCGGCCTTCCGGCCCGCGAGGTGGCTTTGCTTCTTCGATAGGACGCGGCTTACGGACGGTCCAGATCGCAAACGTGCAACCGAGCGTCCCGTTCACGACACGACGAACCACTTCGGGCGAGTAGCCCATCGAGAACGACACGCCTTCCGCGATGACACCCAGGCGAGCGCCATGAAATCGTGCAAGCGCCGTCGAAATCTCACGCATCGAGAGGTCGCTTCGCATTCGTTCCCCGTACGGAGGATTCGTCACGATCGTCAGCGGCGTCGGCATCGGCGCGAGCTCTGCGAGATTTGCGATAGAGAGCTTTACCTCGACACCTGCACGTCGCGCGTTTCGGCGAGCCATCTCGACTGCTACGTGATCGATATCCGATCCGAAGATTCGCGCGCCGACCGGACGAATGCGGGAACGGAGCTGCTCGCGCAGTGTGTCCAACCGCGCACCAAGCGCAGCGGTATGGGACTCCCAACGCTCGAAACCGAATCGTGGACGCAGCAGCCCGGGTGCGATGTTCTTCGATATGAGGGCGGCCTCGATCGCGATTGTTCCGGCGCCGCACATCGGATCCAGAAATGTGAGCTCTTCATTGTGAGCGGCTTTGTGCCACCCGATGATTTGCAACAACGCCGCCGCCACGTTTTCTCGCAGGGGAGCTTCGCCGTGCTCGCTTCGGTATCCGCGCTGCGCAAGCGAGTTGCCGCCAAGGTCGACGTGTACCGTGACCTTGTCTTGATCGATGCGGACAAACACCTCGACGTCGGCGTCTTCGCGATCGACTGTGGGACGACGGCCGCGTTCTCGCTGCTGATCGACGATTGCGTCCTTGGTGCGGTGCACGACGAACTGCGAATGAGAGAGCTGACTATTGGATGTCGCACACGAAATGCGAATGCTGCGCGGCGGAGCTGACACCGGATCTCCGAGCCACTCTGCCCAATCGATCGCTCGTATGCCGTCGTAGAGCTCGTCGCCGTCGAGTGCGCGAAAATCCGCGACTTGCATCAACAGGCGCATCGCGACGCGTGACTCGAGACAGGCCCGCATCGCGTCGTCGAACGAGGAGCCGACGTGCACCC
>CAZWQH010000254.1:0-7586 GCA_964635815.1 uncultured Sandaracinaceae bacterium
GTCCGCGCCCTGGGCTCGGGCGGTCTCGGGGTAGTTCCGGCGGAGCGCGTCATCGAGATTGGGCGCTTCGATACGACGACCCAGTTGAGCCTCCGCAACGACCGCCGGACCGCGGCCGGTTCCAGCAGGATCACCGTCCTGAACCCCTTCCACGCGTCGCCCGGTCACGTTCCTGCCAACAGCGATAGGACCCTCGCGACTCTCTCCGGTGGACGGCTGAATGGCCCATTCGCCTTGGTCGTTCGTAAGCGTTTCGTTGGCAAACTCGACCGGCACTTCGTCCTGGACCGGTGGTGGAGCCACAGGAGGAGGAGTTTCAGGAGCCCGTTCGCGGCGACGCTCTGGAACGACCTGAGGCTCCGGCGCGATCATGGGTTGTGTGGGCACTTCTTGGGGAGGCGGCTCCTCAACGACCGGTGTCGGAGGCTCTTCCACTTGGAGCGTCACTACGATGTCCTCCCGTTCCGGCGCCGCGGCGGGAACCAGGCTGAGCACTACGTACGACGCCGCGTGCGCGCCCGAACTGAGCAGAGCCAGCCCGAGAATGCTCGCGATCGACAGTCGTGGGCGATCGTTCCACTGCGAAGAGGCAGCGGATCCGCGCGGTTGCGCCGGGTCATTCGGGAGGACTGATCGCTTCGACTTCACGTGGGGGCCTTCACGAACTGAGGGAGTGTGCTTGTGCGTTCGGGTTTCGTCGCGCTGCGCGATTTGGACGGGCTCGGACTAGCGAAGATCTTCGGGGCGCGTGTTGATAGCGAACTTCGTGATGTTCTCTTGCCGGAGGAGATCCATGATTCGTACGACACGCGCGTGCGGGACCCGTCCGTCAGCGTGGATTACCGCGCGGGTTTCGCGGTCCACCCGATACGCGGCGCGGAACGCGCTTCGGAGTTGCTCCTCGGTCTTTTCGACGGCCTCTATAAACAGCTTCCCGTCTTTGTCGATGGACACCGCAATGGTTTGCTTCTCTGCTCGGGCGTCCTGTCCAGTCGCGGCCTTCGGCAACTCCATCGGGATGGACTTGGACACGATGTAGCTTGCCGTCACCATCATGATGATGAGGAGCACGAGTACGATGTCGACGAGCGGCGTGACGTTGATCGACGTGATCAGCTCGTCATCGCCACTGTTTGCGCCGCCGGCCATCTACTGCTCCGCCGCTGGCGGCGCGAGCTCGGTCGCCGACCGCGGGATGTAGACAAGAAGTTCTCGAGACAATGCCTCCGCCCGGGCAAGGCGCGATTTGATCGCGCGCTGAAACAGGTTGAAGAATGCTACTGCTGGAAGGGCAACTACAATTCCGATCGCTGTCGCGACGAGCGCCTCGCCGATCTCTGCCATCAAGCCCGCGCTTACCTGGCCGGCTCCCTTTTCGAGCTCTGCGAACGCGCGAATGATGCCGATGACGGTTCCGAGAAGCCCCACGAACGGCGCGTTGTTGCCAACCGTGCCGAGGTACGCGAGCCCGCGTTCCATGTTCAGCCGGGCCAGAGCCGTTTCTCCTTCGATCTTCTTTTCCATCGCGTTGTGACCCCGGTCGGCCACATCGAGTGCCGCCGCGACAATGCGCGCTTCGTAACTCTTGGACGCGCCCAGGACGCTCTTGGCGCCGCCGAGATCCGAACCCCGTAGCTTGTCGACAAGTTCGCGACGAATGCGCGCCACGTCGTCAGACGACGTGAAGAAGAAGTAAGCGCGTTCCAAGATGATCGCGAGCGCGATCACAGAGAGGCCTACCAGGAGCCACATGACCCATGCGGCGCCGAGCATTGCGAATGACGTTAATCGATCTTGAATGTCCATTGAGTTTCCAGCGATTCAGGGCGGTGCTGTCGAGCTCGGGGCTGCGCGCACCACGGCAGTAGCAGTGTTTCTAGCAGTCCGAGACGGTTTGGGTAGCAGCCGCGATTTGTAGCGCACAACTGCGTCGCGCCGGTTGCAGCGGATGTTCTACGCGCCTGCCAGCGTCTCGCCTAGAAGCTCTCGGACAACGGTCGTCGCGTAGCTTCCAGGAGGGAGTGTGAAAGCAAGCTGAAGCGTGTCGTTTGAGCATTCGAGAGTGAAATCCGTGACGCGCACTCGAAGCGCGCGCCGCGTGCCGTCGGTCAGTCCTTTTGCCTTCGTAAAGGCCGCTGGCGGAATGTTCAGGGCTTCCATGCTTTGGCGTTCGCGCTCGAGTGCAGCGCCAGTTGGAGATTTCATCTCCGGCCCGAACATCGGACCGGTCGGACTTATTTCCCAGGTCGCCATTCGTCGACGCGCGTCCTCGAGGTCTTCGCCAACGAACAACCCGCCGGAGTCTTCTTTTCGCATCACGTCGCCCTCGATTGCGGTGGCAAACAGGCCGTCGCGGATTCGCGAGGCGAGCACATGATTGAATGCGACGGATTGGAGTGCAGAGGCGAGGAACTTCCGGTCGTTGTGAACCCGCGGCTCCGCGCCATCGTTGGCGAGCCACTCATACGCTCGTTCGACGTTCCGGGCGTTCGGGCCGAATCGTTGCTCTCCGTAGTAGTTGGGACAGCCTTGCTCCTCCATCGCTCGCGCAGTTGCGATGACGTCATCGTGGCGCGCGACATCGTACTCGCGAACGACGAGCGTGAAACGGTTGCCCCGAAGGTGCCCGGTGCGCAGCTTGTTTGCGTGTCGTGAAACGTCGAGGATGGTGATGCCTTCGAGCGTGAGGCTCTTCGCGTGATCGACGTCCCCCTTTGGGAAGCTCGCCCATTGAGTCGTGACAGCGTGCTTGTCTTTCTTGCCCGCTACGCCGCAGTCTCGATCCCGTACGCCGAGGGCGCGCGCGATCGCTGTGATGGCCTGATCCGTGGCCAATCCGCGTTTCTGAAACTTGATGAACAGATGCTCCCCGGAACCGCTCGGAAGGTACGCGGGAATCTCTTCAACCTGAAAATCCTCAGGCGTAACGCGCATGCGCCCCCGGACTGGGTCGCCGGTGAACGCAAGGTGTGGGAGGGCGAAATCGATCATTGCGGTGAAGGGGCGGCGCGTAGGTTCGCACGCGCGCCGTTTGCACGCCACGAGCGTGGCGTTTGTGCTGTGTTCAGCGTATATGCGCGGATGGTGACACCGGGGGGACGAGCGAAACGCTTGGCGGCTGTCGCCCACCGGCTATTGTCGGCGGGCGTCGATGCACAGGTGTTCCCTGGAGCAAGCGCAGCGGTTGGCTTCCTCGAGGGCGATCGGTTCGAGTTTGCCGAAGCGTGTGCCGGTACGACCGCGCCGGGCAGCGGCGTTGCAGGCGGCGCTCGCGTTCAACCCGAGACGCTTTTCGATCTCGCGTCTTTGACCAAGCCGTTTCTCGCGATGAGCGTGCTTCGTCTCGCGGAGGCGGGGCAGATCGAGCTCAATGCGCGCGTCGGTGATGTCGTTCGCGATGCGCGGGGCTGGCCAACGTCCGACGTGACGCTCGAGTCGTTGCTGCGTCACAAGGGGGGGCTCGCCTCGTGGGGCGCGTTTCATCTCGATGTGCCTCATCCTCACGGAAGCGCGGCGGCGCGCCGCTGGATCGTTCTCGAAGCTCTACGGCGTCCGCAAGAGGGCGGTAATCAAGGGAAGGTTCTCTACAGCGATCTCGGGTACATCGTTGCTGGAGACATGCTTTCGCGTGCGCTTCGAAAACCGCTCGATGTGATCGTCGAACAGTGCACTCTCGAGCCACTCGCACTCACGCAGGACGTGTTCTATGCGAGCAACGAAACATCCGGGGCGCGGCGCAGCCGTCTAGATGCCGCAGCGCCGACCGAGATGTGCAACTGGCGGTCCCGATTGATTCGCGGCGAGGTGCACGATGAGAACTGCGCTGCGCTGGGCGGAGTTGCAGGGCACGCCGGACTTTTTGGCACAGCCTCGGCCGTGGCACGATTCGGTTCTGTCATGCTCGAGGTGCTCCAATCGCGAAGCACCTTTCTGAAGACCCAGACGCTTCGGCAGGCGCTGATGCTCGATGAAGGCGCCTTGGACGGAAATTATCGACTTGGCTGGGACACAAAGACGCAAACCGGGAGCTCGGCTGGAACGCGCATGAGCGCAGAGACGTTCGGACACTTGGGCTTTACAGGCACAAGCATCTGGTGCGATCCGACACGTCAGCTCGTCGTCGTGCTCTTGTCGAATCGCGTGTGTCCGACTCGAGCAAACGAGCGCATCCGTGCGTTCCGACCTGCGTTCCACGACGGCGTGGTTGCGGCGTTCGACGAAGTTGCAGCTTGAGCTAGAACGATCTTCCGCACGAGTGAACCACGTGATTGCGAAGGACCGCGTGCTGGTTTGTCCGTTCTGCAAAGAGGCGTTCGCCGGGAAAACCGTTTGCCCTGAGCACGACTTGGCGCTCGCGCCCGCACATACGCTCGAAGGTGAGGGCGACGAAGAGGGTTTGGGCAACGGCAACCTGGCGCCGGTGGATGTCGCGGCCGGCCGCGGCTTCGTGGTCCTTGGCGGCGCGCTCGCCTTCGTCGGTTTTGTGGGACCCCTCTGCGCGGTGGTCGCGAAACCAGTAGCTCCCGGTCAGCCGGCAGGGCGAACGATCTTCACGGGGGTCCAAATCGCGACGACCGTGGCCCCATCGTATTGGCTCCTACCCGCGCTTGCGTTCTCGTGCTTCTTTTGGTTCGCTCGAACGCACGAAGTCCGCGTGATGCGCTTTGCGCGCTTCGCCCTCGCGTTGACCGCGCTGATGTTTCCGATGCTCGTTTGGTTGGGGGCGCGACAAGCAATCGCGGCGCTCCGTGTTCTGGACATCGGTGGGCGCGTCAGCTTGTCGTGGGGCGCGGCGCTGATCGGCGGCGCCAGTCTCGCGCTGTTCGTCGCCGTCGCGCAGATGCATCGCTACGTCACTCGCTTGGATTCGCGAGCTTCTCGGTAAACGCTCGCTCCAAGTTCGCCAACAGCGGCGCGCAATGGCGCACTTGCGCACCCACTTCGAGCCCTACTGCCATGATGTCTTTCGCGCTCATGCCGTCTTTGACTCGGACTTCGAGCGCCCCGTTTACCGACTGCACATCAAAGCCGCGTTCCACGAGCGCAGTATGAAACGCGGTAGCGTCGCCCTTGACGCGGGTTTCGTAGACGTCGGTGCTTTGGTGTACGAGCTTGTGAAGCGGGCCCGAGTATCGGACATCGCCGTTCCCCATCAGGACGACGTAGTCACACGTTCGCTCGACGTCCGGGAGGATGTGGGTCGAGAGAATCACAGCCGCGCCGGTTCGTTCGGGGATCTCTGCAATCAGCGCGAGCATTTCCTCGCGTCCGCGAGGATCCAGTCCACTCGTGGGTTCGTCGAGGAGAAGGAGTTTTGGATCACCGACAAGCGCCTGAGCGAGTCGTGCCCGTTGCTTCATTCCGGTGGAGAACCCACCAAGCTTCCGGTAGCGAGCCTCGCCTAGTCCCACATGGCCAAGAACGAGATGCGCTCGGCCGCGCGCCTCGTTCTTGGGCAAGCCACTCAGCTCCGCGGCCAGAGTCACGAATTCGAGGGCTGCGAGGTGCGCCAGGACGTGGTCTCCCTCCGGCATGTATCCGATGCGCGCTCGCACCCCCAGTGGATCGCGCGCGACGTCGCGGCCGAGCGCCGTAATGGTCCCGCTATCGATCGCGTGAAGGCCGAGGATGCTTTTGATGAGTGTGCTTTTCCCGGCTCCGTTGGGGCCGAGCAGTGCGACACGCTGCGACCGGAGCTCGAAAGACACGTTCGAGAGAGCTTGCTGCTCCCCGTATCGCTTCGAAACGGACTGGACGGATACGTATGCCGGGGGCTCTTGTGTGTTCATTGCGGCGTTTTCGCGAAGATCGTCGAAGATATAGGCGACTTCGTGGCAACGCGAAACACGTTTCCATTCGACGCACCGCCGGGTATATTCCGTTTACACGTTCGACATCTACGCAATCACGAGCGTGGACCCATTCGCTAGGAAGCACGGAAACCCCGGCAATCGATGGAGCTAAAGCCCCAACTTAGGCAAACGCAGACCGTCACGATGACGCCGCAGCTGCAGCAGGCAATCAAGCTGCTGCAAATGTCGCGCATGGAGCTCATCGAGAAGGTACGAGACGAGCTGCTCGAGAATCCTGTTCTCGAAGATGGCGCAGAGGTGCAGGGCGGGGAGCCGCCTTCGACCGACGGCACCACAGCGCCCGGTGCGAGCGGAGAGCACGCGATGCAATCGTTGGGCGAGCAGCAGATGCGCAGCCTCGATGCTGCGGCCCCAACCGAATCGCTGCCGCAAACCGAGGTCCGTACGGACACGGAAAAGAAAGCCAACGAGATCGACTGGGAGCGATATCTCGAGAATCACGCCCTGCAGGCTCCGACACCGGTGGCTCGCTCCGGCGGTGACATGGACGACCTCCCCGGAATCGAAGCGACGCTGAGTCGTTCCGGCGGCCTGACCGAGCATTTGATGTGGCAGCTCCAGATGAGCGAGCTCATCGAAGACGAGGTTCGGTTCGGTACTTTGGTAATCGGAAATCTCACCGATGACGGGTATCTGAAGCTCGACGACGTTCCCCCGGCGGAAGTCGTTCCGAAGCTAGCCGCGGAATGCGAGTTCGATGCAGAGGACGCCGAAGAGGTTCTGAAGATCATTCAGCGGTTCGACCCGATCGGCGTTGGATCTCGCGATCTCCGCGAGTGTCTCCTGCTTCAGGCGGAGCATTTCGGTCTCGACGAGCTCGCTGTCACGGTCATTCGAGACCACCTGCCGAGTTTGGAACGGAAGAACTACGCAGCGATCTCGCGAGAGCTGAATTCTCCGGTGGAAGAGATCTACGACATCGCGCAGATCATCGCGGAGCTTGAGCCACGCCCGGGACGCAACTTCGTCACCGAGGAAGCCCAGTACATCACTCCTGACGTCTACGTTCACCGCGTTGGCGAGAAGTACTTCGTAAGCGCGAACGATGACGGGATGCCGAAGCTGAAAATCAGCGGCTTCTATCGGACCGCCATGTCTGGCGACCCGAAGGCCAAAGAGTACATTCAGGAGAAGCTACGAAGCGCTCAGTGGCTGATCCGAAGCATCGATCAACGTCGCAAGACCATCGTGCGCGTCACGGAATGTATCGTCGAGAAGCAGCGCGAGTTCTTCGACAAAGGCATCGAGTATCTGCGGCCGATGATCCTCAAAGACGTCGCCGATCCCCTCAATCTGCACGAGAGCACTGTGTCTCGTGTGACCAGCAACAAATACGTTCACACCCCTAGGGGGCTGTTCGAGTTGAAGTTTTTCTTCAACAGCGGCATTCGTCGCGACAACCAGGACGACATTGCGTCCGAAACAGTGAAACAAGCGATCAAGAAGATTGTTGGAGAGGAGGACGAGAAGAATCCGCATAGTGACCAACGTATTGTCGAGATACTCGCAGATGGAGGTGTGATGATCGCGCGCCGCACTGTTGCGAAATATCGCGAAGAGCTTGGAATTTTGAGTTCGTCGAAGAGGAAGAAGTACTTTTGACGTCGCTTCTGTAACCACCCTTCAACGAACGCTTACTCACCCGCAGTTCGCAAACCAAGCAGGAGGCAGCATGAGAGTTGCATTCAAGTTCCGTAATTTGGACTCATCCGA
>CAZWQH010000255.1:0-7579 GCA_964635815.1 uncultured Sandaracinaceae bacterium
TCTGGTGGCCCTGCTTCCGGTATCCGGACACGTCATCGACCCCGCTCTGGGTCCTGATGCAGTCGACGCTGCTCGCCTCTTCGCGCGTACCAACGTCGACCAGATTCGAGTTGTGGATTCGAACGACTGGCGCGATGGCGATGACCTCTACAGCGCAACGATCAACGCTCGCGGGCTGACTACGACTCATAGGTTCCGCGTCGCGCTGCGCCCGGGGTTGAACACGCTGCGATTCTGGCCCGAGCGCTCGGGGGGGCCGACCGCGTACATGGCTGGTCGACAGGTCAAATTCACTTGGGACGGCACCTGACCGCGTTCGTGCAACATCGTGACCCGAAGCCCGTCGCCACCCCACAGATCAGTCGCGTGGCCCAGGGGCACGAACTGCGCGGCCTCTAGTCTCGGCGAAGGCTGGACGTCAGTCTGTCTCGAAGACGAAAGGCAGCGTCACGTGCGACTCCCGCTTGGTACGCGGGAACGTCCATGCGCGAATCGTGCGCAGGATGAAACGCAGCAGGTCCTCGCGCTCTCGTTCACTTCCGTTGGGTGCGCGAAGGGTGTTGCTGAGAAGTCGAACGCTGCGCACTTCGCCCGCCGGTGTGACGCGAAAGCCTATCGAAGTCGTTCCGGAGATGCGTAGGTCGTCTCGGAGGGTTTCGCCGAACCGCGCAAGCGTGTCATCGATGCGGACTTGCAACGCGCGAGGCGGGAGCGGTCCTTGGATGAACGGCCTCGGTTGGACGAACCAACCGTGAACGACCAATCGACCTGCCCGGGGATCGGTCGCGCCCGACACACGCGAGACTCCGTGCGGAAAGCGAGGATCGAAAACAATGAGCCGGTTGAACGTCGGGGCGATGCGGTCGTAGAGCTGGTCGTGCTCTACGAATCGCGAGCTCGCGAAGTTGCTCCAGTAGTCGAGCGTCCCTTCACAAGCGAGCAGTGTTTCGCCACCGACGAAAGTGCGAGCTTTCGTGAGCGAGAACACGAAAGCCCATGGCCCGTGCGGAACATCGGCGTGAAGCTCCTGCGAGCAACCGTCGATGTAGCAGCTTAGCCAGGGGGGCGACACGTCGTGACAGCCGAGCACGCTGCGACCCCACGCGACGAGGCGGTTGTGAAACGCCGCGTAGACCTTGTGTGGAAAGTAGTTGTACGCAGGAGTGCGTAGCTGAGTGTATTGCTGAGGAACGTGCCAGTAGTCCCATACGAAACGCTCGGGATGAGTGCGCCGCGGATCGGCGAACTGTTCATCGAAGTGGTCGCGAAGTGCCGGCGCCTCTTTCGCGAAGCGCTCCACGATCAGGTTGCGGATTGGCGCTAGACGAGAAGACATGCTCTCAAGAACGCCCGGACAGGCGTTCGAACACTGCGCGGTTCTTTCCTGCGCGTTTGGCTTTGTACATCGCAGCGTCAGCAACCGCGATGTACTGCTCTGCGTCCGTGCAGCTCGGGCTGGACATAGCCACCCCGATCGACGCGCTGCAAAGGTTCTCGACGCCTGCAATTGGGGGAAGGTCTCGGAGCGCCACGAGAAGTCGCTCCGTCGCCAGCCGTGAGTCGTCTTCAGTTTCCAGATCAGTGAGAAGCACCGCAAACTCGTCCCCGCCAAAACGCGATGCGACGTCCTGTGGACGCACGCTGTCAGTCAGTTTTTCTGCGACGCGACGAAGCACGGCGTCTCCGGCATCGTGGCCGAAGTTGTCGTTCACCTCTTTGAACCCATCGAGATCGATGAAGCACACAGAAAATCTGCGGGATGGATTCCGTGCGAGGCGGCCAATCTCACGCCTCAATGCGTCCAAGAACATGACGCGGTTGGCCAGGCCAGTCAGCGAATCGTGGAGCGCGATGTGGCGCAGCGACTCTTCCATCGCTTTGCGCGTCGTGACGTCGACGACGCCGGCAATCAGTGCGGAGCGGCTGCCGTACATGACGGGTTGAAGGGATAGCAACCCCCAGAACGTGGTGCTATCCGCTCGACGGAAGCGGACCTCGTGTCCACGAACCGCGCCCTTTTCCGAAAGGATGCGCATCACTTCGCGTCGATCCTCTTGTCGTTCATAGAGGTCGAAGCCTCGCGTATTCATCAGTTGCTCGACGGGCGCGCCGGCGAGCACTCCCGCGGCATGATTCGCGTACAGACAGAGCGAGTCCGGAAACGAGACGACCCACATGGGTATGGGAGTGGCATCGACGATGTGGCGAAAGCGTTGTTCTGTGTCGCGTATCTGGACTTCAAGAGCCTCTCGTTCGCGTGATTCCATCGCAAGCGAGAGCATCTGAGCGGCAAAGAGTCCGAAGTATTGGTCCTCAAGGGTCCAGTCTCGTGTGCCGCGCGTGTGCTCGTGCGAAACGAGCCCGGCGAGTCGGCCCCCGGAGTAGACAGGAACGCCCATCAGTGCGCCGATGGAAGCCGGGAGTAGGTAACTCTCCGTGAGGTCGGTCGTCCTGTGATCGGTCAACGCGTTGGAGGCTGAAATCAGCCGACCGCTTCGAAGAGCGTCGAAGAAATGAGGGTGGGTGCCTGCAACCAGGATCTCGCCGCTCGACCACAACCCGTCGGCGTATGCTTGTTCACAAACAAGACGCTCAGGCGACGCGTGAAGGCGCCAAAAACTGACTCGGTCAATGTGCAGCGTCTGAGCCGTCGCTCGACAGATGCTCTGGACTCGCGTCTCGAACGGTGCGTCTTGCTTGGCGAGCTCCGCAATGACGCGTTGATGAGCGACGGCGCTGGCGATTCGCTCACGGAGCGTATCTTCGGTTTGGTCCGAGCTGCCAATGTTCTTGAGAGTGAGAACTACCCGGTCACCGGAGCGCGGGGTCTCGCTCTGAAGCATCACGTCCGCAGTGAACGAGATGCCGACGCGGCTGGAGAGGTGCGTTTTCACAACGACGCTGCGGTTGCGGCTCTCGAGCGCGGCGCGCGTGGCACCGAGCAGCGCACCTGCGTCGAGAACGTGATCGAGTAACGTCGTTTCGTTGTCGAGCGAGATGCCCATCAACGAGAGGAATCGTTTGTTCGCGTCGCGAATGCGAAGCGTCGTCGCGTCCACGACGCAGACGGCTTCGGAATCACTCAGTGGCTCGGTGCTCGTTATGGCGACAGTCTCCAAGATCCCCCCCGGGCTGCGTGAGTAGAACTTTTCTTCCGTGTGTGCGTCAATGCCATCCATGCATAGCCGGTTTTGTGTGCCGTACCTCACGCTGATCCTGTGTGGCCTTTCTGCATGCGGCGCAGGCCCTGCAGTCCTCGGTAGCGATCGAATCCCAGTTCGACGAGTTGTTCTCTATCGCAACGGGGTGGCCTACTTCGAACGACAAGGTCGCGTTTCAGGCGAAGAATTGACGTTCGGCGTTCGGCAACAAGAGGTAGGCGACTTTCTTTCGTCGCTCGCCGCCTTCGAGCAAAGCTCGGGCGGCGTCAGCAGCGTCTCGTTCGAGGTGCCGGACAATGTGCGCAATCCTCCACCTTCGACCAGTTCGGATGGGACCACCCCGCCACACAATCCGGCGAACGATCGAGTCGCGGTGCGCCTGAGATTGGGGACCTCGGGAGAACACGACCTCACGGTTGCGTACGTCGTTGGTGCGCCGATTTGGCGGCCGTCGTACCGCGTGTTGATCGAGGGCGACCGGGCGCTGCTCCAAGCGTGGGCGGTCGTTCAGAACATCTCGGGTGAGGATTGGCGCAACGTTGACCTCTCGCTGACGACCGGCGCGCCCATTGCATTCAGGTCTGATCTCGGCACCCCCATCACACCGGAGCGTCCGTTCGTGACGGATCGTGGTGAAGTGATCGCCGCGGTTCCGCTGTCGGAGAACACGATCGCGAATCAACCGGTTGAGAGCCCGAGTCCCGTGGCGGAGGCAGCGGAAATGTTCGGTGATGAAGGAGACTCAGACGCGGTGAACGCACGAGAGTCCCAGCGCAGGACCGGTGGCGCGCCGGGGCGGTCGCGGTCGCGATCGCAGAGCGGCGTCTCAGTGCGCCCGCAGTTCTCACTCGGCTTGCTCGAGCAGTCGATGAACACTGCCGCGTCCACCGCTTCGCTCGGTGATGGCGTCACTCGCTACGATATTTCGCAGCGCGTTACCGTTCCGGATGGGGGCTCTACGATGGTCGCGATCCTCTCGCGTCGGATCCCGGGCGAGGACGCGCATCTGTTCGCACCCAACGGGGGCGTACCACTTTCGTACCAGCATCCGTTCCGTGTCGTGCGCCTCGTGAACGATACCGGTGCGGTTCTCGAGCGCGGAACGATCTCCGTGCTCGGACCTGAAGGCTTCCTGGGACAAGGAGTGCTCGAGCCGCTCTCTCGAAATGCGAGCTCTTTCGTTCCCTTTGCGCTCGACCGAACGGTTGCTGTCGAAAGCGCTTCCGAGTTTGGCGAGGCGCAGGGTCGACTCGTGCGCGTGTTCCGCGGACGGGTGATGGTGGAACGATTTGCACAGCGAACCACTCGCTACAAAGCGCGCAACGGTGGCGAGCACAGCACGCGCGTCTACATCAAGCACGAGCGGATGCCGGGCGCTGAGCTCTTCAATCCGCCGACAGGCACAGAGACAACACCGACGGGAGCCATCTTGCTCATGACGGTGAACGGGCGCGCGGAGTCGGAGCTCCAGGTCGTGGAGCGAACGCCGGTGCAACGCGAAATGGAGTTCATCTCGGCTGAAGCAGCGGAAGCGGTTCAGCTCTATCTTTCCGGCCCGGCGGTCGACGCGGCCCAAGGTCCGGCGCTTCGTCGCGCGCTCGCGCTCCGCGCTCAACTTTCGGATGTTCAGACCCGCCTTGCTGCTGCGGAGCGGGAGAGAAACGTGCTGACTCAGCAGGTCGATCAAACGCGCGAGAATCTCAACGTCGCGCGCCGTGTGCAGTCGGCGCAAGACCTTGTCGCTCGGCTGGTGCAGCGCATGTCGGACCTCGATTCACGGTTGGCGGCTGCGACGCGCTCGGTGCTCGATCTGCAGACGACGCAGTCGGAGCTCACCGTTCGATTGAGCGAAGCTCTGCAAGACGTGACGCTGGACGTTCCTGCCCCGGTAGCCGCTCCTGCTGCGGCAAGCCCGACTCGGTGATATGTCACCGCCAACGTGCTCGAATCCGTTTGTGTCGTCGGGGCCAATCTAGCTGGCGGTCGTGCAGTCGAAGCGCTTCGGCGTTGCGGTTTCACGGGACGCATCGTTCTCGTTGGCGAGGAGCTTGCGCGTCCGTACGACCGCCCACCTCTCTCGAAGAAGTTCATCACGGGTAAGACCGAAGAGTCGGCGCTCTACCTGCGTCCCGAGGCGTACTACTCGGACCAGCACATCGAGGTTCGCCTCGGCACCAAAGCGGTGGCTCTGGATGTAGCTGCACGACGCGTTCACGTTGCGACCGGTGACGCGATTGCCTTCGATGCGCTTATTGTCGCAACCGGCGCGCGTGTGCGACGGATGGCGTGCGCCGGCGCGGAGCTCGGAGGCATCTACTACTTGAGGACGATCGAGGATGCATTCCGGATCCGCGAGCACGCGAAGACCGCGAAGCGAGCTGTGGTGGTTGGAGCCGGCGTGATCGGGGCAGAGATTACTGCGTCGCTCCGAGACCTCGGATTGGACGTGACGGTAGTCGAGCCCGAAACGCTTCCGCTCAAACGTGCGTTCGGACCGTTCATCGGGGAAATCCTTGCGGACGTTCACCGGAGCCGCGGCGCGGAGCTTCGGCTCTGCACAACGGTGGACGGGTTCGAAGGTTCGAATGGTCACGTCGAACGAGTGGTAACGACGGGAGGAGACCACCTCCCGTGCGATTTGGTTGTCGTCGGCATCGGCGTCGTCCCCAACACCGACTGGCTCGAAGGGAGCGGCGTTGCGCTCGAGCGGGGTGTCCTCGTCGATTCAGTGTGCATGAGCAGCACGAGCGGGATCGCGGCGGTGGGCGACGTGGCTCGGTACTTTAGCAAGCGCGAAGACGCGTACCTCATGATCGAGTCGGTCGACAACGCGCAGCTCGGGGCTGCCGCAGCAGCGAAGACACTGCTCGGCGAACCCACGGAGCACGATCCCGTTCCCTTCTTCTGGTCCGATCAGTACGACTTGAAGCTGCAGTCGGTTGGCGTCGTGGGTAGGTACGACCGCGTTGTGGTTCGCGGATCCCTGGAGGCGCGCAAGTTCATGGCGTTCCATCTTCGAGGCGACAAGGTTGCGTTCGCGGTTGGTGTGAGCCGTCTCAAGGAGCTGTCCGCGGCAAAGAAGATCATTGCGGCGGGCGTCCGTGTGGACGATGCGGTTCTAGCCGATGAGGCAGGGGATCTTGCTCAGTTCATGAGGTAGTGCTGCACCCGGGCGTTGGTCGGTAGATCAATTTCGTGCACTCGCTCCGCCAGCGCGGTGCAGCTAGTTGTTCCTGTGGCGCCGGTTCGACAGGGCGCTCAGGGAACCAAGCATGCGCACACCGACACGTCCCCGCATTCTCGTCACGCTCACGATCGCCGTTTGTGCCTGTGGATCGCCGCCGGGTTCGACAACAACCAGACCAATCGACGGCGGGGTCACCTCAGACACTCCGGTCTTTGCGGACTCCGCACCGCTGCTGCGCGCAGGTGAGAACCGCGTGCAAGTTCCCATGCGCGACGGCGTGTTGCTCGACACGCGCGTGCTCTTGCCGACGGGGGAGGGCCGGTGGCCAGTGGTCCTTGTCCGCACGCCGTACAGCGTGGCCAACGGTTCGTTTACCGTGGACGCGTTTCGCGCGTTCGTGTCCGACGGGTACGCCTTGGTCGTCCAGGCGGTGCGCGGCACGGGTGAGTCAGGAGGAATGCTTGAGCCGCTGCTGCAGGAGTTCGATGACGGCCACGATACGGTCGAGTGGGTTGTGGCGCAGCCGTGGTCGACGGGGCGGGTGGGGACGCTCGGCGCATCGTACGAGGGCTTCACGGCACTCGCAGCGGCAATCGGAACTCCCGCGGTGAAGGCCGTCGTCGCCGACGGTGCAATTTCGCGAGCGTTCAGCGGCTGGCCGGGCGCTCGCGGTATCCCGTGGTGGGGCGGACTGCCGTGGTGGTTGGGAGTGACCCGCGGGATGGACCTCACGAACGATCCGCAGCTGACGCAGCTGACCACCAACATGCGCCCGCTCCGAGCGCACGATCAGGCGCTGCTCGGGCGGAGCGAACCGCTCTGGCAGCGGATGGTGTCGGAACTCGACCGCGACTCCTCCTATTGGGCGACGCGCAGCCTTGACGAACGGATGCGCGGCTACTGCGCGCCAACGCTGCATGTCCTCGCGCGTACGGAGTGGGAGGACGACCCTCTGTTCGCTTTCGAGCGCGCAGTCGCGCTCGGCTGTGAGGCGGCCCGACCCGCACAGCGCTTCGTCTTGTCCGACACGGATCACGGGGGTGTCGCGTACCAGGCTCACGCAGACACACGTCCCTCCCGGCTCCTGCGCAAGTACTTCGCGACCTACCTCAAGGAGGAGGTCACGGACCTCTCGAGCGAGCCGGCCGTGCTCTACCATCTGCAGAACTCCTCCCAATGGCGGACAGCCGCCGAGTGGCCGGTGACGCGTGAGTACAGCGAGATGTTCCTG
>CAZWQH010000256.1:0-2933 GCA_964635815.1 uncultured Sandaracinaceae bacterium
GGGCACGCTTGAGCGACTCGAGTTTGCCAGCAGAGATCCCGCGCGCGCAGCCGCCCTCGCGCTGCAGGCTGCGACTGTCACGCAGACAAAGCTGAGCGATGCCCCGCGAGCGGCCGAGCTTTTTGCGCGGGCCGCGACGGAACGCGCGACCGCAGAAACGCGCGATGCTGCGGAGCGTGCTCTGGCCGCGCACTTCGAGGCGTACAACGACTACGAGCGGCTTGGTGAGTTGGTGCGCACGCAGATTCAGCGCAGCCCTGACACCGCGAAGTGGCTCTACCTCGGCCGGCTCGAGCGAGATCGACTCGGTCATCCGGATCAAGCTCGCGAGGCGTTCGAGGCAGTGTACGAAGCAGCAACCGCGGGCTCGGCCGACGCCAAGACCGCCCTGCTCGCGCTCGACGAACTGCAGGCAATGGCGACCGCCGCGGCCGACCACGAGTTGGTCGCGAGCGTCTTGGAACGACGCATCTCGCTAATCGACCCGCGCGCAGAAGGCGCGGCATATGCGGAAACCGTTCGGGCCGCCGCAAACGTCGCCCAGGACGCCCTAAGCGATTCCGACCGTGCGTTGCGAGTAGTACGAACCGGCGCCGCAAACCTCCCTTCGCTACGCGGCGACCTTCGGCAACACCTCGAGACCCGTGGCCTTTGGGCTGACGTGCTCGAGATGCTCGACGAAGACCTCGCACAGGCAGCGGGCCCCGCGCGCATCGCGCTGCTCCGCGAAGGCGCGGGTATCGCCTCGACGAAGCTGCAGGACTTCGAGCGCGCGACAGCCTACCTGGAACGCGCGAGCTCGGAGGACCCAGAGAACCGCGACGTTCTCGCCGCGCTTTGCGATGCGTACGTTGCCGCGGGTCGTGGAAAAGACGCGGTCCCGCTACTGGAACGCATCATCGGAACCTTCGCAGGGAAGCGCACCAAAGAAGCCGCCATCTATCATCACCGGCTCGCAAGGGCGCTCGAAGGAACCGGCAATCGTACGGCGGCCCTCGTTCACTACGACGCTGCGTTCAAGATCGATCTCACGAGTATTCCAATCCTCGCGGACCTGGGACGCGCTGCGTTCGAAGGCGGAGACTTGGAACGCGCACAGAAAACGTTCCGCGCGCTGCTCCTACAGAAGATCGAACCCGGTGCGCCCGTCACGAAGGGCGATGTCTACTGGTACCTTGCCCAGATCGCGATCAAGCAGGGCGACAAGCCCAAGGCAGTCAGCTTCCTCGAGCGAGCTGTCGCTGAAGACAAGCAACACCCCCGAGCGAGCGAGCTCTTGCAATCCCTCCGGCCGTGAGCGCCCACGTTTGGGTCAACGGGCGCGACGTTACCGCCGCGCAAGGGCACGTATCGGCCTTGGATGGCGGGCTTTCGTACGGCCTCGGCGCATTTGAGGTCTTCCGCTCGTGCGGCAAGACAGCACCTACGCTCTCACAGCATCTTCAACGCCTCCGCACCTCTCTGGATCACCTCGGAATCGCGTGCGGCAGCGAGACTCTCGTTGCCCTTTCGAACGACGTTGCGAGCGCCCTGGCGGCGCAGACCGCCTCCTCCGACGGCGACCTCTACGTGCGGGTGATGGTTACGGAGGGCGATGTAGTCGGCGCTGCGAGCGCGCCTTTAGGCCCGTTGCGCATCGTCGTCGTCGCGCCCATCGCCCCCGCGTCTCAAGCGCATGCACTCGACCTTGCGCAGGCCCCGGTCGATCGAAGCCACGGGTTCAAGACACTCAGCTACGCCGCGCATGTTCGAGCCCTGAGGCTCGCGCGTGCACGTGGATGTACGGACGCGCTTTGGGTCGACTCCGACGGGTTCCTCGACGAAGGAGCGACGAGTAACCTGTTCGTGGTGCGGGCGACGGGGGAGATCCTCACCTCCGATGCGCCGAACATCCGTAAAGGCGTCACCCGCGAAGCGGTCCTGGAGCTCGCACACCACGCCGGCATGACGGTTCGGTTCGAACGTCCGCGACTCGATGCTCTCGCCGACTACCGTGAGATCTTCATCACGAGCTCAATCCGCGAGCTGGTCTCGATCGAAACAATCCGCGAAGGCGAAGAGGTGCGCTGGCGCGGCCATACCGACGGCACGCGCGCGCACACGTTGCTCACCCACCTACGACGACTACGTACGAGCGGTCAGGCCTTTTCTGGGTGAATTGGGAACTTCGGAGTCCCCTTCGCCGCACGCGCCTTCTTCTTCTTACGACCGTTCGTGGCGGTCTTTGAGCGACGCTTTCGTTCCGATTGCTGTGTCGAGGAAACCATGCGCCCGCTTATACAACGTGAACCGGCTGCGCGCTATGGCGCTCCCGAAGCGTCGAAAACCGTCGTCAAAGGATGGCCTTCGATATCCGACGGCGGCTGGAGTCCAAGGGCCCAGATAGCCGTTGCCGCAGTGTCCCGCGTGTTGATCTCCTCACGGAGCTCGCGACGTCCCACACCCGGTCCATGAGCGATCCATGGGATGTGACGGTCGATGTCCGACCCACCTCCGTGCCCCCGACCATGACCACCATGATCCGCGGTCGCGATGACGAGCGTACGCGCGCGTCGACGATCCAGGTGGATGGCACGCATGACGGTGCCGGCACACGAGTCGGCGTTGTGAACCGCGGCCACGTAGCCGGGCGTTAGCCAACCGATTCGATGCCCCGCGCTGTCGGGCTCTGCAAAATGCACGAACGTAAATCCGCGCGAGTTCGTGCTCAGGTATTGAACTGCTGCCGCGGCGACCTGCGTGCAGCGGCCACCGGGAACATCGAAGTGTGCCGTGTTTCCCGCGTGTAGAATCTGCATCAGCTTGCGCTTTCCGACGATCATTGCGGTCGGAAGGCCCGCGTCTTCTGCAGTCTTGAAGACGGTAGGAACCTGAATCCCGCCTCGCGAAGGTCTGAAAGCGTTGAAGGACAAGCCGTGACGTTCGACGTCGTA
>CAZWQH010000256.1:2943-7576 GCA_964635815.1 uncultured Sandaracinaceae bacterium
ATCGCGGCGTGCGACGGCAGTGTCGTGGACCGACGAATCGTGAAGGCCTGCGATGCCCAGGCACCTTCGCGCTTCATCTTCAGAAGATTTCGCGTCCCTGCTCCCACCATGTCTGCCCGCATTCCGTCGATCGAGATCACGACAACGCGGTCGAACCGAGGACGGCGAGACGTGCTAGGACGCGTAGCCCCCGAGCGTGGGGATCCCAATGAGGTGGTCGTCGGGGTATCTCGCACTGGAGGCGTGCCTGCCCGAGATCCTGCGGCTTGCGTCGTGTCCGCAGCCGCCGGTCCAAGAAAAAATGCCGATCCCACCGCAACGAGGGGAAGCACCGCGAGCACGATGCCGTGGAGCGGCGACGTCTTCGAAACCTGCACGTTCTCGCTGCGGAACCGCATTTACTTGACGATGAGGCCTGCCTTCTGTCGCCGTCAAGGAACTGCGAAGGCTCGATTCCAGCGCGACTCAGCCGTTAGAACGCCTCTCGCGATGCGCTGCTACGCGTTTTGCGACCAATCGGTTCGCAGCGCGAAGCACCCAACGCGGTGTAATTGCTCCGAAAAACAAAAGCACTTGAATCACGAACCCCGGGTAGATGAGCGCTCTCCCCTTGCCAAACGCGCTGAGAATATTGCGGGCGCAGGCCGATGCGGACTGCTCGAGAAAAGCAGGCGCCTGCGGCCCGAACGCCTCGAGTGCTGCGACTTCTCCGAACTCTGTGCGCACGGGTCCAGGACATGCCTGGGAAACGACGACGCCCAATCGCGCGGCTTCGGTGTGAAGCGACTCCGTAAACCCGGTCACGAAGTGTTTCGTACCGACGTACGTTGCGAATCCCGGGCTGGTCTGCAGTCCGAAGCCCGAGCTGATGTTGAGGATGGATCCAGATTTCCTCGCGGCCATCGATTCGTAGAATCTCCGGCTCAAGTCTACGAGCGCGGTGACGTTCAACGCGATCATGCGCTCGAGCTTCTTCGCGTCGGTGTCTTCGAAGAATCCTGCGTCCCCGAATCCTGCGTTGTTGATCAACACATCGACAACTCCCACCTCGGCGGTGATTCTCTCGAAGAGCGCTTGGCGCGCGGTCGAGCTCTCCAGGTCGCAGGGCATGACGTGAACCGAGAGTCCAGCTGAGCGCGTCGCGAGCAGCTCGCTTGCAAGGGAGCGCAAGCGGTCCTCTCTCCGTGCAACCAACACGATCTGTTTGGCGCGGAGTGCAAGGCCCCGCGCGAGCTCAGCTCCAATTCCCGACGACGCTCCCGTAATTACGATGGTGCCTTCGAGACGAGGTCTGGGCATGCCGTCGAGCCTAGCAGGCGCCCCATGCGTGGTTCACATCTCAAGCAAGAATCCAAAAGTAGATGACGTCGTAGAGAAAATGCGTCCAAACGGCGACGGCGAAGCCGCGCGCAACATAGATGCCGGTAAGCGCGAGCCCGAAGAGCATTCGGAAGACGAACGAGCCGATCCGGAACGTGTCTCCGAACGGTCCGATGTAGTGAATGAGCGCGAACAAGAACGCCGATGCAATCGCAACGCTAACTACGATGCTGGGTGCTCGGCGCTTCGCTAGCTTGCTACAGATGAAGACCACGCCACCGAAGAGGCCAGCGCGGAATACGAGCTCTTCGTGCAGCCCCGCGCCTGCTGACAAGATCAACTCGGTCCCCGGCCCGAACGCTGCGACCCCAACCTGCATGTCCGTCCACCCGATCAGCTCCTGCGTAAGCCGACCGACCGCGAGCGTGACGACACCTGCCCACACCAGGGACTCCGCGACGGTCGGCACGAAAAACTTCAGCTGGAGCGGGTGCACCTTTGCATCGCGAGTCGCCGCGTAGAGCAACCCAATTCCCAGAGCCAGCGTGGCGAACACGTAAGCGGCAGTCGAGTACTGCAGCAACTCGGCGATCCAAGGAGAGATCAAGTCCACGCCGTTGCGCGCGGGAATCAACAGGATGCCGAGATGATAAAGGACGAAGACTGGCGCGATGAGCGCCAGCTCAGTCCCCACCGTATTCTCGCGTGTCCACCATGCGCGGATTGAATGCGCAAAGGAGGATGTTTCTGGACCCGGCGGCATCTACCGAACGCTACCGGATCTGTGCCGAGCGCGCCGCACGCTTGTGCGCTTGGCTCAGGTGAAGTTCACGCCGATCGTCAGACCCGCGCGGTGGTGACCGTTGACGTCCGGAATGATGAAGCCGTGCAGCGGAAGATAGAAGCTCCCCACCTTCGGGGTCCATCCGGCCGCGATGATCATGTGGGCCGCCTCGTCCTGCGATGGAACGAAGCTGGCGCCGAGTCCGACCTGCAACTGCTCTGCGACCTCGAATCCCAGAAGGAGGTTTGCGCTCAAGATCGCACGGCTCTGTTCGACGCCCGCGATCATCACGTTTCCGATCATCAGAACGTTCAAGATGTCGTGCCCGACCATCCTCCACGTGGCCTCGTAGCCGAACACGAATGAGTTCGAAGACCGCAATCCATATCGCTTCGCAAAGGACTCGTAGGCGCCTTCAGTGGCCGGGGTATTCGTGTTGAAGATGTACATGTACCCGAGGCGAAATCCATGGAGGAAGTATGTCTGAGTCGCCTGCCCTGCTCGCGCGGGCTGGATCGTCCGGCCTGCAGCGTCGCGACAAGGCTCAGCGTCAGTACACGGTGGCGCGCCTCGCAGCGCCGCGGGCCCTTCCATCGACTGCGACGTTGCCGTGCGTTCTGCACGCGCAATGTTCGCGTAGGAGAACAAACAAAGCGAGAGAGCCAACAACGGTAACGTTGCAACCACGCGTTTCACGATCCTGATCTTCATAGCGAGAACCTCTGCTGTCGGAGCTGCAACGCATGTGCCGCAAGGTTCCACAACAGTTCCGCGCGCCGAGCGCGTGCCGCGTTCTCACGCTGTGTTCGGACAGCGCCACCCCTTGGCGATCACCACTTCGTGGGGACGTAATCTTTGAAAAAGAGCCCGTGCTGGTGATTGCCGGAGTTGATTCCATCGAAAATAGGGTCGACGATTCGCGCAGCACCGTCGACGATATCGAGCGGAGGGTGGAACCGGTGAATGCTGCGTTTTCGGTCCGCGAGATGCGCAGGATCTTCGTCCGTGACCCAGCCCGTGTCCGAGCTGTTCATGTAGATGCCGTCCCGCGCGTAGTCGGGAGACGAAGTGCGCGTCAGCATGTTGAGAGCGGCCTTCGCCATGTTCGTGTGCGGGTGCTTCTCAGTTTTGAAGTTTCGATAGAACTGCCCTTCCATCGCCGAGACGTTCACGATGTGTTTGTCGCGGTTGGCGGTGCGCATGAACAGGGGTTTCAATTTTGCGCTGATCACGAACGGAGCGACCGCGTTCACGAGCAAGACCTCGAGCAGCTCAACCGTCGGTACTTCTGCCAGACCCAACCGCCAGCTATTGTGCGAGCGCAGATCAACTTGTTGAAGGTCTTGGTCGAGACGTCCGTCCGGAAACGCAGCAGCGAGAGAGTCGTCCGGCATTGCATCGCGGATCGCAAAGGCACCCGGCGCGGCGGGCTGATGCGAGAGCATTCCGGCGGCCACCTTCGCGCCCGCTCCTACGTCGCCGCTTGAAATTACTTCGTCGGCACGCGGGCCGCCGAGCTCGAGCGAACGCGGGCGAGCGACGATGCCTGCGACACCACTCGGAAGTGCAGCGGCTTCTGTTTCCCACAGATGCGCATAGAACGACGATGGCCGTCGAACCGTCTGACACGCGTTGTGAACGATGAAGTCGAGACGCGACTCCGTCGCAAGAAGCGCCTGGGTAAACTGCTCGACACTCGGGGTGCTCCGAAGGTCCAGTCCATAGATAACGAGCCGCTCGCGAAACGTTTCGAAGTCCGTCTCACGCGCGTATCGAAGAGCAGCATCGTTTGGGAAGCGAGTGCTCACGATGACGCGGGCCCCCGCGCGCAGAAGCATGAGCGATGCTTGGTAGCCAATCTTTACGCGCGCCCCGGTCACGAGCGCTGTGCGACCTCGAAGGTCGGCTGTCTGATTTCGCTTCCTCCAGTTGAGCTCTGCACACGGGATGCACAGGTGGTCGTAGAAGAAATGAACTTCCTTGAAATCGGTTTTGCAGATGTAGCAATTGCGCGGCTCGTTCAAGACCTTCGCGGGTCCGTTCGGAGCCTTGGCTTCCGTGGTCGCCCGATCGGGATTGTCGAACACAGGCGCTCGCCGCAGCGCACGAATACCTGTCGAATCGAGAATCGCTTCGTCGGCCGCACGGACCTCGTTCTTCTCCTTCCGGCGGAACGCTTTCGCCAGCTCGCGACGCTCACCGCGCGTCGGCTTGGAAATGATTCCGGCCGCGGTCAACAAGCGGCGTCGCGTCGCTTCGCTCGTGCTCGAAAGGACGGCGCGATTGTCCACGATGGTTTCGAGTACCTTGATGCAGGTTTCGAGATCCCCTGCTTCAACTTCTTGCTGCTCGGTCACGGGCGCTATTTGTCATGCCCAGTACATACGCGCACGCCAAGCGCATCTGCGGTGAATCCTCCGACCCAACCTTGAAACTGAACGTCGTGCGACCACCGCCGACGCGCGCATGAGACACGCTTCGACGTGCACCTGAAGCAGACCTTCATGAACCCGCAGGCCAACCGGCGGG
>CAZWQH010000257.1:0-7512 GCA_964635815.1 uncultured Sandaracinaceae bacterium
GTCCGAGCCGCACAAGAGTCGAGTACTTCGCATCGGAGCGCGCATCGCAACGCACAACGGCGTCTGCGAGCTCCGTCGCGCGAGGACCACGGAACCTCGAGAGAGCGGCGTTGTACTCGGCGCGCATGGGACCACACGCAGCGGGAGCGAGGGCTCTCGCACGCGCAATCACCTGGTCACGCTCGGCGTCCCAACCTTTGCTCGAGAGAAGCTCTGCGAGCGCCATTTGCGCAACGACGACGTTCGGCCATTTCTCGGCAGCCGCACGCAGAGCTCGAATGGACTCGACCTCCTGCCCGTCCGTCGCATTGAGACGCGCGAGCTGAAGCGCTGGGTACCAAGCGTCGGGATCGCGTTGCGCGGCGGTCTGCAGATAACGGCGGGTGTCGTCACGCCGCACCGTCGCAGGCGCAAACGGGTCGGAAAGCGCCACGGCGCTCGCGTAGATCAACATGGTCGGTGTCGAGTCTGGACCGATGAGATCACGGATCTCGAGACCCGCGCGCACAGCGTCGCCGCGTGCAAACGAAACGAGCGTTCGCACATAGTCACCCACCGGAAACCCTGCGTCGGCAACCTCGAGTCCGCGCGGATCATCTGTCCGGCTGACCGAAAGGAGAACGATAGGGTTCGGATGCCGTGAAGCAATTCGAAGCTTGAAGTCGTGACGACCCGAAGTGAGCTGAATCGTTTGGTACGTCACACGCGGAGTCGGTTCTTTGCGGGCGTCCAATCGAAGCGCGCGTTGCCCATCGATGTAGAGCTCCACGGCGTTCGGAGTCTCGAGCCGAATCACGTGGGCGCCGGTCTGAGCGACCTCGACGACGCTCTCCGTGAGGTACATTCCACCGCCTCCGACGGGACCGTTGCCCAGATGCAAGGAGCAGCCGCGAGCGGAGAGCTCACGCGTTGGCCGAGTTCCGCGGCCAGGTCCCAGGTCGTAACTCGCTGGCAGTGGCGCGCGCATCATCGCGCTCACATCTGAGTCGAATGCGAGCAGCTCACGCGGCCCGATGGGACCGACGACTTTGATCTGCTGGACGCACCCGATGGCTCCAGCGAGTCGCGCTGCTTCTTGGGGATTGTTGCGTCGGAACGCTTCGCTGATCAGCGTCTCGGCAGCAGAGTGCCGCACCGGAAGCGGCGCCGCGCCGTTCGCCAGGATTCTGGTAAGAAACGGAACGACTGTTTCTTCCCAACTGTTCGTGGTTTCACTCACGTCGGAAATGCCGCCGAGAGTGACCTCCGCGATCGAAGCTGCGAGTGGGTCATCTGAGGCAAGCGCTGCTTCGAGCGCGCGAATGTTGGTGTCGAGCGCGCCCTGCACATCGCCGTGCAAGGCTCGAGCAGTCCCCTTCAGATGAAGGAGCATCGGATCGCCATCTTGCAACGCGAGCGCGCGGTCCATTTGAGATTCGGCGCTTGCCCCGTTTCCGCCTGGAGCGAGAAACTCCGCGATCGCGAGTGCTCGTTGCGTTGGGAAATCTGTCGGCCTGTCGGCGGCCCGACGACGCAGATCGTCCAGTAACGACGCCCGCCCGCGAGGCGTGGCGCCACCACACGCCATCGCGAGCGACGACACGAGCAAGAATAAAACAGCGAGAGTCTTTTTCATCGAGGGGTTCGCGTTCATTGCTGCGCACCATTTCTACCAAGGTCAATCGAGATACGCGTCCGTAGCGCACGGTCGGCGCGTCTGACCCAATCTCGGTAAGCCGGGTACTCCGCAGGCTCGAGGCGATCTCGGCTGCTCGTGAACCGGGTGACAATCTGAAGCTGACCAGGATTCGTCGTTGCTTCCATTCGAAGCTCGCCAAACGGAGACGTCTCGACAAGCGGCTCTGCGGGAATCGAGCCCGCGCGAACAGAGGCGCCGGCGGGAAGTCGCACGGTCCGGGTTTCCACGTAGTCCACGGTCGCGCCAATTTCGAGCGGATACCGACGCTCAGCGGTGCTCGCGAGGCGGCGCTCGAGGTCCCCAAGCAGCGATGGCGTTATGCGCAATGACGCACCTTCGCGCATCGCAAACTGAGGCACGGACGCAATGTAGCGATACTCGATCGGCCGTTCGCGAGCAGCCAAGTGCTCGAACGTCTGACTCTCGAGATGGGCGCCGGGGTAGGCGGCGTTGAGCGCCCGCTCGAGCCTCTCCGCACGAGTGCCCTCAGCTTGGTACGTCGATCGGTACCCAGCCGCTTCCACACCGTGGATCTGCTCATTGCCCCGAATCTCCGCACTGCCGTCTGCGCGAAGCTCGATCTGCAGCGTTCGCTCGCGTCGATTCGTGTCCGGAGGGAGAACCGGGGTTCGCCGAAGCTCTGCGCCGTTGGGACCGACAACCAATACGCTGACACCTTGATCCATCGCGGGCAGCTCGCTCGATCCGCTGTGCTCCGCCGTTCCGTCCAAGAACAGGTCCAGCTCCGGAACATAAGCGATCGCGTGATCGAACACGGCAAGCGAAGCAGGAAGTTGATCGATCGCTCCGTTGCGTCGCGTACGAACAAGAACCATCCGCGCTTCAACACCTGCTTCTGTGAGCAGCGCATACAACGTAGACGCCTTGTCTTTACAATCACCGAACCCGCGTTCGACGATCTCCGAAACTCGATACGGCTTGTAGCCATGAATGCCGAACTCGAGCCCGACGTAGCGTGTGTTCGACACGACCCAGTCGTAGATCCGCTGCACCTTGGTCCGCGTGTCCGGAGCGCCAGCTATCAGCCGGCGCACCGTCGCTCGCAGGCTCTCGTTGAGAACCAGCTGATCCCGGATGAGCCCCCAATACCAGCGACCGACATCTTCCCAAGTGCGGTACGTAGAAACGAGAAGGTACGGCGCAATCTCTGTGTAACCGGGCATGTCCGGCTCGTTTCGAATCGCAGGGACATCCGTCGCCACGAAGCGATCGACCCGATTCGCTCCGGACTCGTCACGCGTGTGCTCGAGCCCGGCAAGACGCGGCTCGTTGAAGTGCACCGTGCGTGTCTTCGGAGTTACGAGAACGTACTCGTGATTGCGCACGGGCTCACCACCTTGGAGGTAGTGGATGTCGCCATAGTAGTCCGCGAACATGTTGCGGTGCGCGACGTCGTCCACGCGATAGCGAAGCTCTACGATGTCGCCGGGCTCGAGGTCCGGGAACACGACGTTCTCGGCACGAGTGTCGTAGTAGATGCGATACCACGGCTCCCCGAGCTGCGTTTCGTACGACTGATTCGAGTCGAGCGTGCGCCCATTTCGATAGACGCGTGCGAGCCGTACGTCCACGACTTGTGCGCCCGGTGAGAACTGAATCCCGTAGACACGCCACTGCCGTGCGCCTTCGTTGTCGTTAATCTGCACGGCGACCTGGTGGAACGTGGAGCCGAGCCCGTTCGGATACACCGTGTTCACCTGCAAACGCTGCAGGACGGTCGAGTGATACTCACCGCCCGCAGTCCGACGCGCGAGAATCGTCTCCTCGTTCGCGGCGTACGCCTCGTCAGGCCGAGCTTCCGAAGCAAGCTGCTCGAGAAGCTCTCGCGTGGGGGCATCTTGCGGACGAACGCGCAAAGCCGTTCGCAGAGCATCCGCCGCCGCGTCTTTTTGATCCGCGCGCAGAAGCGCTTGTGCGTATGCGACGTGACTGCCTGCATCTTCGGGCGCCAGAGCAAGTGCCAGCTGATACGTCGCCATCGCCTCCGCACCATCGCCGAGGCTCTCGTAGGCGCGCGCAACCTCCAGAAGCGTGCTCGTGCTGTCCCAGAATCCTTCTCGAAGCGCGGTCGTTTGCTCACGCGCGTCCTCTTGGTCTCCACGGAGCAGAGCTTCCGTCAAGAATCCGCTGCGCAGGCCCGCGTCGTCCGCAGCAAGACGAACCGCCTCGCGCCGCAAGGTCTCGGCCGCAGCACGCGAGTCCGATGCGCTCGCGAGCTGCGCTCGAAGACGGATACCAGCCAACGTGTGGAGGATCGATGCAGGCAGCGAGTCGACGTACGCACGTGCGCTGCGAGGGAGACCAAGCTCTGTGGTCAGTGACGATCGCGAGACGAGCGCCCGAATACCCAATGTGGTGCTTGGAGCGAATGCCTCAAACAGTGGAAGCGCTGCTTCGGGCGTCGGACCGCTCGCTACGATCTGCGCTCGCGCGTACCGCACCTCCGGGTCGTTGGGCGCGAGACGTTCAGCTTCGGCGATGAATCTCATTCGCTCGCCGCGTGTGTCCGCAAGGCGACTTGCAAGACGAAGGCGTGCCGCGGTCGGAGCCTTCTCCGCCGCGCGATTCGCGTACTCGCGCGTCTTACGTTCCGCAGGATCGTCCGAGCCCGTGGTCAAGAGCACACGTGCAAGGGTCTCGAGAACAGCGGCGTCATCTGGAGATCTCTCGAGCGCGCCCTCGAGTTGCGTGATCGCGGTGGGAAGATCTCCAAGCACTCTGCTCGGACGACACATTGCAACGTCATCGGGGCACGCTTCAGGCTCGGCCGGCGCCGCCGCGAGCGCGCGGTGATCGGTCGACACCTCAAGACTCGGGATGGCCCGACCATCCTCCTCCCCAACGCGCAAGAAGAAGCCCCAACGTCCATCGGACACACACGACTTCACCAGGACTCGGTTCCAACCCGCACGGCCTGCAACACGCGTTGCAAATCGATCAGGTGTGGGGCTCCGATACTTCGTGTCCGTAAACGAAAGCTCACCGTTCCAATAGACCTTCGTCGCGCCGCCGGCGCCGATCCAGAGCGACACGGTGCGAGCCCGGTCGAGAGAAATGAACGTCTCCGCAAACGCGCACACGTTCTCGTTCGGTCGGTAAATCGCGTCGTAGTTTACGTACCCGAGCCGAGCGCTACGCGGATAGGTGCGCCATTGAATGTCGCGCTCCTTTCCGGGAAACGTAGCGGTCCGATCGCGTTCCTCGAGAGGAGCCGCTTCGGGAGGCATCACGCGATCAGCGCCGGTCTTTCCTTCATTGTCGAACGGACCGAGCACGTTGAAGTCACGTACATACCCAAGGGCATCAAGAGCCCGCGTGGCATCGAGCGTTTGCCCGAGCTCCACCATTTGCACCACACGTCGATGCGCTGCCAGAGCACGAACCTGAGCCGTCAACCGACGATTGCGCGCGGCACCGTCGAGAAAGCGCGTCATGGATTGAGGCGTCACCCACGCGCGGTCGCCCCACACTTCGCTGAAGAGCACGATCGCTTCAGGCTTCGTCCCCAAACGATTGAGCTCCGCGGTTTGCCTCGTAAGATCGGCCTCGTACGGATTGCCTGCCGTTTCTCGCGCGCCCGCAACGACAACAGGCGCGGTGCCTGCGGGAGGAACACGACCGGCCGGGCGTGTACGCTGAGCGCGCGTCGAATCGGCCTGAACCAGCAACGCGACGATCGCTAAAGCCAACGCGGCACGGTCAAAGGGGCGGAAAGACATAGGCGGAAGGTCTACCACGCCTTTGCTGGATGCTATAAGACCTGCCGATGGCCGACCGAGACGACGACTCGCCCGCGGCGTCCGAAGTGGCTCAGGCCGAGGCACAACTCATCGCGCGCCTCCGAGCTCGTGACGAAATAGCGTTCACTGAGTTCGTCCGTGCGCATCAAACACGCGTCTTCCAGCTTGTATTCCGAATGCTCGGAAACCGCGCGGAAGCCGAGGAAATGACCCAGGAGGTCTTCCTGACGGTGTTCAAATCGATCGATAGCTTTCGAGGAGACTCGAAGCTCTCGACTTGGCTGTACCGAATCACCGCAAACCACTGCAAGAACCGGATCAAGTATCTCGGACGGCGCGCTCGTGGCTCTAAGGAGCTGGACGAGGCCGCGGAGAAAGGCGCCGTAGAAAGCGCCTCGATGGAAACGAGCGCGCGCATCGAGCGACCGGATGAAGCCGTCCTTGGCCGAGAAACAGAGAACGTCGTTCAGAACGCGCTCGCGAAGCTCGATGAAGAGCATCGGACTTTGATTGTGCTCCGAGACCTTGAAGGAATGACGTACGAGGAGATCCAGGCCGTAACCGGGCTCGCTGAAGGAACGGTGAAAAGTCGTCTGCATCGCGCGCGACTTGCTCTCAAGGAACACGTCGAAGCTGCGTACGCACGCCCTGCGAGGGTCGCTCGCGAACCCGAGCCAACAAGCACTGTCGAACCCAAGATCAAAGGAACTGGCTCGCGATGACCGAAGGCACGAATTCAAGCGAAGACGACATCCGCGCGCTCATGACGGACGCGATCGACGGAACACTTTCGAGCGAACAGAAGGTGGTGTTCGACCGCGTGCTGGAGCAGAGCGACGCCCTGCGACGCGAGTACGAAGAGATGCGATCGCTTGTCACGCGGATCAGTCAGGAGAAAGGTCCCCCCCCCGCCGCGCCGGACCTTACCGCCAGTGTTCAACGCACGATTCGTGTCCGAAGCCGTGGAAAATTTTTCCGCGATCGGTTTTCCGAACGCTCGCAAGGAACAAGTACTGGCGTCGTCGCGAGCGTAACCGTGGTGCTCGTCGTCTTCGTGACGATCATCCTTCTACGAGAGTTTGGCTACCTATGACGCGCGCGTCGATTGGGTTCGTGAGTTTGCTCTGCGCGGTCGTCACTGCGGCATGTGGTGCACGAAGTGGTCTGAAGGGACCCCTCGTTCGATCGCCGCCGATTGCATCGCAAGACAGTGCCGTTGCGAGTACGGACGGTCCGTTGATCTCCTTGCCCGATGCGCCCGGCATCACGGGCTTCAGCTGCAACGAGGTTTCCACTCGCGTTGTCGGCCCGAGCAACGCGGCCATGAGCGCGAACCCGATCGTCGTCTGGAACGGGACCGGGCTCGTTGTTGCGTTTGCGGTGGTCTCAGACCGCGAGTCGTTCGCGATCGCGCGAGTTACCCTCGCCAACGGAGCAGCTGTCGTTCAATCCGTCGCCCACACCCAACCGGGCACGTTGCTCGCGTTCGCGTTCTCGCCCGAGACCTCCGAGTACACGGCCGTCTTCAATCCGCACACTGGCGTCCCTCGCGCAATGATGCAGACGTTCAGCTCGAACCTGGTGCCCTTCGCAATAACTTCCTCCGTCATTCTCCCGAGCGACCCAACGTTCGCGAGCGGGCTCACCCACCAAAATGGCGAGTGGACGGTCGGCCTTGGCTCAGAGGCCTCCGCAGCGATTGCCCGGTTTCGGACGCGTTTTCCGGGCGACGTGGTTTGGCAGGATACGACTCGTGTCGGACCTGTGGGCTATGCGCGCCGTGCAAACGGGGACCACGTCATCACTGTGAATGAGCGCGCAAATTTGAACCCGCGAGTATTCCTGTATTCGGTGCGAGCCGACGGCACGAGTCCACCCCCAACGACGCTCGCGGCAGCTTCTGCTCCCGCTCTGTTCGAGCACACGACAGGCGCGGCGAGCACGTTGTTCGTCATCGGTGGGAAGACCGAACCCGGCGCGCCCTTGCAGCCCTTCATCACGGCAAGTGGTCTTGTGAGTCAGGTATTCCCAGCTCGCTCTAGACCCTCGCTCGGTAGCTCGATGATGACCGGC
>CAZWQH010000258.1:0-7507 GCA_964635815.1 uncultured Sandaracinaceae bacterium
AGTGGCTGGCACTTCTGTCTGCTGTTCGGCGCGAAGCCGGCCGCGATCGCCGGCTCTACCAAAAGCTTCTATCGATGATTGACCCGTTGACGGCGTTGAGGAGAGTGTGAGCAAAGCATGAGTGTCGCGACAAACTTTGGCAGCAGCGGTGTGGCCGGAAATCCTCAGTTATCAAACGCAAGTCCGGGCCCCGTCGCGAGCACGTCCGCGGGTGGGGACCTGCACGGCGCGTTTTCGGTGGTCGAGAAGCTTCGGCATCGACTCCGAGCGATGGTTCGCGGCCGCGACCAAACCATCGAGCTCGTGATCGTCGCTCTCCTTTCGGACGGTCATGTGTTGCTCGAAGACTATCCGGGCTCCGGCAAGACGACTCTCGCGAAGGCGCTCGGTGAGAGCATCGTTGGAGACGCTCACGTCCAGGGGGCCAGCGACTCGGTGCAAATCGCGAGCTTCCGTCGCATCCAGTTCACGCCCGACCTTCTGCCGAGCGATGTGACCGGGACATCCATCTTCGACGTCAACACCGCGCAGTTCATGTTCCGGCAAGGGCCGATCTTTGCGCACGTAGTGCTGGCTGATGAAATCAACCGTACGTCTCCCAAGGTCCAGGCCGCGATGCTCGAAGCCATGGCGGAGAAGCAAGTCACTGTCGACAACCGAACTCGTGCTCTGCACGAGCTGTTCTTCGTCATCGCAACGCAGAACCCGTTGGACCTGGCGGGAACGTTTCCACTCCCTGCCGCGCAGCTCGATCGATTCCTGTTCAAGATCCGGATGCATCATGTGGCGCGCGAGGCTGAGCTCGAGGTTCTCGCTAGCGTGCGCGAGCGTCGCGCTCCGCCCACTGATCTTCCAACGGTGACCGCGCACGAAGTCGTTGCTGCGCGAAGAGCGATCGAGAACCTGGTTCACGTGGCGCCGGAGGTTCGCGAGACGCTCGTGGACATCGCAGGTGCGACACGGCGCGACCCTCGTGTTCTACAAGGCGCCTCTACTCGCTCGTTGGTTCTAATGGTCCCGGCCCTGCAAGCTCACGCGCTGGCAGCTCATCGCGACTACGTCACGGCCGACGATGTGCACGCTCTGTCGTGGGTGGTGTTTCCTCATCGCGTCGAAGTCGCTCCGGGGGTCGAGGACCCGCAGGTTGTCCTGGGCGATTGCATCAAGGGTCCACTTGAGCGGCTCGCTCAAGTCACGATGCGCCGCTGATGCATGGGAGCTCGCGCCACTCTCCTTCGTCCCTGATCCGAATCGCTCTGCTCTGCGCGATGGTCGCCTCGCTCCCGCATTCCCGAGTGTGTGCGCAAACCATGACGAGCGACGGCTCGGAAAGAGAAGCGCTCTTGCTTTATCAGAGCGACAAGATGGTCGAGGCGCGCTCTGCGGCGGAGCGTGTGCTTGCCGTGAACGAGAGCTCGGCAGTTGCGCACTACGTCTTGGGGGTGGTGCTCCGCGAGTCCGAGGGATCGCTGGCCCCTGCATTGAGGCATCTTTCTCGATCGCGCGAGCTTCTCGAGGAGCGTTGGGGAGCTCACGTTCCTCCAGGTGAAGCGGGAACTCTTCATCGCGACGTTCTGTACGCCACGCAGGCACTGGCGGGAGAAATCGAAGAGTACGAATACCAGCTCGAGATCCTCGACTACTCCAACCGGCTTCACGGTCCGCCGCTGATCGCGGAGCGAGCGTGGCCGCTTTTGCACCTGGGCAAGTTTGCCGAAGCGCGACGTGCGGCTCGGGACGCGATAGCAAGCGGCGACGCATGGCAGATGTCGCTTGGCCGCAACACGCTCTGCGCTATCGAAGGACGCGCGGGTGAGAGGCAGGCGTACTTCGATGCCTGCAAGGCGGCCTACGATGCCGCGCTCACGGCGAAGGTCGCTCCACCGAGTGAGGGCATCACAGGCACCACAGCGGTCGTGTCGGGAGGCGTGACGGTGCACGCATACAACGCGGCGCTCGCAGCGCGCGCACTTGGTCGTATGGATGCAGCGCGCGAATACCTAGAGAGCGGAGCGTCCCGCCTCGAGCTCACGCCTGCGAACCCATGGCGCGGGCTAGCGTTGCTCCAAGCGGATAGCGGGGACATCGGGGCCGCGCTGAACAGTCTTCACGAGATGCAGCGTTGGCGCGCGCGTCAGCCTGCCTATCTCCGTGAACAGGATCGCGCCGAGAGCGATGCATGTGTCGCGCAAGTGCTCTACGCAGCGAGTGCAAGCGATGCGGCTCTGAAGCTGATCGAGCGGGCCATTTTGCTTCCGGATCGACGTGGCCTCGTCTCGACGGATCGCGAGGCGACTGCGGGGGCGCATGCGTTGCTCCGGCGCGCTATCTCGCTGATGGAAGCCGAACGCGAGTTGGAAGAAGGCTCGCGGTCCGGGTTCTTCGAACGCATCAAGAGACGATTCTCCGCGTGGGGCCATTCTCTCGACGCCATGTTCGACGGACGTCGCGTCGAAACAGCGCTTACCGATCAGGACCGCCTTGTGAGCTCGCTGCGAGTCTTTCTTCCTGGAGGGATCTTCCCCGTGCAACCGTGGCTGCTCGGAGACATCACCGACATCATCGGCGAAGGAACGATGGAGAGCGCGCTCAACGATGTTCGCCGGAGGGAGGGGTCGCTCCCGCTCGCGCGAGGGTATATCGAGGCGCTTGGTGCCGAGGCTGCGCAGCGGCGAGGCGATTCACGTCGCGCGCACGAGCTCGCGCAACGCGCAAAGTCGCAGCTCCCAGCGCAAGAGAGGCTATTGCTCGCGCGTGTCAGCGTAGTGGACGCGCTCGCTCTGGATGACCTCGGGCGCACTCGCGAACAACTCGCGGCGCTCGAGGCTGCGTACCAAATGGACCCAGGAGTGTTCCGTCGAATGCAGGTGGCTCTCCCGACTCGTATTCGCGCGGTGGGCGGAGCCGACATGGCGGAGAAAGCTGCAGACCAGCTTGCGCTGTCACCGCGCTTCGACCCGACCAGTAGCACTCGCGCGTTCGAGTTGGTGGTGGAAGGTACGGCGCACGAGCTCCGCGCCTGTTTCCGAGCACCGTCGCAAGCGCTGCTCGGCTGTGTTCAGCGCGCGACACGTCGTCCTGACGTCGAGCCGCGTCAAAACCCCGGCGCGATACGTCCGCCGAACGACGAGATCCACGATATTGCGTATGACTTGCACGCAGCGGTTCACAACGACCTTCTGTCGCAGCGCGTCATGATTACCACCACGGACCTACGATCTCTGGATGGATCTACAGCGCCGAGAGAGGTCGAGAACCGGCACGAGCTTGAAGCTGCGTTGGAAGCGCTTGCGGAAGATCAGGTAGCCGCGCCCCCGTGAGGTGTTTGACCGACGTCCGCGAAAATGGGCATCATCCCGGGCGATGGTTGTTGTGACAGGCAGTACGCACCACGTGAGCTTGGCCACGCTCGCGATAGTGATAGGCGCAGCGACCTGGCTTGGATTCGTGGGTGGCTGTGCCCAGGGGAGTGCCAGTGGCATCACTCCTACCGATGCGGACACCCTGGATGCGACCGTTGTCGAAGGCGATGCGCGCGACGCAAGCGCGGTGGCCGCAGATGCTGCCGTCGACGGTGTGCGAACGGAAGCGTCTAGCTCGGATGCTCCGTCTCCGGTGGATGCTCGATCAGATCAAAATAACTCCGTCGATGTGGCGCAAGCGCTCGATGTGGCGCAAGCGGTCGATACGAGCGTGCCGTCGATGGATGCTGCGTTCGGAGGCCCTGATGTTGGGCTTCCTGTGATCGATGCTCCGTCCAACCTCGATGTCCACGAGGGCTCAGTTCCACGCGACGTAACTCTCACCAACCGTGATGCGGGCAATCTGAATCCTGGCTGGACCCGGGTGAGTGTCGGCACCCGAGACGCGACCACCGCCGCACACGGGGTCGTTCGCTTCGACACGACCGGCAACGTGCACATCGCGTTTTGCTCGGGAGCGGACATCCTCTACGCAACGGGCCCGACCGGCGGGCCATTCACCACCTCGACGTTGGTCACGGATCGGTGTCTCGACGCGACCAGCGATTTCCGAAGCATCGACATCGCGGTCGATTCCGCGAACGTTCCTGCAGTGGCGTGGCTATTCAGTCGTACTGCCATGGCGGGACGCACGTTCGTCGTCGAAGTGGCTCGCCCTGGGACACCCGGTGTCGTCACGGTTGCACCGGCGAACGGCGTGGGCGGTGTTGGAATCGCATTCGGCACCGCGATGACCATCGCGTTCCCAACCCTCGGGACTCTCGTGATCGCCACTGAAAGTGCACCCGGCACGTTCGGAACAGTGACTGTTCCGATGGTTGCCGATGCTCACGCGGCGGTCGCGTTGACGCGAGATCCGATCAACGGCGTCGTTGGCTTCTTTGAACGGACCACGACGCGAGTCGGTGCGGCGCTACGCGGCACTTCGGACTGGTACACGGATGCTCCCGGAGTCGCAGCACACGGTGTTACCGGGGACACCAGCCCGACCGGCAGGATGGTCCTCGGCTTCGTCGATAGCTCGTCCTGCGTCTCGGTCACGGCAAGGAGTCCGTTCGGCTGGACGGGGCAGTGCCTGATCCCCGGTCCAATTCTGGGCACGCCGCAGATCGAGCTGGATGCGAGCTCGCGTACGAACGCCGTCGCGACTCGAAACGACGCGGTGGTCTTCGGCGCTGAGACGGTAGGCGGCGTGCTCGTCGAAGAGATCGTCACGCGCGCGCCAGGCCTTCGCGATGCGTGTGCATCACTGGCGATTTCGCCGAGCGGGGTTCCTCACGTGCTGACGTGTGTCGGTGACGAAATCCTGCTCCTGTCTCGCAACTAGGCTGTCGGTGCGCCGTGTTGGCTCCCGCCCTGAAACCAACTCGTCGCGGACGAGGCGGACAAGTACCAAGCGGTCGCGACGTGAAACCCAATCTCCGCAAGGACGAACACGGCTACGCAAGCAACGGAAGCTTTCCCGAGGCCGGAGAACATCTTCGGAACGATTCCCAACCTCTGCTGCGTCTCCATCATTGGCAGCGTTACGAAAGCTTGAAGGACGATGTCCCCCACGCAGAGCACTGCCCCGACGATCGAGACCAGGACCCCGATCTTGCGTGAGCGTTCGGTGCGCGAAGTAAGCAGAAGGGCGCCGGCCACGCCGAGTCCGATCGAGAAGCCGAGGCGGATGGCTGTGTTCGCCAGGCCGATGGCCTGCAGGTGAGCCGTATCTTTGTTGAACTGTGCCATCTTCGCTTGCATATCCGGCGCTAGCATCTTGGACGTAGCGTCCTGAGATGCAGAGGCCACGACGCCCAGGGAGCTCGTTGCGCAGACCAGGAGTGCGAGGAGGATCATTGTAGTCGCGAAGGCCACGACGCCGACGGGCCGAGCTTGCATGCGCCGACCCTATCACCTGCGAGGGTTGCTTGCAGACCCGAGCGCAAGAACACTGCGAGGGTTGCTTGCAGACCCGAGCACCAACTCTACGGGCTCCGCCCCCACATGCTGACGGCAACCGCTGTGAGCACGAGTCCGAATGCTGCGAGATCATTCCACCGCGCCTTCTCTTTGAGGACCAGCATGGCGAACACCAGGAACACCACGAGCGAGATCGCTTCTTGAGCGACCTTGAGCTGAGCTGCGGAGAACGGACCTCCGTGCGACTCGTGTCCGAGCCGATTTGCAGGCACCTGAAGCGCGTACTCGGGCAGTGCGATCAACCACGAGATCAGAATCGCAGCCCCGATCGTCCATTTCTTTTTGAGATGGTAATACCAAGCGAACGTCATGAAGACGTTGGACGCGAGCAGCAGGGCAAAGGGTGCCAAGCGCGACCATTGAAACGCCGAGAACATGTGCGGACGTTGCGCGAGAGCGCACGAAGCTGACAACAAACCGGCATGAGCCGATCGTCCGCACAAGTTCTGTTACTGCTTCTACTTCCGAGCTAGGACGACAGATGGACGAAGAGTCGAAGATTGCGTTCCAATGCAATCCGCGCAGCTTCTCGTAGCTCTACGCGTGTCTCACGTTTGCGCGTGTCTCCGGCGACCACAGGGGCGTTCTCCGGGTGGGTGTCCGCTAGTGCGCGGACGATGGGCGAGGGGACTTCGTATGCCCATTGATCGTTGGCGAACGCGTCAACGTGCCCAAGGGCGCACGACATTCCGCTTCCGACTGCTTCTCGCAGCTCTTGAACGCGAAGTACAGACGAGCATCCGAGCACCACCGTTTCGTCGGGACCTCGAAGAAGCTTCAAACCTCTCTTCATGGATTCCTCCTTTGTGTGTAGGACTGCCAACACTCGAGTTCGCGGGGCCGCCGCGCGCGGTGTCCGGACCATCCGGAACTCTCGTGTCAAGTAATCTGAAACAGATTGATCAACATTTCAGACAGCGGCGCGCGCGAAATCGACCGGTCGAAAAGATAGAGACCGTCACTACTAGGTTTTGCGTTGTTGGCGACAATGTAGGTGCTTTCGAGATCGCGATCTTGCTCGACACGATAGGGCGCGTCTGATCTCGACAGTGCTAGGCTCGCCGCCACAACTCGTACAGATATGAATAGGAAATCACCTCCTTCACGGCGCGCAAGCACACGACTGCTCGGGACCACAGCTGGAGACGGGAAGAGCGCGGGTTTGAGACGTGCAGGTGTGAGGAGTGATTGGACCGTTCAGAGGTTCGACTCCTTCGCAGAAATGGAGCAGTCGACGCGCGCGGCCACGAGGGCCATGTCGCTCGAAGCTCGGTTTGGGCTGGTCGAAATCCTAAGGAGAGCCTTTTATGGCAACGCCGCTCTTGAGCGACGACTGGCGGGAACTATTAGTCCTTCTGATCAAGAAGAAGGTGCGATTCCTCGTCGTCGGCGGACACGCACTCGCCGTCCACGCTGAGCCACGCTTCACCAAGGACTTGGACTTGCTCGTCGAGCCGACGTTGGCGAACGGTCGGCGACTTCGGGCCGCGCTGTTGGCGCTCGGTTTTGGACCGATGGCGCCTGAGGCAGACGAGCTCCGTGCGCCGGGCCCGTTCTGGGTTTTTGGACGTCCGCCGCAGCAAGTCGACGTGCTTACGAAGATTCCCGGCGTAGTTTTCCGTTCCGCGTGGGGGCGGCGCGTAGAGGTGAAACTTGGTGCGCTCCGAATCCCGGTGATTGGCCGAGCCGACCTTCTGGCCGCAAAGCGCGCAGCCGGTAGACCTCAGGACGTAGCCGACGTGGCCGCAATCGAATCTTTCGGAGAGGGACGAGCCCGCAGCGCGAGACTGAAGCGCTCGAAGCATCGCCCACCTTGATCGAAGAGCAGGGAACGCGCTTGGAGCGGGCTATCGGATTCGAACCGACGACTTTCAGCATGGGAAGCTGACGCTCTACCAACTGAGCTAAGCCCGCGACGACCGGACTCTAATCGTGCAGTTCGAGATGTGCAAATCACTCTGATGAGTGCTCGTAGCCCCGAGGCCCAAGAACGGCGTGACGCCAGCCGGATGCTGTGTGGTTAGCGGATGCGCGCCCTGCTGCGCGCGGGCACCGGGAGC
>CAZWQH010000259.1:0-7467 GCA_964635815.1 uncultured Sandaracinaceae bacterium
CGTACGCCACGCGAGCGAACATCGGTGCGAGCTGCAGCGGACACCAGGACTGCGGGAACCCTGAAGCAATGACATGCGCGGGCTCGTTCGCCGGTAGGTGCGTTGCAACGGTGACCGCAATCGATAGCTGCCCAGCGATGAGCTCTCCGGCGCGAGTGCGTAGACTGTTCGAGAGCCGACTCAGCTGCGTCGCGAACAACTAGAGGCGTCAGAGCGCGCAGGCATTCGCGGCGCATAGGACTCCGAGTGGACAGTCGGTACTTGCGAAGCAGCCGTAGGTGCAGCGGCTGGTTTGCGAGGAACAGTCGTCTTCGCCAAACGTCCCGGCACAGTCCTCGGCGGTGGAGCACGGCGTGCCGAACGATCGCCACGCTTCGCAGCTCACGTGTGGGACCAGTCGGCACGTCTGCACGGGTGAACCTTCGACGGCAACGTCATTGACGATGCGCCCGAACGGCACGCTGCATCCCGGGGTCGCTCGGGGCATGCAAACGTGTGAGGAGCTTGCGCCGGGATCCACGCGCACACATGCGTGGTTGGATGCGCACTCCGCGCTCGATCGGCATGCGTTGCAAACGTGCACCGAGCGCGCTCGGACGGCGCCACAGCGAGCCGTGGCACGAATGCAGGTGTTTGCGCCGCAGTCTTCGTCCGAGAGGCACTCCACGCAGGATCCCATCGGCAATCCAGACGTCGGCGACGCTAGGCAGCGGAGACCTGTCCGCTCACAGAAGGCATCTGTGCATGACCGGCAGGCTCCGGTGACGCGATCACACCGCGGTGACGCCGAGCGTGTGCAATCCGCGTCGCCTCGGCAGTACGAACACGCTCCGGTAATCGAATCGCACCTCGGCGTCAGACCTCCGCACTGCGAATCCGACGAGCAGCGCATGGGGGAGGCCGCATCCGCACCCGCTTCGTACGTGACCGTGCCCGCGCCATCGAGGTGAGATCTCGGGATGGTTGCCTCGTCGAAGTGCAACACATCGAACTCGCGTGCGGCACCTCGATCGTCCACGTCCGAGTGTCGACCGGCATCTGAAGGCACGAGGTACGCTTCTGCCACGCACCAATCTCGCTGATCACGCGTGCCGAGTGGACATGACACGGGAGCGCACGCGGCGCCGACTACCACGGACGCGACGAGCCATGCGCTGCTCGCGCGTATCGAAGAATAGAGAGCAACATCGGGCCGCACGCCGAGTTATCGGGCACACCTATTCAGTCGTGCGTTGAGAAACGACGATCGACCTCAGGTGACGCCGCCGCCCGGCCCGCTGTCGTGCGGGAGGCTACCGCGCGGTGAGCGCGAATAGACGAACGGGGTGCTGTGCGCGAAATTCGCTACGCGCGAAGTGTAGATGTCTGCGTGGCGTTCGATCTGGCGCGCCAGATGTGATTTGTCGTTTCCGGCCCGCAGCAATAGGCCCCAGCGAGGATGACAGAGCTCACTCGATTCCTTCGCCAGAGGCGCAATGCGCTCATCCAAACGGACCAGCTCAGCGCGGAGCTCACGCATTTCGGCGCGAAGGTCCTCCGTGGGACGAGGCTCGGTCGTGGGCAAGAGGGGAGTGTCGAGCGCGTATCCCTTCTCCCGACGCTGGATCGCCAGCCGCAGTAGTGAGAAGTGGTGCTCGAGGCGCTCCTTGTCGTCCATCATTTCGGAAAGGGCGCGCTGCTTGTCCTTGAACATTTCGAGCGAATCGATCTCACGTTCGAGCTCACGAACGATGAGACAGGTGCGCCAAGAGTTCATGCTCTTCGAAATGTTCACATCCGCGAAAATGTGGTCACCCACATAGAGGATCTGGTCACCTGGGATTCCGAGGCTCTGCTCGACGAGTCGCGCGTGTCCGCCAAGGTAGGCCGCGCCTACGCGCAACTTGCCAGCTGCAGGGAGAAGCCGACCGTCGTTGTCCAAGACCTCGAACGCGGGCATGCGCTCCGTGAAGAACGCGGGCTTACGAGCAGCAACCACCACGAGGTCGAACAGTGACCGCCACGAAGCACCGTTCAGGTAGCGCTCCATGGTGTACGTCATCATTGCGTTCGTGTACGTCCACTCGGAGTTCGTCACGAGGATGAGCTTCTTGCCGGAGTGCCGTAGATCGAGGAGTGCCAGCGGCACTTCCGGATCGAGGTCGACGTATTTCTCTGGCGCCGCGACGATTTCTGCCTTCAGCTCGCCTTCCATGTGCGTCGCATCAAGACTCGCGCGCACGATTTCGTAGATGTCTTTGTAGCTCTTGGAACCAGGCCCGAGCTTGTGATCGAGATCTCCTCGATCGAGCAGGTCGACGAGCTGCGCGAAGAGACAGGCTTCCGAGTGACCAAAGAGCGTGTTGATGAAAACCCAGCGTCTGTCGGCGAGATCGACCGTCACTCGCTCGTACGTCGTGCGTTGCGCATCGAACTCCAGCATTCGCGTGCCATGAGCCGCGCGCTTCACGAAGCCGAAGCGATTCGCCTTCACCAAGTTGCCACGCTCGACGTCTATGATGAGCCCGAGCATCGCGTACCCCGGATCGAAGGCGAGAGTTGCGACAGGGAAACCTTGCTGAAGGAGGCGCTCCCGGGCGTGCTCGAACGCGCGGCGCTCCCAAGCTTCGACGTCGTAGTGCACGAGCGTGTAGTCCATGTCGAAGCCGATTGCAGAAATACCGCCGCGCAGATTCAACGTGCGGTTGCAATAGATTCGCCTCGTCGGCAACGGCAAGCTGCCAACCGGACGCGGGTGCCCGCTCTCGCGAGTTCGCGAAGCGGGCCTCCCCTGCGGAAAGTTCGAGTCTTCGGCCACGGCCGCCTTATGGCATGCCAAACCGGCTACAGCCAACGGCGCTCGACGAAGTAGCTCGATCCTTCAACGCCGGCGACCCAAACCACTCCTCGCCGCGCGTCGACGACAAGCCTTGCTGAGGCAGCCGGGATTGTCTCCTGATACACCCCGGCCCCGGACGAGTCTCGGCCGATCAGGAACGCGTGTGTGGGGGTGTACATGATAGCCACGCTGCTTCCATCGTTGACTGCCGCGAACGCTATCGGCTCGAGGTTCGCGTTCGAAGATTCTGCTCGGTACGTGTCGGAAACTTGCCCGTCCGGTTCCACGCGAATCGTTCGCGATGGCGTCGTAGCCGTGCGGCGGGTCAGCAGAAGCAGCGTTCCGTCCGCAAGGATGTCCCCCGCTGCTACGGCAAACGGCAAGCGAGCTGTGCCGTTCTGTCCGAACGTCACGTCCAATCCGCGCCGACCGGTTCGCGTGAGGCAGGTCTCTTCCGGGCTCGAGCACTCGTAGATATCGACTACGCGGTCGAGGCTGTCGATCCACGAGAGCGAAGATCGTCGAGGAAGGCGACCGACGAAGCCGTCGACCCCCACGGCACCGTCGCGCGCACCTGCCTCGTCGAGCCATGTCAAACCCGCGAGGGACGACACCACGAAACCCGAGCTTGTCCGCAGCAGGGTCGCATTCAGGTCCGTGACGCTCGCAGTTACGGTCACGTCCTCGTTGGCGTCGATTTGCAGAATATTGTTCTGCGGTCCCGCACTGGTGGCGCTGAAAGACAGCGCGAACGTGGCGCTGTCCGACGTCCAAGCCGCGCCGATACTCTGTGCGCCAGGCACACGCCCTGTAAGAACTCCATGCACACCAAAGCTCGTGTCGAGGATGCCAACAGCGCTGAGTCGACTCACGCTCAGCGAAGCGATCGGTTGTTGCTGCGTGGCGGTCGTCTCTTCGACCAGGAGCACACCTCCATCGTCGATCGCTGGGACCTGAATCCCTCGAACGTTCAGCGTCGATTGTCGCGGAGCGAACGTGAGATGACCGCCACCGAACGACAAGTCGAGTTCGCCGGACCGTCCGCGGACCAAGACTGTGACATCGGTATCGTGCGCAGCAGCACCGTCCAATTGGTAGGTGCGAAAACCGAGTGTGTATGTGCCCGGGCTTGTTTCACGGAGGTCGAACTGGACGTCGATTTGATCGAGAGACTCCGGGATGGGTTGCGCCGTCACTCGCATGGATGCGGGCGAGCCGGTAACTCGAAGGCCGACCAGACCACGAACGGAACCGGTACGGACCACCCTCAATGGCACGGAGCTCAGCACCTTGCTGCGCGCAACGATTCGGTTCGAAGGAACGACGAGTTGAAGTGCCGGCGCGGGCGGAGCGGTATCGCTGTCGCCGCCGTCTGCGCTTTCGACGAGCCCTTCACCCGTGTCGGCACGGAAGCCGGAATCGACTCGCTTCGCCTCCACCGGCGGCAGACCAGAACAAGCAGTCGCGAGAAGCGAGATCAGAGTGAAACCAACGATGCGAGACGGAACATTCGTGACGAGTTGTATGCGGTCCATGAGGTGGGGGTCCTTTGCTGCCCGAGTTATCGGGCACCCACCTCGGAACTTTCGTCGACGCGTGAAAGAAGCTGGACTACCGCTTGGCGGCCTTCGACTCAGCCGCGAGCTCGAGCTGCGGCTTGGACGCTTTTTGCGCCATGGGGTCGTAAACCATGCGTGGAACGAAAGCCATGAGCCGCGCTGGAAGCGTGTGCGCGAAGGGGAAGCTTCGAGTGCGTGCGCCCGACACGATCGCGCGGCAAATAATTTCCGCCGCAGCATCAGTCTCTACGACGAACGGCATAGGCGCGCGCCCTTCAAGGCGTGCTTGCATCTCGCTCTTCACGAACCCCGGCTCAATGCATGTGACCTTCACAGGCGTGCCGTGGAGGTCGACTCGCAAGCTCTCGAGGAACTTCGAGACGAACGCCTTGGATCCGCAATATGCGGAGTACGCTCCCAGACCGGCGTAGCTCGCGATTGAGCTGATGCCCACGACATGGCCACGACCACGTTCGACCATCCGGGGAATAAGCGCTGTGATCGTCGCGGCGGCTCCGATTACGTTCACATCGATCACCTTGGATACGTCCTCCCAGGTGGCCGTTTGTGCGGGGGTTGGATCTGCGACGCCTGCATTCGCGATCACCAAATCGAACCCGCCAATTTCCTCGTCCAGACGCAGCAGGGTCTTTACGACGTCCCCTGGGTTCGAGACATCAAGCTCGACGGGAGTCACCAGACCTCCCGACTCGCGAGCTAGCTCCTCGAGATTGCCGATACGTCGGGCAGCCGCCCACACGCGCGCGCCGCGGCCGACCCAATTCAGAGCCAGCGCGCGACCGATGCCACTCGATGCACCGGTTATCAACACATTTCGGTATTCCATTTACGTCTCCTAGACCGCGGAGGCGTAGCACCGTTCCACCGGCAGCGCTGGAGCGCGCACACGAGAGACGCTTGTCATTCGTGGGGATTTTGGCATCGTCGGCGCCGTCATGGGTCGGGGGACGAACGACGTCTACGCGTATCTTCCTGCGTTGGTGGCGGCAGGACTGTTGGCTCCGTCCATGCGCGTCGCCGCGCAAAACGCGGAGGGTTCTGCCGCGATCCCCCGGACCACGATGCCGATTGCAGCCGTCACGCGCGCGCAAGACACAACTGCCGAGCAGGTATCGCGAGTCGTCGCCCACGTGCGTGACACCGCCGCCCGTGGGCATGCAGCACTCGCCATGCTTCCCGGCGCTCCGCGCCCGCTGGAACCGCTCGATCCGGCAGTACTGCAGACCCTCACCCGTGCAAACGAGCAAGCACTTGAGCTAGTCGCGTTCGGACGAAATCAGCGCACACGAGAAATCGTGGCCTCGGCGCTCGAAGGTATCGACCCGCACCTCGCGTCGATCGGGCGCGACGTTCGGTTGGCCCGCACTCTCGAGAACGTCTGTCTCTTTGCAGTGCGCGCGCGTGCGCAAGAACGAAGGCCACAAGAGGCGCGCGCTCAAGCGCTAGAGTGCATTCGGCTCGCACCCGACATCGATCCGACCAACTCGGCGTTGCATCCGCCAGATGTGACTCAGTTGATCGGCGCGCTTCGCCAAGAGATCACGCCGCGCAGAGGCGATCCCGTGCGAGGCACGCAGTCCCCGGCACGTTCGACTGTCGCAGGTACGCTGGTCGTAGAAGCGCGAGGCAGAGTTTCGGATTGCGCGATTCGGATACAAGGGCGCGCCATCGGACGCGCGCCTCGCGCAGAGCTTCAACTACCGATTGGATCCTACGCGGTCGAGGTCTCCTGCGGGCCGCAGCCGGGTTTGATCTATCAAGCAAGCTTGGACGCGGGTTCGACAACCCGACTCGTCGTGTTCCCAGACGTCCGATTGCAAGACGAGGATGTGGTCGTGGGGTCGGCCCGCATCGCGGAACAACTTTCGGAGCTGACAGGGAACGATTTCCTTCATGTCGAAGGGACCGCAGGGGCTACACGCGTCACACGTTTCGGAAACGGAGGTGTGATCGCCATCGACGCGGTGGAGCACGCAGCTGCGGAGCGACTCTCCGCGCTGAATCGAGGCTCTTCACCTTCTGCGCAAGCGCTGCGCGCAAACGATAGCGCTGCCTCCACTTCAGAGGTTGAGGTCGGTGCTGTGATCACGAGCTCGATCGGCATCGTCGGGTTTGGCGTCGCGTTCGGGTTCTTCGCGGACTGGTCCGACAAACAGACGCGCTACCTCGCGTTACCTCGCCCTCCCGACCCCGCGGTGAGTGTGATCGAGATGGACGCCGAGCGGCAGTTGATTGGTGCACAAGCACTTCGCAACGACGCGCAGACCGCATCCATCGCGTTCGGCCTCGGTGCCGCCGTCATTACGTCGATCGGAATCGCCTGGTTACTCGAGCCCACTCGTGAGGTTCCGTGGTGGTCCTGGGCGAGCGGCGCGATCGGTCTCGCTTTCGTCGGAACAGGCGTAGTGATGACGGCGTTGCACGATCAGTCGCTCGAACTCATGCCAAACGGCGCGTATTCAAGAAACTCGACACTCCCCCTCGGGCCGATGATCGCGTCTCTGGGCGCACCGTTTCTCACGGTCCCGTTGACGCACCTTTTCGAACGCCGCGATGACCACCCCACGGCGGGTCGCCCACGCATTCCTACGGCATCGTTCGAAGTGGACAGAAACTCGTTTGTGGTGCATCTCGGAGGCACGTTTCCATGGTCCGACTAATTACTTTGTTCCCGAACAGGAAGCTGTCGAGAGTTCCCGCCGCGCTCTTACTCGCAGTCGTCGCCATCACGACAAGCTCCGCGCACGCAGACACGGCCGCCATGCTGCCGGTCTCTCAAAGCGCGCGGATCTCGCAAGCCACCCGAGATGAAGCGGGCCTGGCAGTAGCGCGCGGCCTGGCTCGAGAGAACGTGACGGTAACCAGCGCACACGACACCGAGCTTCGGCTCGTTGCTGACCCGTCTCTTCGAGCGTGCTCCGAGCACACGTGCGCAGAGCGAGTCGCTCGAACGATCGGTGTGGACTTTGCGGTGCTCGTGACGGTCTGGACTCGGGGCGAAACATCCGAACCGCTCGCTGTAAGCGTCGCGTTCGTGACACCGGACGGCGCGGCATACGGCGGCGAAGG
>CAZWQH010000260.1:0-7449 GCA_964635815.1 uncultured Sandaracinaceae bacterium
GGCATCGTGCCTGGCACCACCGTACAGGTGGACCCACCCATCACGATCGCAGGAAGGACGACTTCCTCGATCCCGCTCGAGGCCGGAACGGTTTTCGAGCTGCAGGACGTACGCACCGACGCCCGATTGACAGGCAACAACATCTTCTTGGCGGTTCGCTACATGCAAGGCTGGAGCGCGAACGGACTAGATCAGACCACGCAAGGCGGAGATCCCTCGCTGATCACACTCGCTCCGACGCGCCAGTTTCGCGACTCGTACGTCTTCTTCACGTCGAACACGTATGACGCCAACTGGGTGAACGTCATCGCGCGAACCGGAACTTCCGTATCGATCGATGACATTGCGATTCCGGATACCCAGTTCGTGGCAATCGGGACCACGGCATACCGAGTCGCGCGCTATCGACTCGGCGCTACACAGGGACATACCGCGCGAGGCACCGGGCAGTTCGGCATCGAGGTCTACGGGTACGGCTTGGCCACTAGCTACGCGTATCCCGGCGGGCTGGATCTTTTGCAGCGCCCGTTCTGAGATCGACGCTAGCGCACTGTTTCAATGCGCGCGATGGCCTCGTCAACCATCTCAAATGCAACTTCGTTGTCGATGGATCCGCGTATGAGTCGAAGCTCGGAGAGCTTTTGCTCCGCATCCCGCGACGCGTCGTCCACAATCGCAGAAATGCGGCTGCGGAGCCGACGTATGCCTGCGTTGAGCTCGCGCTGACGGTGTCGATCGGCGAGCTGATTCCGCAGCTCCTCGGTCTGGCGCAGAAACCAAAGCTTCTCACTGAGGTTCGGGTCACGGCCTTGTGCGCGCATAACCATCCCGTTCAAATCCATGCTGGCCCCGATTCCGTCCGCGTGCGCAAAGCTGTCGCTAAACTGAACCGTGCCGTCTGGCTCGATCTCCGCCACCACAGACGGGCCGTGATAGGTAAACCCGCGCGTCTCGTTTCCAAGCAGCCTCGGCGGCGGTCTCCGAGACCACCCGTTGTTCGCGCGGAGCTCTGCGGCAATGGATTGCGCGACGGGATCTCGTGCGCCGGTGCCTTCCGTCACGACGGTGATTGGGTCGTCTGCGCCGCGAGGGATGAAGGCATTTGCGCGAAGCCCCGCGACCGGTTGTTCCCGCAACGGCTCGGAGGGCTCAACCCCGACGCCAGTGAGAACACTCGGGACAAGCACAACCGGCCCCACAGGCTCGTCGACGTTTGCAGTCCGAGAACGTCGTCGCACAATGGTTCGCTCGCTTGTGAGCGATTGCACTGGAATCTGCTCGACGGTTTCCGGAGACCCAACGGCAGGAGCCTCGGACTCGAAGCTGAGCTCCACTTCGCTCGTCGACGAGGCGTCCAATGGCGCGCCCGCGCCCATCGCAGATGCGATTCCGAGAACGCACAAGTGAACTGCCCCAGAGCCGGCGAGTGCGACCAGAATCCTTGCGCCTGAGCTGCGTGCTGCGGTCACCAATGCTCCAAACAACTGGATCCAAAGGATAGTCCACGCCACCGGACGGCAAGAACGGATCGGGCTCATCGCAAACCCGAGAAAATGCCAACGCAGGAGAAGCGATTACGCCGCTCGCGGGTTGAAGACACCAGGACTTGGTTCACGCTGCCGCGCACAGAGGTTCGTATGCGTGCGCGTCTTGCGATTTGTGCTGCGGTGGCCATGTTCGGATGTTCGGGTCGCGAGGCACGAGCAGTGATCGACTCGGGCGTTACTCTTCGCGATGCGCAGCGAGCGGACGACCATCGCGCACCGGAGGATGCAGCCCTGGACACAACGCCCCAGGCTGATGTTCCGATCCTCCCGACGATCGATGCAGCGCGGGACGTGAGCACCACGCTGCATGATCGCGCGTCGCCGCGAGACGCTTTCAGCATCGACGGAAGCATCGTGCTGCCGGTAACGCCCGTGCCGTGCACAGCCCCCATGCGAGCGCGCTTGATTCCAGGCGTTCACCTCGCTGGTACGCAACCCGGGATCTTCGAGAACGTCGCCACACCGACGATTGCAACCGACTGCGGAGGAGGTGTTCACGTCCTTTGGCAAACAGCGACCAACGTCGAATACGCTGCCTGGAACGGCGCGACCTGGACGCGCAGCACGGTCCTCGCGGCTCCAAGTGAGTCCGCTGTTGGGCTCTCGGTTGGTCGGGACGGCTCCGCGTGGGTGGGCGTCGCAAGCTGCACAGCTGGCGTTCGAACGTTTGCTCGCGCCGCAGACGGCAGCACGTGGCGCTCCGAGGTTATCGCGGAGTCCGCGGCGTCTGGTCTTTACATTGGCGTCGTCGCGACCAGCATCGAACGCGCGCATGTCATTTACCAGCCGGGGGGCTGCGGAGCGGCTTCTGGATCTCTGCGGCACGTCGCCCGTGACAGCGCAGGTCGCTACACCTCGGCATCCAGGATCGCGGATCTCACGCCGGTAGGGACCGCCCTGATGATGGACGACGTCGCGGGCGTTGGTGACGCAATCGCGATCACGTATCGCAGGCTTGCGACGGGCGCAGCATTCACAGGTTACATCGCCGCGCTTATCGACGGGCGTTGGCCCGAAATCCCCCTCGCGACGGCCGAGCGGATGACGCGCGTTTCTGCGTTCGTGGACGAAGGCGGCGCAGTTCGCGCCGCCTACGGAGCACTTGGGCGGACGTTGCCGCGCATCCTTCCTCCACCAGGTGACGCCGGCCGCGTCGTGCCCGAGTGGTCCGTTCATGTGCATGACGGATTCAGAGATACGTTGGTCGCGGAACTACCAGACCTGCTCGAGATTCGCGGCGTTGCTGTCGCGTTTCATCGAACGGACACCAGGAGCCGCACCTATGTGGCGTGGGACTACGCGCGCACTGTACCCACCTTATCGTTCGGTGCGTCCCTGGCAATCTCGAGCGACGGATCGTCGTTCGCGACACGGGAGCTCTCGTCACCCCGAACGCTCGCATCGAAGCCTCGGGCAAGCACCTCGAACACACATGCCCATTTTGCATTCCGTGCGTATGAGAATTTCGACGGCGGGGGCGGCACTCATCAGGTGATGGTTTTCTCCGAAGCCCACGAATAGTCTTTATTCGCTCGGGCCCGCAAGCGACGCCTCGCTGGCGTGATTGCGGTTATTCGGACGAGCTCGCTACAGTCCGGGGGTCGAATGCAGTCCATGAAGCTTTCGGGCTCCTGCGCCTCTTGGCAGAGCCGGGCTGCAGCCAAGCGAGCTTTCCAACGGACGGATCACGATCCATCACCCAACCGAGCGTGGTGAGAACCATGTCATCGCGATTCGCGGTCGTGCCGCACACGAACTGCCAAGTGCCGTCTAGGAAACGCCGCACTACGCGAACGGGCTCCAACCCGGTTGCGACCTGACGCGATGTCAGCACCCAATCGCTTGCGGCTGCGTGCTTGAACGGCCACGCATGGTCCTTGCCGCGATGACTCGGGCGCAGGAACACGGGCTGCCGGCGCAAGATGGGGAGTGCCACGTCCGCGTCCCACGGGAACCGGTGCTTCAAGTCAGGCCAGACAAACTGTAGCGCACGGAACTTCCACGACCTGTTGTTGAACAGCCACGCGGAGCCCAAGTGCGAGCCGTACGCAGAGCGAGGGAATCGCGCGAACTTGCACGTGTATCCCTCGAGCTCCTCGTTTTCTTCGCTGCCATGCGCGAACCTGGCGCCTCGTTTGACGCGATCCCCAGGGAGTTGAGCACCTTGTGCATCAACTCGAGGTTGTCGTTCAGGCCGAAGATCACGAGCTCGGGATGATCGAACGTCTTCTCGAGCCCAACGGTGTAGGCGAACGAAGGTGCACTCTCCGTGTCCGAGAAGATCTTCAGGACGTGCCAGCCGAACTTCTCTACATCGGAGCGCATGCGCTCCTCGAACTCATCCACGACTAGGCCAACCGGCTAGGGCTAGTTCGTGCCTTCGACGAACTCGATGATCGCCATCGGCGATGCATCGCCACGTCGGGCGAGGAGCTTGGTGATGCGGGTGTAACCGCCGCCCTTGCCCTCAGTAACGCGCTTCAGATAACGAGGCGCGATATCGTCGAAAAGCTTCTTCACGAGATCGACCTGCTCGAGGTTTCCGTCCTTGAGCGTGCGCTCACCGTAGAGCGGAAGGTCCTTCGCAACGATGCGTCGTGCAGCCACGCGCCGTGACATCACCGACTCGCGCTCTTCTTCCTTGAGCTTCGCAAGGTCGACGGTCAGGTCGTTGCCCAACCGAAGCGCCTTCGAAAGCATCTTCTCGGCATAGCGACGAAGCTCTTTCGCCTTCGCGTCGGTGGTCTCGATCTTCTCGTGAAGAACAAGGTTCCCAACGAGATTGCGGAACATCGCGCGGCGATGCGAAGTATTGCGATTGAAACGGCGACCTGATTTGCGGTGTTGCATGACGTACCTGAATCTATTTTTCTAAACTGCTGCTTCCCGTTTCCGGGTCTTTTCCGGTTTCCCCGGTAGCTCATCAGCGCGGAGCCTGTGTGCTGGATAGGTGGGCTGCTTTGGACCTGAGCCTGAGTGCGCCCGTAGCGAGAGGAGGGAGTGTACGTTGTTTGTACATGACCGACTCGAGCGAGGACGTAAACCAGGATCAGGCCAAATGAGCCCGCCTAACCTAGTTCGCCTCTTGTTGGGCCTTCCACTTTTCCAGCATCCCACTCCAATTGTCGATACGCATACCGAGCGAGAGGCCCATGTCGGAAAGGATTTCTTTGATCTCTTTGAGAGACTTACGACCAAAGTTCTTGGTCTTGAGCATCTCGGCTTCGGTCTTTTGAACAAGCTCACCGATGTGGTGGATGTTCGCGTTCTGAAGACAGTTGTAGGAGCGAACAGAGAGCTCGAGCTCTTCGACGGAGCGGAAGAGATTCTCGTTGAGCGGCTCGTCGGTGGTCGGTGCTGCTGCGACCGCCTCTTCTTGCTCTTCGAAGTTGATGAAGATGCTGAGCTGATCCTTGAGGATCTTCGCGGCGAACGCGACAGCGTCTTGCGGCTTCACTGCGCCGTTGGTCCAAACCTCGAGGGTAAGCTTGTCGTAGTCGGTCATCTGACCAACGCGCGCGTTGGTGACCGTGAAGTTCACCTTGCGGATCGGCGAGAAGAGCGCGTCGATGGGCACGGTGCCGAGCGACATCGTGGGGGTCTTGCTGCGGTCAGCGGAGACATAACCACGGCCGACGTTCACTGTGAGGTCTGCTGCGAACCGGCCGCCTTTGGCGACGGTGCAGATGACGTGGTCGGGGTTCAGGATCTCGAGGTTGTCGCTGACCTGAATGTCCGAAGCCTTCACTTCGCACGGGCCCTGCTTCTCAAGACGAACGGTCTGCGTGCGCGAGGTGTGCGCACGGATGATGACCTCTTTGAGGTTGAGGACGACGTCCGTGACGTCTTCGACGACATCCGGAACGGACGTGAACTCGTGAAGCGCGCCGTCGACCTTGATGGCCGTGATGGCAGAGCCTTGGATCGACGAGAGGAGAATGCGACGGAGCGCAACACCGAGGGTCGTTCCGAAGCCCCGCTCGAGCGGCTCAGCAACGAATTTCGCGTAGCGCGGCGTCTGCGACTCGCCATCGACCGGGACGCTCTTTGGTCGAATAAGGTCTCGCCAGTTCCGCGCAACGAGGTTGGTGCTCATGAAGTCTCTCTTTCCTTTGAATGCAATGTCGTGACGTAATCTTCGTGGCCGAGTCGCAGGACGAATCGGCGGTAGCGTGAGAGCGGTCGTTTGCGAACCGCTCTCCTAGAAACTAGCGCGAGTAAAACTCGACGATCAGCTGCTCCTGAATCGGCATCGTGATTTCTTCGCGATTCGGCATCGTCTTGATGGTTCCCGTGAACGCACCCTTGTCGAGCTCGAGCCAGGTTGGAACGCCGCGCCGCTCCACACCTTCGAGGGCAGCTGTGACGCGACCGGTCGCACGCGTGTGCTCAGCGAGCGAGACCTTCATGCCTGGCTTCACCAGGAACGAAGGAATGTCCACGCGCTGACCGTCCACGAGCACGTGCCTGTGACGGACCAGCTGGCGAGCATCAGCGCGCGTAGCCGCAAAGCCGAGGCGATAGCAAACGCTGTCCAAACGACGCTCGAGGACGTGGAGAAGCTCCTCACCCGTCGCGCCGCGCGAACGCTCGGCCATGCTGAAGTAGCGACGGAATTGGCGCTCGTAGATGCCGTAGATGCGACGCGCCTTCTGCTTCTCGCGAAGCCGCACGCCGTACTCGGTCGCCTTCGAACGACGCTGCCCGTGCTGACCGGGCGGATACGGGCGACGGTCGAACGAGCACTTGTCCGTGTAGCAGCGCTCGCCCTTGAGGAAGAGCTTCATCGTCTCGCGGCGGCACTGCTTGCAAACTGATTCTGTATAACGGGCCATAACTGTGTCCTGGATCTAAGAGTGAGTCGTATCTGGAGCTCGAAGCGGAGTGACTAGACGCGGCGGCGCTTGGGCGCCCGGCATCCGTTGTGCGGAATCGGCGTCACGTCGCGAATGAGCGTGATGCGGAGACCTTGAACCTGGAATCCGCGAAGCGCGGACTCGCGGCCAGCGCCTGGACCGCTCACGAAGATCGCCAGCGAACGAACGCCCTGATCTTGTGCTTTTCGAGCGGCGTCTTCCGCTGCCAGCTGCGCCGCGAACGGCGTGCTTTTGCGCGAGCCCTTGAAGCCCTTCGTTCCAGCGCTCGACCAAGCAACCACGTTGCCCTGGAGGTCGGTCACGGTGACGATCGTATTGTTGAACGTCGACTGAACGTGGGCGATTCCGGTCGAGACGTTCTTACGCGCCTTCTTCTTGACCTTGACGCCGCCCTGAGATTTCGCGCCGCTTGCGGGGCCTGCTGCTGCTGCTTTTGCCATGTTCTACCGTCTGTTCCTAGTTCGCTATCACTTCGCCGCTGGCGCCGGACGGTTGACCGCCAAGCTCTTACGCGGGCCTTTGCGTGTGCGCGCGTTGGTGTGCGTGCGCTGACCGCGCACGGGAAGTCCTTTGCGATGACGAAGACCGCGGTAGCAACCAAGGTCCATCAAGCGCTTGATGTTGAGCTGGATATCGCGATGGAGATCGCCTTCGACTTTGAAGTTCGTCTCGATGTAGTCGCGAATCTTCTTCACGTCGTTGTCGTCGAGCTCTTCCGCACGCTTGTTGGGCGGAATCTTCGTTGCGGCGCAGATCTCTGCAGCTCGCTTAGGTCCGATACCAAAGAGGTAACGAAGCGCGATCGTGATGTGTTTTCTGCCGGGAAGGTCGACGCCTGAGATGCGAGCCATAAAATAATCCTGTTAACCTTGACGCTGCTTGTGACGCGGATTCGCGCAGATAATGCGAACGATCCCCTTGCGGCGGACCACCTTACACTTGACGCAAACCTTCTTGATGCTGGGACGAACCTTCATGACGATGTTCCTTCGTACTGTCTATTAACCGCGACTCAAGATTCGTCC
>CAZWQH010000261.1:0-3326 GCA_964635815.1 uncultured Sandaracinaceae bacterium
TGCGTGTTTCACCGGCCGCGTTCGGGGCTGCTAAGGTCGCGCGCGCAAGGAGCCCACGATGGACCTGATCCCCGTCACCGTGCTCACCGGCTTCCTCGGCAGCGGCAAGACCACGCTGCTCGGGCGGCTGCTCAAGCACCCGGAGATGAAGAACGTCGCAGTGCTGATCAACGAGTTCGGCGCGGTCCGTCCATTGGGTAACGAGGCGTTCCGCGTTGCCCTTCAGGTTTCGCGAGAGCGCAAACGCCTGCTTTGCGCGTCGTTCGCGAAGCCCCGAGCCGTCTGCTCCCCGGAGTGACATCCAGCTACCGCTCGTGTTGATCGCGGCGGTCGACAGGCAGTTGTTCTCCTGGCTCGTCGCGAAGATGAGGTATTCGATCGCTGCTAGACCGCGCGAGCGCACCGGAGATGCGGCGAGCGCGGTCGCGTCGTCGAACATGTTGCGTACGGTTTCTTGATCGACGCCGCATCGGTCGAAAACTGGCCATGCGTAGATCTCGTCGCGGAGATTTTCACCTCCGGGTGTCGTTGCACCCGGACGCACGGGGCGCGGTCCAGTCGGGCCAAACTGCGCCATCTCGATTCGTTGCCAAGCCATCATCGCGGGGGTGAACGCGTTCTTGACGGTCATCGCGTTCGGTTCGCTTCGATCGGTCGCGTATGCTCCGAGAGCAGTCTCGAGCTCGCCAGCTCGCATCGCGAACGCGCGCAGATTCGGCAGCACGACGTTGTCGGCGATATTGGTAAGCACGGACGTGCGGAGGGCGGAGTTGCCGTTCCTGCTCGCGTCTGGATTTGCTGCCGGCAACGATCCGCACCCCGACAGCAGCGCGATCAGCAATAAGGGCAAAGCGCTCGCAGCACGAAAGGCTGAAGAAAGACCGTGCATGGGCTTGTTTGCTACCTTATTGATAACGATTGTCAAGTAGCGCGAGAACGGTCAACGCGCGTCAGTCGGACGCACGGCTCCACGCAGGTCGACGAATTCGCACTACACTCGCGCGCATGTCTGCCGCCCCCGCCGCGTCCGCAAAGCACTACCGCAACGCGTTTCTCTCGTACGAAGACATCTGCAAACAGCTGAACGAATGGGTTAGTGCTCATCCTTCCCATGCACGCATCGAGTGGATCGGAAAGACCCCAGAGGGTCGCGACATCCCGCTGCTAGTCGTTGGACGTGACCCAGATCGACGCAGACCCGCCGTGTGGATAGACGGCAACATGCACGCGACTGAGCTCGCGGGAACGAACGTCGCGCTCTCGATCGCTGACTCCGCGCTCGAAATCCACCTTACCGGAAAGTACGCGGGTCTTTCGGACACCCTTGCCGGCGTGCTGCAAGACGTATTGTTCTACGTCGTCCCGCGCATGAGCCCGGACGGCGCCGAGTCCGTGCTGATGGCCCGCGGGTATGTGCGGTCTGCTCCGCGTGACACACGTCCCAACGCCGGTCGCACGCGGTGGGTCCAGGGCGATATCGATGGTGACGGGCGCGTCGTCATGTTGCGCAAGCGCGATCCCGCTGGCGAGCTGGTCGAATCGAAGACAGTCCCCGGCATGCTCGTGCCGCGCACGGTGGACGACCCTCCTCCGTACTACCGCGTCTTTCCAGAAGGCACGATCGAGAACTTCGACGGACACACAATCCCGTCTCCGAATTTCTTGGGCGACAACGAGTACGACTTCAACCGAAACTTTCCGTACTTCTGGGCGCCGGACCACGAGCAGGTCGGTGCAGGCGCATATCCCATGAGCGCTCCGGAGACGCGCGCCGTCGTGGAGTGGTCGGCCGCGCATCCGGAGATTTTCGCGTGGCTCAACCTTCACACCTACGGCGGCTGCTACATCCGCCCTTCCGGCGATCAGCCGGACGACAAGATGAACCAGTCGGACCTAGCGCTGTACCGACAGGTGGCGGCTTGGAACGAAGAGTTCACTTCCTACCCGACGGTGAGTAGCTATGAGGAGTTCACCTACGAGCCGGGCAAGCCCCTGCGGGGAGACCTGACGGACTACGCGTACGTTCAACGCGGCGCGCTCGCGTACGTTTGCGAGCTCTGGGACTTGTTCAAGCGGCTCGACATACCCAGGCCAAAGCGGTTCGTGGATTACTACGCGAAGTTCAGTAACGAGGACGCCGCGCGCCTGTATGCGTGGGACCGCGACCACAACAAGAGCCGGATCTTCGTTGCTTGGCGCCCGTTCAAGCATCCTCAGCTTGGCGACGTCGAAATTGGCGGAATCGATACTCGATTCGGATTGTCGAATCCCCCACCCGAGCAACTAGATCAATTGTGTACGGCCCATACGGCGGCCTTTCTCCGCGTCGCCGCCTTAGCCCCGCGAATCGCAGTCGCGAGCACTGTTCAACAACCTGCAGACGGTGCCAACGTACGCCGCGTCACGCTGCGAGTTCAGAACCTCGGGTACTTGCCGACGTACATCCTTGACTCTGCGTCGAAGCTCTCCTGGAACGAGCCCCTCTATTTGGATGTGGTCGAATCGAAAGGCGTCGAGCTCTTAGCTCCATCCCCGCGAGTCAACGTCGGTCATCTCGAAGGATGGGGTCGGGGAGTAGGGGAAGGACACGGAAGCCCGTTGTGGCTTTACACGCGCGGAAATTCTTCGGAGAAGAATGTGGAGATCGCGGTGACCGTGAAACCGGGAACGACCGGCCTTTTGCGCGTGCGAGTCGGCTCGTGTCGCGTGGGATTCGTGGATACAGCGATCGAAATTAGCTGACGCGCGCAACATTCGGTTCCTCGTCCCGATAACTGGGGAAAGCGAGGGAGGAACCATGTTGCCGATGACCGTAGAAGACCTCGAGCGCGAGCTCGCAAGCCAGGATGACCAACTCGAGCTTCTTGCTCGTGATGCGCGAAGCCTTGCCGCGCGTTTGGAACGTGTGGATCGCGTCCTTGCCAACAATCTGTACGAGACTGCCGAGCTCGCGAGCGGAATGGTTCGCGCGCACGCGCCGTCGTCCGTCGGCTTTGGCCCTTCTGTCTGTGCAACCGCATTGAGATTCTGAGCGAAGGACCGCCTATGCCGACCATTTCACCCATGACCCCAGCCGGTGCCGCTGGTGGGGACACCGCGGGCCTCTCACCAGAGGGACTACTTCAGGAGGCCGGCGAACAGTTGAAGGAGATCAACTCGACAGCGCGCACCCTCTACAACGACATCTCGCGCAGCACGAATCAGGCACGCGAGATCAACGGGCGCATCGCGCTCAGCCAAAAGATCCGCGAGCTATTTGGAGACCGAGACCGCATTGGTACCGCGGAGCTGGATGCTCCTCTTGCGTCTCTCGAGGGAAAGACGCC
>CAZWQH010000261.1:3336-7406 GCA_964635815.1 uncultured Sandaracinaceae bacterium
TCGAAGAGCTCGGAATCCCAATGAGCACTCCCGTGGTTCGCAACGACCTGAGCGCACGCGAGCTCGAAGCCTTCGTGGACGGGCAGCGCGCCGAGCTCAACAAGACATCCGCTGGCAGCGAGCTCCGGATGGTTCAGCTCCAAACTCAGGTGCAAGCGCGTCAGCAATCGATCCAGATGCTGACGAACACCCTTCGCTCGCTTCACGACTCCGAGATGGGCGTCATCCAGAACATGAAGGGTTGAGGTTCGCGAAGGTATGACCAATCCACTCTCCGTCCGAGACTCGACCTCCACGGCGCTGGTCTCGATCGATGCGAGCACCGGCATCTCACCTGATGAAGCGCTACTTGCTGCGACGCGCGAGGCGCAGGAGATCGGGACTGCGGTCATCTCGACTCAACAAGCGCTTGCGCAAGCCACCCGTCGCATCGCCGCGCTCAACCAGCGGGTGGTCGACCTCACGAAGCTGAGAATGACTTTTCAGGGCGCCGAAAAGATGAGCGCGGCACGCCTCGATCAGTCAGAGCCAAAGCTCGATGGACGCACCCCGCGCGAAGTAATGGAGTCGGTAGGTGTCCGGGTCAACGACGATCCGGTCGTGGTTCGATTCGTCCAAGGGTTCGGCCAAGAAGCTCCGTACGGAACTGATCTCGTTCCGTACGGCGGCGTTCCCAGCGGTGCTCCTGAACGTGACGTAACGGTACAAGCGCGCGAGGAAACGCCTCTGCTAGTCGATGGGGGCAAGGTCATTGAGCGTACGTACACACGACCGCGCCTCGAGATCGAGTATCGCGAGCTCGATCGCGCGATGGACGAGCTGCGTGCGGCCATCAATCGCGAAACCTCCACGAACGACATGCGGATGATTCGGCTTCAGGGATTCGTCCAAAGCCGAACGGAAAACGTAAAAACCCTCACCACCATGCTCGAGAAGATGAACGACACGTTCGACCACGCGCTACGGGCGTGATGCATCAAGAAGGTAGGGGAATATGCCGACGATCGACACGGTACGACAAGCGAGCCCGCACGTTACGCACGATGCCAGCACGGAAGCTCTCGCCATTCAGGCTCGAATCGACTCGCTTCCACCGGGAACCGTCGACGAAACGACGGCGACCGCGGCACTCGACGGAGTGCTGGCAGGGTCTCCAGAGATGTTCGTCGCCATCGTGGCGCGTGAAGTCCAGCGGATGCAGAACGACAACGGGACGAGTGAGGTACAGCGCCGGCGGATTCAAACCGAGAACGCGGATGGGGCTCACACCCGAGCAAATGACGCGGCGGACAAAGCGGCACGGGACGCAGCGGGGTTTCTTGGCCTGGGACGCGTGTTCATCGATGTCGCAAAATGGGTGATCGCTGCCGTGGGAGTGATCGGTGCCGCGTTCACGGGCGGCGCGAGCATGATCGCTGCGATTGGCGCTGCGATAGCACTGTGCGCCGACAACATCGTGCAAGCGCTCGTCGAGATGAAGATCGTGCCCGAGGACCTGGCGGACGAGTTCACAGTCGGTCTTCAGCTCGTTGGAACGGCGATGACGCTCGGAACCAACGTCGCGGCGATTGCCGGCACGGGGCTCAATCTCGCCCAACATGGAGTCAGCGCAGCCGCCCGCGGCGGAGCTGTCGACGGAACGGCTGCGGCAGTGGTGAACACGGTCCTCTCGGTTGCTGCGACTGCCACAGGGAACACCGGCTCGGCGACGAACACCCTAAAGCAGGTCATGACGGTCGTGCAGACCGTAGCTCAAGGCGCGCAAACTGCGACCGTAGTCGCGGCCACCGAACGACAGCATGCCAGCGAAAGCGCACGCATCGACGCACGCTCATCCCAGCGCACCGCCGAGAACGCGCGCACCTCGATCGACGAAGCAATCTCCGACGTGACCGAGGGCCAGAAGCGATATCGCCGATTGCTGAGCCAGCTGCGCGAGTCTCTGACCGTTCGCGCAAACGGGTCGGAAGCGGCCCTCGACGCAATGCGGGCATGAACGACAGCAATAGAACGACAGGAGGAGCAGACATGACCATCAACGGAATCGGATCCCCCATTGGAATGGATGACATTCTCGCGCAGCTGGCAGAGATGGACTCCGTCATGGAAACCAGTGCTAGGCACGCTCGACGCGCGGACCGTGAGCAAGCGGATGATCACGCGCGCGCGCAGATCGAGACGATGAAGAAGCAAGCGGACATGAATCTCGCGAAAGGGATCACGACCGCGTGCGTGCAAGCGGTCAACACGGGCGTCGCGATGGCCAGCGCGCTGAGCGCGAGCACCCCGAATGCGGCTGCAGACAAGACTGCGACGACCGAGCCCAACGGCCCGGATTGGTCCGCAACGGTTCAAGCCGGCATGAGCACAATCGGGACGGCCTTCGGTGCGGCGTTCGAGCACGAAGCGACGAACGCGAGTCGCGCGGGCGCCGAGCATGCACGGCTCGAGAACCTCGACCGGAGCCGTGCGGACGACGCGCATGCGGATCTCGAGCGCGCCATGAAGCATCGCGACAACACTATCGATCGAGCACGCGAGCTAGCCCAGCTTGAGCATGAGATCGCGATGAGTGCTTTGCGCGGATAGCGCTGGGTCGACGACCGCGATTTCAGGGGCTAGACCGTCGGCCCTATGGACAAGACCGGTTCTACCCTGGACGCATTCAAGCTCGAGGGCGCAGCGCTCATTCTCGGTGCATCGAGCGGTTTTGGAGAAGCAGCCGCCATTGCACTTGCGAATGCCGGATTGGACATCATCGGAGTCCATCTCGATCGCCGCGCATCCATCCCGCACGTCGAGGAGATTCAAGGAAAGATCCGTGCGACGGGACGCGAGTCGTGGTTCTTCAACGTCAACGCCGCAGACGACCAGAAGCGCATCGCGACGCTTGATGACGTGCGTTCGAAGCTTGAAGCACGACCGAAGAGCAAGCGAGTACGTGTGCTGCTCCACTCGCTGGCATTCGGAACGCTAAAACCGTTTTGGAACGGACCGGAGGGCGACGCGATCAACAAGGCAAACATGGACATGACGCTCGACGTCATGGCGAACTCGCTCCTCTACTGGACGCAGGATGTCCTTCGTCGCGACCTATTCACTCCGAACGCGCGTATCTACGCGATGACGTCGGCGGGGAACCGGACGGTCTGGCCAGGATACGGTGCCGTCAGCGCCGCGAAGTGCGCGCTCGAGTCCCACTGTCGGCAGCTCGCGTTCGAGCTCGCGCCGCACGGAATCTCAGCGAACGCAATTTGTGCCGGCGTCACCGACACCCCTGCCCTTCGAAAGATCCCGGGCTCCGACACGATGGCCGAGTCCGCTCGAAAGCGAAACCCGCACGGGCGCCTCACCACGCCCGAGGATGTCGCGCAGAGCATCGTCGCACTCTCCGTCCCTGCTACTCAGTGGATGACTGGCAACATACTTTACGTGGATGGCGGCGAAGCCATCGCCGGATAGCGCTAAGGTTTTGCCCACCATTTGCCTGCGCGCACGATGATGTTGGTCGAACCCTCGATCACAGGGGTTGGCTCCGGATGATCCGGGTGACCTGGAAGTAGCAGCTCGATTCCGTCGTCGACGAGACGCAATAGGGGGCGCACGAACGGCGGCTTTCGAGCACGCGCGCCGACGATCACTTGATCCGTAGTCTCGAAAACAGATAGCCACTCAAGCGTTCGACGCGTTGGAGGTGGAAGCTGAATTTCCGCAGCGTCATCCATCGTCAGCGCCCGGCGAGGAGTCGCCCAAAGATGCTCTGTGGTTTCCTTTGCATCGTGCTGCGCAAGCTGACCTTCAGGCACCACGGCGAGAAAGAAGCGCGCGTCGAAGCGGCGCGTCTCTCCGGCGGGCGTCATCCATCGCGAAAGCGGAACGAGCGAAGTAGGGTCGAGAGGACCGACACCGGATTCTTCGAGCGTTTCTCGGGCGGCCGCCATGAACAGAGCTCGCGCAAAAGACTCCTCCAGATTCGCCTCTCCTAGCGCACCGCGCGCGTCGAACGATCCAAATCGCTCACGAGCTTCGGTTGTGTGATCTTCCTCGCTGATCTTCCCACCGGGGAAGAC
>CAZWQH010000262.1:0-7395 GCA_964635815.1 uncultured Sandaracinaceae bacterium
CCACTGCTACCGTATGGCGGGCGCCATCGATGAAGCCGACGATTTGCTCCAAGAGAGCCTACTTCGTGCGTGGCACGCATTGCCCGAGTTTGAGGGAAGGTCCTCTCTTCGTACGTGGCTCTACCGAGTGACGACGAACGTGTGCATCGACCGACTCAAGCACCGAGCTGCACGTAAGCGTGCAGAGGACGTCGGCCCTGCAGCCGATGCCGCGGCAGCCATCCCGGACCCGGTGTACGACGGATGGATCGGGCCTTGCCCAGCACTCCTCGATCCGGATCAGCCTACTTCCCCAGAGGCTCGCGTGAGCGCTTCGGAAAGCGTCGCGTTTGCGTTCCTCGCGGCACTGCAGCTTCTGTCTCCGAACCAACGGGCGACGCTCATCGCTTGCGACGTGCTTGGTATGAGCGCTGACGAATGTGCCGACATACTCGATATGAGCGCAGCGTCGGTGTACAGCGCGCTTCAGCGTGCGCGCGAGACCGTCGCTCGGCGGAGGCCCAATTGGACGCCCCTTCCTCCCAAGGATGCGCGGACGCGCGCACTTCTGGCTCGCTACATGGACGCGTGGACAAATGCTGACGAGGACGCGCTCGTCGGTCTGCTCCACAGCGATGCTTCAATGGCAATGCCGCCCATACCGATCTGGCTGCACGGTCCAGCCGCAATCGCAGGTTCGATAGGCGCGATGGTTTTTTCAGGGTGCCGCGCCAACGAGTTCCGAATGATCGAAACCGAAGCGAATGGGCTCGCGGCCGTAGCTGTGTATCGTCGGGGACCCGACGACGCGTACTTGCCCTATGCGCTTCACGTCCTGGCGATCGACGACGATTCGATACGCACGCTCACGGCCTTCCTCGACGTGCGAATCTTCGATTCGTTCAATCTGCCGCCTCGAGCTTAGCGACCCATCGCACGGGCCTCGGTTGAGGCGTAAGGTGCGCTGGATGAACAGGTTGAGTCCCGTCATAGCGCTCGCGGTGATGGGGGCCTCCACGGCTCACGCCGACAATGTCCAGTTCAACGCCAACGACGTTCAAACGGTCTTCTTCATCGATAAGTCTGACGACAGCAATCGCGTCGACTATGGCATCCGCCTCGACGAGCATTGTCAGCCGCGCGGAGATTCCCCGATCGTCGTCTACTGGCGCGAGTTCGAAGACGGAAAGCAGGGACGCGTGACGCACGGTTTGAACATCATGGAGGGCCCCGTGTATGGCGTTCGGAGCGGTGTTCTTCTCGCGCGTGATGAGAACACCGCGACATACAAGATCGAGATCCACGCCCTCTCGAATCGCGCGATCACGATTCACACTAGTCGCAACGGTGCGCGATGTGAGGCCATCGCAAAAACGCGCGTTCGAGGCGAAGAAGCCACACTCGTTTCTGTGCACGTGACGTTGGGAGACGGCCTTGGATCCGTCAGGCATATCGATTTGATCGGAAGGGGCTCAAACGGGCAACGGATCCGCGAACGGATCCGAAGGTAGAGAGCGGCATGCTCTCGTCAGCTGACGGCCTCCGACCCTTCGTCGTGCTGGGGACTCAAAAGCCTGGCTCGCTCCTTGAATATAGATTCCTCGAAGGAACGAGAAACCCCATGAAGCAAACGACAATGTTGACCGTCTCGATCGTAATGTCGCTTATCGCAGGTTGCGCTTCCGAAGTTAGCGTTGGTGGTATTGGGACTTGTCCGAACTGCGTAGGCGGCGCCGATGTCGGCGCGCAGGCTCAGGGCACGGGCAGCTCAGGCGACGACGGCAGCTCGTCCGATTCGTCTCGAAGCATTCAACGAGAGGAGCCTTCCTCGTTCGGCTACCACGGTTATCGCAGCGTCCCACGTACCGACCTCGATATCTAACATGGTTGACGGGGCCGGCCGCGAGAGCACGGGCGCTACCGGTCCATCGCGCGCAAGACGCGCAGTACGTTGAGACCGATGATCTTTCGGATCAAGTTGTTCGAGAAACCCGCTGCCATCATCAGCTCGATGAGGCGCACGTAACCGGTAGCACCTGATTCGAAACCCGGCGGTGGGATGATCGCTCCGTCGTAGTCCGAGCCGATCGCCGCGATGTCTTCGCCTCCGACATCGACGAGGTGCTTGAGGTGCTCGACGATCATCTTGCCGTCACGCGGGCCGTCTTTCCGTCGCAGGAAACTGCGCTGGAACATCACACCCACGACGCCTCCCGAGTCCGCCACGCGACGGATCTGCTCATCGTCGATGTTTCGCCAGTGTGGCGTTACACCGCTCACGCCCGTATGTGAGACGACGATTGGCAGATCTTTCGCGTGGACGTTTGCAGCGTCCCAAAACGTTCGCTTCGATGCATGCGCCAAATCCACGATGATGCGCTGCTCATTGAGCGTCTGGACGACGGCTGCACCGCGTTCTGTCAGCGGAGCATTCGGGCGAAGAAAACCCAGTGGACTGGAGGTTCCGCCAAGCTTGGAATTCGTCAGGTGAACGAGAGTGACTCGAGAGATTCCGAGTCCAGCGATCTCGCCGGCGCTTGCGGACTCGAACGCGTTTCCACCCTGAACGGCCAAGAACGCAGCTTGCGATCCCACCGCCCGCGCAGCTGCATACTCGCGATACGTGCGCACGACAGCCACGCGCCCGCGTGTGTTCGCCGCAATTGCACGAAGTCCGCGAAGTGCTTCCGCGACTTTGGCGAATCGCGAAGCGGCGCGCCGGAACGGGTTCGCAACGATTGACCACGTGGGCCCCGTGAGACCCGCGATGATTGAACGCGGAACGTCCATTTGCCCGAACAACCATCCGTCGAACGGGCCTGCCCCGTTCTGCTTCAACATGTCGTAGCGATAAATGCGCGAGCCCAAATGCGAATCGATGTGCATATCCATCACGTCGCTCGAACGAAGAAGCTCTACGGCGTCACGCGACACGCCCGTGTCGAGCGCGAAACTGGTCGGGCGCGGGACGTTGACGTCGAAGAGCAATGTCATGGCGGCGCTCCTGGCATCATGGAAAGGTTCTGGACCTCCAAGAACTGCTCGATCTCCGCGCATACTGCGTCTGGGATCTCCGTAGCCAAGCTGTGGCGAGCACCCTTGAAAATGCGCAGCTCTGCACGAGGAATGAGCTTGGCTAGTCGCTTTACTCCCTCGCCCATGTTCATCCCGTGATCTGTGTCACCCCACATGAGCAACGTGGGCTTGGCTAGTGTGTGCGCCTCGGTGAAGTGGGTGTTGCGAAGCTGGTCGCCGATCATCTCAAAATACATTCGGATGAAGCTGGGTGATGCGACCTCCGCGTAGTACGCGAAGGACATCCTCAGCGCGTTCGTACGTCCCGGCCAACTCGGCGAGTACCAGAAGCGAGACTGGATCTTTACGGTGGCCCAGAAGAGAAATGCGCGAAACGGAAGCCGCGTCAAGCGATCGAGAATCGGGTACGGCGTCCAAGCGCCGGCCGGAGCCCACGCAACCACTCGACGAAAGCGCTCGGGCCAGCGTCGCGCGATTCGAAGCGCGATATTGCCGCCGAGGCTTCCACCGCCAACGGACGCGCGCTCGACGCCGAGGTGATCGAGGAGCGCAATCAACACGTCCTCGTAGTACGCCATGGTGTACGGACGGTCGGGCTTGTCGCTGTATCCCGAGCCGGGAAGGTCGGGAACGATGACGCGGAATTTCTTGCGAAGGTTGGCGACGAGGTCTTCGTACTCCTCTAGGCGCGAAGACAAACCGTGAACGAGAAGAAGCGCGTGGCCATCGCGGGGACCTTCGTCGATGAATCGAACACGCACGTTCTCGATCGACACGTCATGTTGCTCAAACGACGTTGCCGGCACGGCGATTGGTCGACGGTGAGCGAATCGCGAACCAGGTTCGCGGTATCGAGGGCGAAACGCATACAGCAGCGCTCCACCGAATCGCATAAACAAGCGCACGATTCCCAACAGGCTCACGGCTTACTCCTCGAGGCACCACGAAACGGCCCCGCGTTATGTCTCGGCGGTCGGACGTTTCCGCCTGTAGTCAGCATGCGTCAGCACAGACGCGACTGGAAGTAATTCTTCCGTCATCGCGAGCGATGATGTTGCGTCGCGTCTACGGCCCGAGCTGACGAAAACTGTGCGCAGATGTGCGCGGACTTCAGTAGGCGCCGAGGTCGGGCGGCGCCGCACGAACGCCATTCTCGAGCCCGACGCCCGCCCGCGTGCTGGGCGTTCCCGCGCCTCGAGCTCGCGATGTCGCCGCGAGGTGATAGTTGGACGTTGTCCCATTGTGCGGCATCGTGACCAGCTCAGTCATTGTCGCTTGGATAGAATGCGTATCCTTTCCAAGGGCTTGCCACTGAGCGACGGTTGTCGCGCTCTCGGTTGTGGCCTCGTTTCGAACGATGACGGTCCCCGCGCTACCCCATGAGTTGTAGTCGGAGTCGATGCGCGGTTCGTCCGCGGATCCGGAGATTGCAAACGCCGCTCTGTTCAGGCGGTTGAAGACAATGTTGTTCCGAAGGGTCACAGGACCCGCGAGGTCGATCAGGTGGATGCCGTACCGTCCGCCCCGGCTGCTCGTCCCAGTGACGTCGATCGTGTTGTGGAGAATGTGCACGTCGGACGACCCGGAACGGGCGTCCCCAAGATAGAGGACGATTCCTGTGGTGAGGGACTGGTAGATGAGGTTGTTGCGGACAACAGTGCGCAACATGCCCTGGAGATTGAGGCTGCCGCCCCCGGCGGTTCCGTTGTTGTAGATCGTGTTTCCGTCGATCAGCATGCATTCGGTCATCGCGGTGAACGGAAACTCGGGGGGCATCCCGAAGTCCGCCGAGTTGTCGGGATTTACCTGCATTCCCGCCGCGGCATTGTCGTGAAGAATATTGCGCGCGACCACGACACGGTTGTTCGAGTTCGAGATGTAGATGCCGTGCTGTCGGACGCCGCCGAAGATATCCGAGTGCTCGATCACGAGGTCGTTCACGAAGCTGGTAAACACCGGGAACTCCCCGTGGTTCCCAACGCGAAGATTGCGAAGGACGATGTTTGCGTCATGGAACATTCCCACGCCGGCGGTCTCGCTTCCCACCATCGAGAGTCCGTCGAGGATGATGTGTCGTGACGAACGCATGAAGACCGTGTTGCGCCAGATGCCGCCTTCCCCTTGCGGCATTGCGATTCCGCCACGGATGACCGCGTTGCTACCCGTTCCCACGAGCGAGATTGGCGCGCCTTCCGTTCCGCACGCTTGGCGAATCTCGAACGGCTGGTACTCGCCATCGGCGACCAACACGAGATCTCCCGGCGCGAGGATCGAGAGATAGCGACGTGTCGGCATCGTTGCGTCACACATCGTTCGGTCGTTCGGTGCGCCGGCGATGCGTGCGAATAGCGGCCCGAGCTGACGGCATGGGCGATCCATTGGACAGGGCGGGGTCAGAGCGTTGTTCGCATCGCTTCCACTTGGAGAGACGTACAGGACTCGCCGCGCTTCTGTTGCTGTCGGCGTTTTGGCCCAGAACGGCGGGCCGCACGGCGCGGGCAAGCCTTCTAGGCTGTAGGCCGGACTGGCCGTGCGCACGAAAGGAGGAACATCTGCGGTGCTGACATCAGATGCTCTGGCATCGCGAGCCGCTGCCGCGTCGGCGACGACGACGGGAGTATCGATCCGGACCGATGCATCGGCGCTCGTTGCCGCATCCGTGTTCGACCTCGTTGGATCCGTTGGAACGCTGGCATCGGTCTCGACCGTACTCATCGAACCGGCGCAACCGAGCAACGCTACGCTCACGACACGCAGCGACGCTGGGAGAAAAACTGATCTCATGCGCGGATGATATCGATCTAGCGAGTCCGAAGAAACGGATTCAGCAGCTCGACGCGCCAGAGGCAGAGCAGATCCTCACACCACATCGGAAGCGCGGAAACGACCGCCGCGTTGGTTGGATCCGTCGTGCTCGTGACGCCTCTTTCATCGAGTAGAGATCGGTCGGAGAGCGCCCAACGGATGAGCCTTAAGACCCGGATGATCTCGGGTGAGGACAGATCTGGGCCGAGCACCACGCGCACAGAAAGGCCGCTCATTGTGTTCGAACGCAATGCATTAATCAGCCAGGTTTTTGCAACGTGATCGGTCCGTAAGAAATCGTACCCGAGGAAGACGATTGTCTGGGCCTGCTGCAGATCTTTCTCGGCGCGGGCCCACTGTTCGGGCGCTCGCTCCCGTGACACTTGGCTCGATGGTCCGCCGACCGGACGCAGTGTGCGGAGGTTGTTCTTCACGTTGCAGGCTTCATCCAAGAAGTCGTCGTCGCGAAACGAGATGATCGAATCGGATCGCTGGGCGAGCGCGGCTCCCCACTCGACGTAGGGATCCCACGCTCCGTCGTAGGGCGGCGTCACGACTGCGCCGGAGTAGAAGCCAGAACCGATCACCCACGCGATGTCGTCGCGGATGGCGGTCACAGGCTTGTCCGTCATTGGGCGAGCATGCGTTCGAGGAATCGCGTGGAGATGTTGCCGGCAACGAAATCTTCGTGAGCGAGTATTCGCTCGTGCAGCGGAACGTTCGTGCGAATTCCAGTGACGATCGTTTCGCGCAGCGCTCTACGCATACGTGCGATGGCCTCCGCTCGATTGCGGCCGTGCGTAATGACTTTTGCGATGAGCGAATCGTAGTCGCCCGGGACACGGAAGCCCCCGTAGACACCACTGTCGACGCGAACTCCGGTTCCGCCGGGTGGGTGATATTCGGTGATGAGGCCGGGCCACGGGACGAAGGACTGAGGATCCTCCGCGTTGATGCGGCACTCGATTGCGTGGCCGCGCGGCGCGAGCTTGTCCAGCTGTGCGTGTGGCGCAACGCCCGCTGCGACTCGAATCTGCTCGCACACCAGATCGACACCGGTGACCATCTCGGTCACGGGATGCTCGACTTGAACGCGAGTGTTCATCTCCATGAAGTACAGCTCGCCCTTGGGATCCATGAGGAACTCGAGTGTTCCCAGTGATCGATACTCGGCATCTTTCATCGCGCGAGAGATCGTCGCCGACATGTCGGCGCGTTGCTCCGCTGTCATCGTGATGCTCGGCGCTTCTTCGATGACCTTCTGGTGGCGACGTTGGATCGAACACTCGCGTTCGCCCAGAACGGCTTGAAGGTTCACTCCATCGCAGAGCACCTGAAACTCGATGTGCCGCGGCTCTTCGACGAAACGCTCGCAGTAGAGGTCGCCGTTCTTGAATCCGGCGATGGCTTCTTGCTGCGCCTGAGGAAACGCGCGGCGCATGTCCTCCTCGGATCGGATGATCTTCATGCCGCGACCGCCACCGCCGCCGCTCGCTTTGAGCATGACCGGGTAGCCGATTCGCTTCGATTGCACGACTGCGTCGTCGACGTCAGCGAGTACCGTCGTGCCGGGCA
>CAZWQH010000263.1:0-7373 GCA_964635815.1 uncultured Sandaracinaceae bacterium
GTGAGCGGAAAGAACGCACGGTGCGAATCGGCATTTCCGACGCGGTCCCTAAGCTGATCGCGTACCGCTTGCTCGAACCCGCGCTTCGGATCGAAGAGGTTCATCTAGTGTGCATCGAGCGACCGACAAACGAGCTGCTCGTCGGTCTCGCGCAGCGCTCGCTCGATCTCGTCATCGCGGATGAACCGGTCACATCGGCTTCGAACTTGCGCGCGTTTAACCACTTGCTTGGCGAGTGCGGGGTGTCGTTCTTTGCCACCGCTGCTTTGCGCGATGAACTATCGGGGAGATTCCCTCGTTGCTTGGAGAACGCGCCCATCATCCTACCGACGGCAGGAACAATCCTCAGGCGTGCGATCGATGCTTGGTTGAACGCGCAGGAGCTGCGCCCGAAGATCGTCATCGAGGCGGAGGACAGCGGCCTCGGTAAGGTGTTTGGGGAGCACGGCGTTGGCGTGTTTGTCGGGCCGACGGCGATCGAACACGAGGTTCGGAAGCATCACAGCGTCGTCGTTGTTGGACGCGCGGAGTCGATTCGCGACCGGTTCTACGCAATCACCGGAGAGCGTCGGCTCACGCATCCGGCGATTATTCGAATCTCCGAAACCGCGCACCAGTCACTGTTCGCGTAGCATCGGGGCGCCGCGCTACGCGGGCCGGTTCGCGCGCTGTGTAAAGGACGCGACTACAGAGCGGGGAAGGACTCGGAGTCCCTGAACCAGCATTTTGTAGAGCGCGCCGTGCACTATCATCGATTCGCCACGCGTTGTGGCGTCGAAGGCCTCCTGCGCGATCGATCGAGCGTCCGCGACGCCACCTTGCGTAAACAGAGCGGTCTTCTCGTTTCCCGCAACAGCAGCAAACTCGGTCGCGACTGGACCTGGACAACTGACCGTCACCGTGACGCCCGTTCCGCGGAGCTCGACCGAGAGAGCTTCGCTGAACGAGTTCACGAACGCCTTTGTTGCGTAGTACGTCGCCATGTACGGGCCCGGTTGAAATCCGGCGGTCGAACCGATATTCAAGATCCGCCCGGATTTGCGCGCGACCATCGCGGGCAGGAAAAGGCTCGTAAGGTGCGCAAGCGACACCACGTTGACGTGGATCTGATTGATTTCCTTCTGCGTATCGAGCTCTTGAAAGAGTCCGTGCGATCCGAGCCCAGCATTGTTCACGAGCACATCGACGTCTTGTCCGTTGGCCTGAACTGTCTCGTAGATCTGCCGAGGCGCATCCATCGTCGAGAGATCGGCTGCAATGCACGTCGCCTGAATCTCGTGCTTCGCCATCAGCTCCGCGGCTAGCGCTTCCAAGCGGTCCTTCCGGCGCGCGACTAGGATCACGTGGTACCCGCTCTCGGCGAACAAGCGGGCGAACTCCATTCCAAGACCTGCAGATGCTCCTGTGATGAGTGCTGTCTTCTTGAATGGTGTGTTGGTCATCGAGGCAGACTATTGTAAACGTCGTCCGTGCGCTATCGGCCTCGCGAACCACATCGACAACCGCTGCAGCGACCTCAACGTTTGAAGAAGCCGCCTGTTCGACTCGAGACGACGACACTTTGGGAGTACCCGTCGCAGCACTACGGGGATGGAGTCCAGGGGGATCCACACTTCGTCGGCGCGACTCCGTCGTACGTGATCTGGAACGTCATCTCTCGCTACTCGCAAGAAGGCGACCTAATCGTTGACCCGTTCTGCGGATCGGGGACGACGCTCGACGTGGCTCGCGACCTGAAAAGGGAAGCAAAGGGCTTCGATGTCGCTCCTACACGCAAGGAGATCACCAAAGCAGATGCGCGTTCACTTCCGCTCCCGGACGGTGCTGCGGCAGTGGTGTTCATGGATCCGCCGTACGGTGATCACATCAACTACAGCAACGAACCCAAGTGCATCGGAAAGCTGAGCGCGTACGAGCCCGCCTACTACGAGGCCATGAGCGAATCGATCGCGGAAGCCCATCGCGTCCTTCGCGACGGCGGAGTCTTCGCGCTCTACGTCTGCGACTACTTCGAGAAGAAGAAGGGGTTCGCGCCTGTCGGCCTTCAACTACTTGCGCGCGTCGCAGACTATTTCGAGCTTGTCGATGTCGTGTCGGTTGTTCGCCACAACAAGTCGCTTGGGATGGGGAATTTTCACAAAGCCGCCGATGAACAGGGCTTCTTCTTGCGCGGGTTCAACTACTTGTTTTTGGCGCGAAAACGTACTCCGGTTGCTCGCTCTCCAGGCGTCGATCGGAGTCGGCGTTCTCGCCGTTAGCGCCCGGAGCTGGTTCGAGTAAGCTCCGCCATCATGGTCCAAGCGCGTTCCCCTTTTCTGCACGCCACGCTCCTCGCAGCGATGCTCGTCGGTGCATGGTCAGCTGCAGCGCAGCGCAATCGCACGCCGCGCATTCCGCGCCTGGGCACCGCTGCCCCGGTCGTTGTTCGTCTCGTGAATCCCGGAGCGGAACCTCGCCGTCTCCTGCGCCTCGCCTTGGTGCGAGGGCAGCGCGAGACCGTCGATATGGAGATGGGCATGCAGATGAACATGCGCGGCGGTCCGCCGATGCCGGCGATCACCGTGCGCACGCGCTCGAGCATCGAAGTGAAGAACGTCGATCGCAACGGCGTCGTTCGCGCGGAGGTTCGCGCTGACACGTTCGAGCCGGTGTCTCCCGCAGAGCTTGCCGATCAGCTTCGCGCAAGCTTCGCGCCCCTTGTCGGCTTCACGGCGGTGATCACGTTCGATTCGCGAGGCCGCACGCTCTCAACCGAGACCAGGATGCCTCCCAACGCGGACGCTTCGCTTCGAAGCATGATCGACAACATGGCGCAGACGTACTCACAGATGGTCTCTCCGCTGCCGGACGAACCAGTCGGCGTGGGAGCTCAATGGACGGCGACCAGCGGGATCTCGGTCGGCGGCGCCAACGTTCAGCAGACCGCGACGTTCACCCTCAATGCACTCGAAGCCACGTCGATCAGGGTCACATCGCAGGTGGTGCAGACCGCGGGTCGTCAACCCATGTCGCTCCCCACTCTTCCTCCCGGCACGACCGCGACGCTCATCTCCATGAATAGCAACGGTGGTGGATCGCAGACGCTCGCTCTCAACGGCCTGTCGCCCGACGGCAGCGTTCGAATTACGTCAGAGACCAACATGGAGATGTCGGCAGGTGGGCAAACCCAGCCCGTTTCGATGGGCATGGAAATGACGGTCACAATGCACCGAGGCCCGGGCGCCGCTGCGTCGGCGCCTGCACCTGCACCGAACCGTCCCTCCACGACGCGTTAATACTGCGCGTTTTTTCGCGTTCGGCGTTGCCCGCAACCTCTCGCTGAACGAAAACGCGTGCTTGCTCTCGTCCCCAAGTTCGAGAGATTCTGTGGTCATGCGTTCCTTGCCTTCACGGGTAGTCGGATTGACCCTTTTTACTGCGTTGAGCTTCAGCGCTACGTCCGCTTTCGCACAAGATAGCTACGACACCGGCGATGGCTCTGACGGTGCGCTGCTCTTCGGTGGCAGTACGACGGTGAACATTTACACGACACTCGCGACGAGTGTGGCCGCCGGCGCTTCGTCGATCGATGTGGGTAGCGCTGCAGGCTTTGGGATGGACGACCTCGTCCTCATCCATCAGACGAAGACATCCGGCCTCGCGCGTGGGGCAAGCACGCCCGTGAATCTTGCCGGAGTACTCGTGGGCTACTACGAGCTCGCGCGCGTCACGATGGTCGCCGGCAACACGCTCAGCCTGGATCACGGGCTCACGAACGACTTCATTGCACCGGGCGCTCAAGTGGTGCGCGTTCCGGAGTACACGTCGGTGACAGGCATCTCTCCGGCCACGATTCGCGCCGGCACTTGGAACGGATCGTCGGGCGGGATCGTCGCGTTCCTCGCGACCGGTGGTGTCGCGATGGTGACGGTCGACGCGTCGGGGACCGGCTTTCGGGGCGGCGCGCAGTCGGCGAACCATTGCAATGGAGGTTGCTCGCCGGGCAACATCGACATCCGGATTCCGGATGAACCGACGTGTGCAACGGCTGCGCGGCGCGGCGAAGGACTCGACGTTTCTGCGGACGGCAGCACGTCGTGCGGCACCGATAACCTTGCGAGCGGCGGCGGCGGCGGCGGTCACATCAATGCTGGCGGCGCAGGGGGCGGCAATGGAGGTGCGGGCGGCGTCGGAGGATTTGCGTGGTCATCGCGAAACCCGACCGGGGGTCTGAGTGGTGAAGCAGTCGCCGGGCGCATCCAAACGTTCATGACGTTCGGCGGGGGCGGCGGCGGCGGCCAACAGAACAACACCGCAGCAGGTGCTGGCGGTCGCGGCGCCGGTATCGTTTTCGTACGCGCCTCCTCCGTCTCCGCGGTCGCGTTTACCTCGAACGGAGCGAACGGTGTCCTCGGCGGCGGGGGCCAGAACGATGGCGGCGGAGGCGGCGGCGCAGGCGGAACCATTCTCGTCCGCGTCACCGGCGGCCTTCCGTGCGCGGCGACGTTCACCGCGAATGGTGGCAGTGGTAGCGACGCGGCTTCGACTCACGGCGATGGGAGCGGCGGCGGTGGCGGCCGAGTTCGTCTCGAGTCGGCTACCGGATGTGTGGGCGCTGCGACGGCCGCGGCCGGCACCGCTCCGATGGGGTGGGGCGCGGTTCCCGGATCGGTCGGCATTGTGCAATCGGCACCGCTATGCCCGGGCTGCGAAATCGGCTTGGACTGTGTTGGCGACGGGTTTAGGAACCCGGCAAATTCTTGTGAGGTCTGTAACATCGACCTCACGCAAACCGCGTACTCCGTCTTGCCGGACGCTACTTTGTGCAACGACGGAGATGCCTGCACCAGCAACGACGTTTGCACGGCGGGCGCGTGCGCCGGTCCCGATCCGACCTGTCCTGAGGACGCACTCTCGTGCACGACGGTCTCGTGCAGCTTGGGAGTCTGTAGCACTGCAGTGAACACGGGCTGTCTCATCGGCGGCGCTTGCGTCGCCGGTGGCGCGGTCGACCCGGGCAATCAGTGCCAGTGGTGCGACGGCAGCGGATCGACGACCGCGTACTCGCCGCGTCCAAATGGCGATGCGTGTGACGACAGCCTCTTCTGCAACACGGGCGAAACTTGCGATGGGGCGGGCGTGTGCAGTGGCGGAACGACGCTCGCGTGTGACGACTCGCTCTCGTGCACGGCGAACAGCTGCAACGAATCGACCGACGCGTGCGAGAACCCGACTGCGGTAGGTTGCGTCATTGGCTCGGCGTGCGTCGCCGAGGGCGCCTCGCACCCAACCGACGCCTGCCTTGGTTGTGTAGGTTCTGCGAACAACGCGGACTGGTCCTACCTCGCGTCACCGACCTGCGATTCGGATGGCGACACTGTTCCTGACGTGATCGAGCGTCCCGGTGGAGTGGATCGCCAGACAGACTCGGATGGAGTTCCGGACCATCTCGACCCCGACGACGATGGCGACACCATTCCGACTCGCGACGAGCGGATCGATGCGATGACGTATGGCGACAACGTTGACTCGGACGGTGACGTCAACTGGCTCGACACCGACTCCGACGGGGACCTCATCCCCGATTCTGTCGAAGGTCGCGCCGATGTGAATAACAACACTGTGCCGGACTATCTCGAGTCTCCGGCAGGAGCTGACGCGGGTGTGAACTCCGACGCTTCGATCCCGGTCGTCGACAGCGGCCTGAGCCCGCCCGATGCGGCAATCGTCGCGGACACTGGGGTGAACATCCCGGACGGAAGCCTCAACGTTCCAGACAGCTCAGTCGTGGCTGACTCCGGATCCAACCCACAAGCCGACAGCGGTCTGATAGGAGTGGATTCAAGCGTTGCGACAGACAGCTCCGTGAGCGTGCCGGACGGATCGGCTAGCATCGATACGGGCGTCAGAGACGGCGCGATGGTCGACGCTTCAGCCAGTCGTGACGCTCAAACGGACGGTTCGACTTCCACCGATGCGGCTTTGCTCGGCGATGGGTCGCGCGATGGCGCTGCGAGCGACGCCGCCGACGGATCCGATGCGAGAGAAGCTGACGGGTCGATCTCGGGCAACGGCGGAATCGCGGGTGGCGCGTGCTCGGTCGGCGGTCGACGAAACGCATCTGCAAGCGCGTGGCTGATTGCTCTCGCAGGGCTCTTTGCATGGAGCCGGTCCCGCGGAAAAGCTCGGGCGCGCGGCTACCGCGCGTAGAGCTGCTACAAAGAGGAGCTGTGAAGAAGCTCCTCGTCCATTTCCTCATCGTGGGTGCCGCTCTCGGCATCGCCGCGTACGTGATTCCGGGTGTGACCATTACCTCCCCTGGAGCGTTGATCGTCGGCGCCATCGTACTGGCGTTCGTCAATGCAATCGTTCGTCCAATCCTGAAGATCCTGACGTTTCCGATCACCATTCTGACCCTCGGCATCTTCCTGCTCGTCGTGAACGCGGTCTGCTTTGGGATAGCTGCGTTCTTCGTGCCGGGTTTTGCGGTCAGCGGATTCTTCAGCGCGCTATTCGGAGCGATCGCGGTCTCGATCGTCTCGACAATTCTCGGCTGGATCCTCAATGCGGACGACGAAGACGACGACGCGAAGAAGAAGGACGACTAATGGGACACGAAACGTCCGCAGCGCTTTTCATCGATCGATACGGAGACAACGACGTTCTCGTCGTGCGTGATCGCCCGTCGGGGACTCCGGCGGCGGGGCAGGTGCGCATCAATGTAAAAGTTGCCGGGCTGAACTTCGCGGAAGTAACCGCACGACAGGGGCTGTATCCCGACGCTCCGAAACCGCCGTGCGTAGTGGGTTACGAGGGCGCGGGCGTAGTCGACATGGTCGGCACCGGCGTATCGACCCTTCGCGAAGGACAACGTGTCCTGTTCCTCATGCGGTTCGGCTCCCACGCCGAGCACGCGATTGTGCCCGCGGACCTCGTGATCCCAATTCCCGACGCGATGTCGTTCGAGATCGCTGCGGCGATTCCGGTCAATTACCTCACTGCGCTTCAGATGATTCAGAACGTTGCGAGGGTTCGGAGTGGCGACAGTGTGCTGATTCATATGGCAGCGGGCGGCGTGGGAACGGCTGTGTTGCAGATGCTTCGGCACATTCCGGACGTCGTGACGTTCGGGACTTCTTCGAAGTCAAAGCACGGCTATCTCCGGGAACAAGGGTGCACGCATCCGATCGACCGGCACGGCGACTACGTCGCTCAGATTCGCGAGATCACGGGCGGCACCGGCGTCGACATCATCATGGATCCCCTAGGGGGCGCCGACTGGACGAAGGGTTACGGATTGCTTCGCGAAGGCGGGATGCTCGTGTGCTTTGGAATGGCGAATGTTGCGCAGCCTGGGAAGCGAAACTGGTTCCGAGCGATTCGCGTCGTGCTTC
>CAZWQH010000264.1:0-7368 GCA_964635815.1 uncultured Sandaracinaceae bacterium
TTCGCCACTCACCGAGCAAAGATTGCCACCCCGCCGCGTCGTCCCATCCCCCGGGCCCCCAACCTTGGAGCACGTGTGTGAGCTCGAGCGGATGCATCGTATGCAGCTGAATCCCACGCACGCTCCAGCGAGGTGACTCGGTTACGTCGAGGGATGCAGGCCAGGTGATCGCGCTGCGCTGGGTCGGGCGGAGCGGATGAAGCAGCGCGAACCCGAGCCGCTCTAGCAGCGCGTACGCCGCGAAGCTCGCACCGATATTGCCGACCGCTCGCGGATGACGTTCGGCGGTCCCAGTCGCCACGTACACCGTGGCACCGCCAACGTTCGCTGTGCGCAGCACGACGGATTCAGGGGGGAGCGCGCTCAGACTCTCGCTAGGGACGATCGAGAGAGAGATCGGCGTCGGGCCGATGACGATCACCTTTTCCCCCGCAACGAGAGCGGATGCATCCGCGCCCGATGGGAGCTCACGCACGTTTGCGCGCGCAGTAACAAACGACAGCATGCGTGCCACGACAAGAGGCGAAGTGCCGCTCGCGAACTGAATCGCAACCGGCACACGTGATGAAGCATCCGCGAGTGCATCCACAGTGGCTTCGCCCAACGGAGCAGTGTCCGGCGCGCTCCGATCCAGGCTGACGATGGCCGCGTCGCTGATCGAGGCGTCCGCTGGGACGCGTGCTTCGCCGCTCGAACCGCATGCGGCGCCGAACACCGCGATACACATCGAGATCAAGCCACGGGCTCCGCATTTCATGCGCGCATCATAGAACAGCCGGTACACGGGTCCCGTGAACTCTTACGCTCAGAAGCGGTGAAACCAGAATCGAAAAGTCGTTCCGTGCGCCGGCGAGGACGTCAAGAGTTCAAGCTCCCCACCGTGCGAGCGCGCCACGACACGAGCGATCGCCAGCCCTAGCCCGGTTCCGTTTCGCGCAGTGTCGGTGGTGAAGAATCGCTCAAACAGATGTGCCTGGTGAGCTTCCGAGATTCCAGGACCGGCATCCGAAACGGTCACCACGAGCGGATCCGCGGCTTCAATGTGCACGCGCACGGCTTGTCCTGGCACCGAAAAGCGCACCGCGTTACCCACGAGGTTCGCCACCAAAGATTCAATGTCAGGGGCGCGAACCGCTGCAATAGCCGACGGGGCGGTGGAGGTCACCTGAACCGCGACCGTATCCGTTGCGCACCGCTCGGCCGCGCGCGTAACCAACTGCACCACATCGGCGGGTAGACGGACCGCATCCGCCGATTCCACACGACCAAGCTCGAGCAAGCGGGACACGAGACGGTCCAGTCGCTCGACATCGAGTTGAATGTTCGAGAGGAAGCGAGTCGCGGACGTTTCGTCGCGCAGGGCACCGTCTGCCAAGAGCTCCGCTGCTCCGCGAATCGATGTGAGGGGCGATTTGAACTCGTGAGCGACGTCGGCCGCAAAGTCACGAGCATACTGAAGGCGTTCGTCCAATCGTGCCGCCATCACCGAAAGCGAGTTTGAGAGCTCACGTATCTCACCCGAGCCCACTTGCGGTACTTCCACGGGGCGTTCGCCCGCCGCGATTCTCCGTGCAGCTTTGGACAGCTTGTTGAGAGGATTCGAGATGGTGACGGCCAGGAGGAACGTGATCGTGATCGTTAGGGCGAAAGCCACCGCGAGCAGCTGCATGAGACCTTTTCGAATGCGATAAAGCTCCACCATTACGGGGAGCGTCGAGCCTTCGACAAGGACCGCGCCCACGACCGCACCATCGACAACGACAGGCTCCGTCACGGCGAGAACGACACCGCGAACGTTTGGGTGCACGCGAGTGAACGCCGAAGGCGCGCCTTCCAGCGCACCGACGACCTCGCTTCGCGAGAGTGGCTTCGGCCAGCCGGGAGGATCCGTCTCTACTGAAATCGTCGGCGTAGCGCGGAGGGTTTCGAGGGCGGCCGACGTTTGCGCCGAAGAGCGCGCGGAGCCTCGCGCGGTCCATTCGCTCGCAACTTGTCGCGCGTTCGGATAGTGGCGCGGCATCTGGATTCGATTCTTGGTGTCGTACACGACCGTGTTCTTCGACATCACGCGAATGCGCGCGTCCGTCCGCTCCGCGAAGCGGCCGATCACCACCGAGACCGACGCGATCTTGTTCCCGCTGTTCCAGGACTGCTCCGCCAACGTCCGAATCGCAAACGCCTGATTTCGCAGATTCCGCTCGTGAGACCCAAGCAGCTGCCGCTCGTAGATGCGCGCAAACTCGAGGCCGGCCACAGGCACGAGCACCACGAGAAGATTGACCAGAACAAGGCGCGTCCAGATACGAAACACGCGATCCCGGATGCGCCTCGGTCTCTCGGCACTGGGTGTGACGGGCGGCATGCGCTACGGCTCAAACGCTTTGTAGCCCACACCATGCACAGTGCTGATCGGGTCGATCGCGCAGGGTCTGAACTTGGCCCGGATCCGGCGCACGTGCGTGTCGATGGTGCGCTCTGTGATCAAGTTGTCGTACGCGTATGCGCGCTCCATCAACTGACTTCTCGCAAGCACGATTCCAGGTCGTTCGAGCAGCGCTGCGAGCACACCGAACTCCGTTCGTGTCAGCTGAATTACCGTCACACCGCACTTCACTTCGTATCGTTCGAGGTCGACCGTTACCGACCCATGGACGAGGCGCTTGGTCTGTTGCGTCGTTGAATCTGGAGGCTCGACGGACACAGCCGTTGCCGCCACTGGAACCACACGCGGCTCGGCTCTCCGAAGCACGGCATTGATGCGTGCGACCAGCTCACGTGGTGAAAAGGGTTTGACCAGGTAGTCGTCGCCACCGAGCTCGAGCCCAAGCACTCGGTCGAGCTCTTCGCCGCGCGCAGAGAGGAACACCACCGGCACGCTGCTGGTCTTGCGTATCTCTCTGCAGATTCCGAGACCATCCAGGTCTGGGAGCGTCACATCGAGAAGCACCAAATCGAAGGATTCCGCGGCAACACGCTCAAGCGCGCTGCGACCGTCCGCGACGGCGGTGACAACGAAGCCTTCCCTCGAGAGCGCGTATTCCACCACTTCGCGAATCCGCTGTTCGTCGTCGACGATCAGTAGCCGTTTCCCAATCACCGGCCCGAGCGTGCCCCCGCTTGTTTCCGAGAGCAACATCTCGCGACGACTCCTTGGGTCAAGCCTTTGCACGCGAGCTGGACGGCATGTCGGTTTCGCCCAACGCCGTGAGGGCATCTACGCGGGCACAAAGCTCCGTGAAAGTAGTCTCGATACCCTCCACGTGCGAACCCGCGTATCGGGCCAGCACCAACTGGTCGCGAAGCGCAGCACAAAGGTCCTCGATGCTCACGACGGCGCGTCTGGTTTCGTCGCGCAACGAATCGAGCCTGCGAATCGTGTCGACATGAATGCGAGCGGTCGCAAGGGCACGTGAGTCTTCACCCAGTGACTCGAGTCGAGCCACTCGTTGCTCGGCCGTGTGAAGATCAAACTCGGGTCGCGAGAGAACAAGGTCGAGTTCCTCCGCGCGGCCACCCACGCGGTCGAGGTCTTGTGCGACCCGGCGCGCAACATCGACCGGCAAGAGCGTCGAGAACGGCGAGTCGCTTGCTGCACGGGCCGCCTCTTCGAGAACGGCTCGTGCGCGCGCCACCGCACGGTTCGCGCGAGAAGGCGAACGCGGACCTACCGACGTCGCAAGCGAGAGCGGAGTCCACAATGGCCACGCAAGAAGCGCGAGGGGAAGCTCACGCAAGGACGTCCAATCGAATCCCGCGGCTCCGGCGAGCCCCGAGGACGCGCTGACGAGCACGCCCTTCTTCTGACTCACTGCGACGATGAAGAAGAGCGCCACTCCGATGCCGAGATAGACCGCAGCAGACCCGAGGAACAACATCAGAGATCTCCTCGAAGTGCGTCGGAACTTTGATTGGGAGGACCGTCGTTGTGTAGTTGGACGACCTCGGCAGCGACGGCCGCGTCTGCTCGCACAGGGTCGCCATACGGAGTCGCACCTCCGTACGGAATCGATCCAACGGGTGCGAAACCTCCCCGATCCACGCTCGGAGACCAACTCGACTGTACGCGGAGGTGATCCGGGACCGGCGCGTGGTCACGACGGTAGCGTCCTCCCGACGACTGGAGCGACGTCGTGAGAGCGTCGAGAGCGCTTCCCTCCATGGCTCGGAACCACGTGAACTTGGCGGTGGGGCGCCCGACGAACGGGCGGCTTGCCCAAGCGGTCTGCGTTCCCGCGACGAGATATATCGACACGAACCCGAGCATTGCCAGAAGGCGGCCTGAACCCTGCCCAACACCGTGAAACAGCACGCTCAATGCGCCGACACCGGCAGCCCCGTACAGCAGGCCCGCAAACGTCGACGTCTGGTGGTAGCCAGAACCCATGTCGATCGCGAGCCACAGCGCAGGCGCAAACGCGAGCAGGACCATCGCGGACCGAGTGGCTGCAACCAGCGCGAGCGTCACCACTTGCGAGAGGGTCGGACGCCGACCGATTGCGCAGAGCATCGCGTAAAACGCGGGCACGCTAAGCGACAACGTCACCAGGACGACAGCGGGGATCTTGATTCCGGACACGAGGCTTTGCGCGAGCCCGGTGTAACTCCCGACCGCCAGGCCAAACACTGCACCGCCAAGGATCAATCCCACGAGCGCCGCGCGCGCGAGGTCGTTCCGCGTCAGACCGGAGTCAGCAATTTTCTTCTGAACGTCGGGATGAACGTCATCGGACTCCATCGCGATGGCGGCTACGGCTGCTGGGGAGCGAAGAATCAAAGACCATGATTCGAGCATCACGAACCTCCTGTGAGAACGGGCAAAAGACGAAACGCGAGGCGAAGACCAAGAACGAGAGCAAAGAGCGAGTACGCACCGATCACAGCAACGACGCCCAACGCGTTGGTCCCGTTCACGTCTCCAGTCGTGTTGTCCCAAACGCGATTCGCCGCGTCTCGGACACCGAAGATTGCACCGACCGCAAGAGGGACGAGTGCGACCGCGCTTCGGGAGAACACGCTATCGCTCGTGGCCACGTAGAGGAGCGCTATAGGAGCGAACCCGGCGAGCAAGAGACCGATTTTTGCGGTCACGATTCCCGCGAGGCGCGCAACCTGCGATGGCGCAAGCTTTCCTCCGAAGTAGGTGACGCCGACCCACAGGGCTGGGACGGCAAGCGCAACTACCGCGGCGACAACGACGGGAGTTCGCATCGCGTGAATCAAGGCACTCGCAAAGCCGCCTCGTGCACCGATGGCCGCTCCGAAGATTGCTGAGAGCGAGAGCCCCGAGACGACCCGCAGCATCTCACGCGCAACGACGCTTTCACTGGCCCCATCGTTCTCGCGTTCCGCGTCGAGCAACCGCCCAGCGAATGATTCCGCCCCGTCCATACCTTCGCCGTGTTCGGCGGCGAAGTCGTCTATCGCGTGACTCATGTTTTCCATCGTGCCTCCTGATGACTTCGATACTGACGACTCGATGTGGTCGTCGCGCGAAGCTCGGAAGGAGGTACCGAGGAGGTAGCCGCTAGATGTGGCGGAATTGTGGCGATGCCTAGTCGCGACTAGAACGCCCCGCCAATCTCGACCCGGAAGCCCTGCGCACTGGCGCTCACGCCGAACGACACAGGGTCCCGCTCACGCGAGGTTCCCCCTCCTGACGCGAGCGCGAGGATCGAATGGGTGATGAACCAGGCGCCAACCGCGATCATCGGACCACAAAACGCCCAGGCATTTGGATCGTCCGCGGACGGTGCAACGAGAACAACCCCCGTCGCGGCCGAAGCTAGCCCGAAAACAAGCTCAGGAACCGCCCAACCCGCAGGCATCGGAGCATCGGAAACAGCATACGAAAGGTCGGCGATGCCAAACGTGATCAGACCGAACCCGCTGACGGTTGCGGCGAGACCGATGCCATGAATGTTGTTGCCAATCGGCTCGGCTCCAGCGGCGGGCGCGACTCCCAAGCAGACGGCCACCACTACCGCTTGCAGCCACGTGCGTGTTTTCTTCATGCCTAGACTATGCCCCGGTAGCGAAATCGGAACATGTGCCGAAAGTCATACGCGTGATACGCCGGTTCGCGGAACCGCTGTGGGAGCACTTATCGATCGCGCTTTGTTTCTTCTCGGCCTAGCGGCTTGGGTCGTCGCCGGAACACCGCGGTTCAAAGAGCTCTCGGTCGGTCAGCTCCGCGGAGCACACGCCGCTGGATGGACCGCCGCATACGTTGCGTTCGGGGTCTGCTTCGTTCTCGCACGCACCACGCGCGACGAGGCTCGAGAGCGTGCCTTAACGGTCGCGCAATCTGTTCTGGCGATCGCCCTCCTCGCATTGGGCATGCCCCACTTCGAAGGCGCGCTTCTCACCATAGTGGCGGCGCAAGCCTCGCTTGTCGCGGCGCGCCCGATCGCATCGGCGTGGATCGCGGCTCAAGCTGTCCCGCTGTTCGTCGCGATCCTCCCGTCGCACCAGCTCGACGGGGCAGCCAAAGCGACCCTTGAGTACCTCGCGTTCTCGTTCTTCGCGACAACGATGTTCGCTCTGCGGAAGCGAGAACGGGACCACGCGAGCTCTCTCGGCGAGATGAACGCGCAGCTGATGGCAACGCGAGCACTGCTCGAGCAAAACGTCCGGGTCGCAGAGCAATCGCGAATTCGACGCGAGCTGCACGACGCCGTTGGGCACACGCTCGTTCGCTTGTCGCCATCGACCGTGGAGCCAGCGGGGCGGATGTGATGACCGAAGTGAAGGAACTATGCGACACGCTGCGCGTCGACCTTCGCGCCGCCATATCCGACATCGACGCGACCATCGATCTTCCCGCAGCTCTCGACTCGCTCGCGATGCAATCGAGCAACCTCAACGTCGTCGTCCGCGTGGACGGCATCCCACCCATGCAACCACTCGCATCGTGGACTGTCTTTCGCTGTGTTCAGGAGGCCATCACGAACGCCTCGAAGCACGGACGCGCTTCCGAGGTCGTCGTCGAAGCGGTTCCGAGGGATCCGGGTGAGTGGCGCATACGGATTGCAAACGATGGAGCCTCACCAAGCACGCCGATCAGAGCCGGCAATGGTCTCAACGGAATGCGGGCACGCATGAACGAGATCGATGGAAACCTCGAGTTCGAGCCCGGGCCAAGGTTCGCGGTGCTCCTTTCTGGGAACCACTAGCGAGATGATTCGGCTCGTGCTCGCAGACGATCACTCACTGCTCCTCGATGGACTTCGTGCTGCGCTGGAGACGTACGCGTCTGCGCCCGGAAGTGAACGTTTCCATGTGGTGGGCGCGGCACGGGATGGGATCGAAGCGCTTGCGGAGATCCGAGCGCAACGGCCGGACGTTGCCATCATCGATTTGGAGATGCCC
>CAZWQH010000265.1:0-7344 GCA_964635815.1 uncultured Sandaracinaceae bacterium
ACAGTCACCATGGCGTTCACTGCAGTCGAGCCGCCAAGTGTTGCGCCTCGCGGATAGAGAATTCCCTTCTCGGTCCACTTCGAGTCGGCCCGATCAATTGCCGCATCCCGATGGTGGCGGACCCAGTACCACCACGAGAGGTCCGGGTTTTCGGTAGCGATCGCGTGACGCGCAGGGACCTGGTAGTCGAGCTCCGATCCCATGTCTTGCCCGGCTTCGAGCAGCAGCACGCGCTCACCGCGCTGCGCGAGGCGAGCCGCGAGCGGGCCGCCGCCTGCGCCTGAGCCGACGACGATGTAGTCGAATTTGCTCGGGTCACGGTCGCCGATTCGAGGGCGGTCCGCGGCGGACACGACGGACGAATCGAGTGCGGCAGCCGGTGCGGAGCTCCGGCAGCCCGACGTGAGGGACGCAACCGCTAGCAGGGCCCCAAGCCACTTAGCCATTGCTTTGGCTCTTCGGGTCGCCACGCTGAATTCCCTCCGGCGCTCGAATGCGCAGCAGTTATCGATCGAGCGACTAGGCACATGCGTTGCTGTGCTCATTGCGTGCCAAGCAAGTCAGCGCAGCAAGCTACCGCGACGGGATCGTTCAATCCGACGCGGCGCGACGTGCTCCGATGGTTGGGCATCATGTTCGGTAGCGCCTGCAACGTTCCCGGCGCGCGTACGGATATCCGGCGTCCGCCGTGGCTGCCCGTTCCGCGTCAGACCCCGACAGCCGAGGGTTTGAAGACCGTCGAAAAGAACATCAAGCAGCTGATGGATCTGTTGCTTCCGAGTGCGGGCGCCCGCTTGACGCAAGACAACACGAACGTGCCCAGCTCTCGAGGCGCGCTCGACGCCGAGGCGTACCAACTGCTGGCGATCGGCGAGTTTCTCCCGACCGCGCGCGCGTTGGGATTCATACGCTCCGTCCCGCGTGAGATCGAAACGCTTTCGGTCGGTTTCGACGATGCGCTGCGACAAATCATCTCCACCGACTTGGACGCGCTGACCGCGCGTGACTTCCCGGGAAGCACGTTTCTGTCGCTCACCCGTCCAGGACAGGAAGCGGTGGTAGAGGCAGGGTTCGCGGAGCCGTTCACTCGGCCCGCGATGGTCTACGTCCGCGCTGTTTCGTTTGCGGCGTACTTGGGAGCGATCCGCAACGACGTCGGACTCATCGAGATCGGATTTCCGCCCTTCGAGAATTTTGCGGCGGGAGTTGCGGTTCGCGGATATCCGCGCACGTACGACGGCCGGCTTATCGACCTGGCAACGGAAGATCTTCGAGAGCTCGCCCGTCTCGATCTCCTCGACGACTACACGTACAACCGTGAGCCGTCGACTGCGGGGACCGAAGACCTGCCTGAAGTGTTGAACGCGGACGGCGATTTTCCATGAAGACCTCCTACGACATCGTCGTCGTTGGCAGCGGGTTCGGCGCATCGGTGATGGCCGCTCGTCTCGGACAGCATTTGCGGGTGCTGGGGCGCGAGGTGTCGGTCGCGGTCCTCGAGCGCGGAGGAGACCCGACAGGACAGCTTGATGGTCGCGCGAGGGGCGGGGCGATCAACGATCAAGGGAATCGGTTCCGGCATTCACTGTCTCCAGCATACTTAACGCGTCACGCCGAGTGGTACGCGGACCGCGCGGCGACAATCGAAGACGCTCCGCCGTCCATGAGCGTGATCGGCGGTAAGGGTCTCGGCGGCGGTTCGAACATCTACTGCGGTGTGAGCCTGCGGGCGCCATCTTCAGTCTTTGAGCGCACGCGCGAGGGGCGACGTATTTGGCCGCGGATGTACTCGCGCGCGATGCTGGACCCCTACTACGCCGAGGTGGAGCGGATGCTGAAGGTTCGCAAGCTTGCGTGGACGGATCGGGACACGCCCCATTGGGCGCTGACAACGAAGCGCGACTTCGTTTTTGCCGAAGGCTGCCGGCGAATCGGGGCGCGTGCGGAACCGCTCAAGGTCGCGACGCTGAACGATGCGAACGAGGGATGGTGGACGCAGGGTCAACGATTCGAAGGTCGTCAGAATCTGAGCAAGAACTACTTGGCGGTAGCCAAGGAAGTCGGGGTCGAGTTCCACACGGACTGCGAAGTCGAGTCGGTGCGACCCGTCGATGACCGGTACGTCGTGCGCGGCGTTGACGTGAGAAACGGGGACACGCGTCGCTTCGAGATCGAGTGCCGCATTCTAGTTCTGGGTGCGGGAGCCGTCGGTACGAGCGGTATCTTGATGCGGTCGGAGAACGATTTCGACGGTGACCGTCATCTGGACGAAGGATTTCGCCGCGGAGCTCCACGCCTTGGTCGCGGGCTCTCGGGGAACGGTGACTATGGTGTGACCGGAATGATCGGTCGCGACTTCGAGTTTCCGGTCGAAGGCCAAAAGGGAAAGCCGATGTCGAGCTTTTGTCCGACCTTCTTTGGAGAGCATCAGTTCATCCTCATTCCGTTCTACGCAGAGCCCATCTACTTCTCGATGGGGCAGATATCGACGCTTCAGCCGGCTGCGAATCACGACGCGGTCGGTCGACGCAGCACGACCGTGGGGTTGGAACCCGACGGGACTCGCTCGCGTGACTGGGGCGAAGCGTACAAGAACCGTCTGCGCCAGTTCACTCCGCGAATGCTCACGATGGGATGCCTCGCGCTGGACGAGGGCGAGGGCGAAATCTACCTGGGCACGGATCGCAACGCGATCCACGTTCGCTGGCGCGACACCCACCCCGAGACCGAACGACGCTGGTCGGCTGCGATCAGTGCGATGCAGCGCATCTATCGGGCGCTTGGGGGAGAGATGTATCTCGACGCGTACCGACGCGACGGAACGGTGAACACAGCGCATCCGCTCGGTGGTGCGGCGATGACCGAGTACGAGACGCCGGAGCTTGGGATCGTTTCACAGGACGGCGAGCTTCTGCGCAATCCGAACATCTTCGTCACGGATGGCGCGATGATTCCCGCTGCCCTCGGCGTGAATCCTTCGCTGACTATCGCGGCGGTGGCGGAATCGATCGCAGACCGGTTGATTCGAGGCGTCGGGACGCGCTCCATCCGCGAGCGCCTGGCGTAGATCAGCGCTGACCGGAATCGTAAGCCGCGTTGAGCCAGGTAAGATCGACCCCGTAGATGTAGCGGAAGCTGGCGCCGCCTCGAACGTACGCGAGCACGCCTTGCACAGTGTACGTGCGCGTACGTGCTTCGTGTTGCACTGACTGGAGATTCAAGAAAACGCCGTATCGGTCGTTCATGTTGCTCGGCAGGGCAACGCCAGCAGAGAAGTCGACGCGAAGCGTGTGCGCATGGAGGACGCCGCCGCGCCTCACGTTTCGGCACACGCTGATCTCCTGAAACGCTTCCCCGGGTTGTCGTCGGAGAATGCTTTCGCAGTCGGAACCGGAGGTGTAATGGACATCTGCCCCGACCAGCTGGATGTGCAAAAGAGTAGGGCTTCGAGTCAGCTCCCGGGGTCTGAGCTCTACTGCGTAGTGCATACGCGGGGCCAGGGAAGCGAGGCGCTGTGGAAGTGTTAGAAGCGACGCTTGCTCGTTGAACTCACTCTCGCCAAAGTCGAGCGTGGGCGGAAAGGTTTCGCTGCGGATCCCGTTCCAGTAGGCGAGGTACTGCTGCTCGTGCCGAGCACACGGCTCACCGCACTCGGCAGCTTGTGCGTCGCCGAGAAACATGTCGACTCCCGTCTGCTCCTCATGTCCAAGCGCTCGCAAAATCGCGGCGCGCGCTACGAACGAGCGCCACAGCAATGAGCGCGCCTCCGAAGTCGCGTGTATCTGCGCCATCATCTCTGCGTCGTCTTCGTCGACGAGCGCGGGATTCGGCGGCGGACCGTGGAGCGCGGCGAACAGGCGTTGTCCTGCGAACGCGTCGGGGAACCCAAAGCGCTGCGCTAGAAGCTCGAAGAGTTTCGAGCGTGCTTGTAGATGAAGGCTCAGCGCAGCGTCGGTTTGCCCAGCAGCGTCGGCCTGATCAAGAAGCCCGACGATTTCGGGAAAGGCTCCGGCTGGATGCGTGGGAGATTCAGTTACGACCTCGGATGCGGGATTCTGTCGAGCACCGCACGCGGCGAGGAGGCAGACGGAGAAGATCGAGACTAAGCGCATGACGCAAGGATGCTGTGCGCGCGTCGAGGCTCAAGTCGGTTTTGCTCCGCTGTTCGTGCAGTCTTTGTCAGCCGTTCGGCTTGGCGACGTCGCGACGTTCCTCGAGGGACTCCCATCGGAGCGCCAACGCGGCAGATGCGGCTCGCGCTTCTTCGAGCTTTCTGTTCAAGTCCGCGATGTCGGTGTGGGACCCCGATCCGTACAGGGACGGATCCGAGAGTTTTGCTTCCAGGTCGCGAACGCGTGCGTCGCCGGCTTCGATCTTTTCCAGGATGCCATCGAGCTCGAGGCGCTCTGCGTATGTCAGTGGCTTTCCAGCGGGTTTCGAGGTTGCGCTCGGTGCTGGTTTGGATGCGGCGGGCTGCGGGGGTTCCGACGCTCGTGCGTCCGGCGCCTTCGCGCGTGGAGGGGACGACGCGCGGTTCTGCTGACGTTGCTCTGCAGCTAGCCTTCGCGTTTCCGCGGCTCGTTCGTTCTTCAGTCGCAAGTACGTCTGATAGTCGCCGGGCTGGTACTCGACGCGTCCGTCGGGCTCGAAAGCGAGGATCGCGGTTGCGACGCGGTCCAAGAACCAACGGTCGTGGCTCACGATAATCGCGCAGCCTTGATGCTCGACGAGCATTTCCTCGAGCGCACCCAGCGTGGAGATGTCCAGGTCGTTCGTGGGCTCGTCGAAGATCACCAGGTTTGCGCCTGTGCGCATCATCTTTGCGAGCGCGACCCGCGCCCGCTCACCGCCGGAGAGTGAGGCCACCTTTTGCCGCTGCTTGGGAACGTCAAAGAGAAAGCCCTCAAGGTAACTGCGAACATCGAGCGAACGTCCGCCGATTTCTACCTCGCTGCGAGACTCTGCGACGTTGTCGTAGATAGACATGTTGTCGTCGAGCGCGATTCGGTTCTGATCGAAATACGCGATCTTCGTGTTGAGCCCGCGAGTGATGGTTCCGGCACTGGGTTCGAGGTCGCCCAGAATCGCGCGCAGGAGGGTGGTCTTCCCACTACCGTTGCGGCCAATGATTCCGATTCGGTCGCCCGAAGACAATGCAAACGTGATCTTGTCCGCGAGCTTTCGGTCTCCGATCGCGATCGAGACATCACGAACGTCGAGAATGGTTTTTCCGAATCGCGCGCTGTCCATCTGCAGGCGTGCACGTTTCTCGAGAGCTACGGGCCGCTGCGCGAGAATCGCCTCGGAGCTCGCCGTGCGCGCTTTGGGTTTTCGGGTTCGCGCAGGCGGACTGCGTCGCAGCCAATCGAGCTCGCGCCGCAAGAAATTCTGCCGCTTGGTTTCGGTCCTGGCATCGAGCGCGAGCCGTTCGGCTTTGCCTTCGAGGTACGCGTCGTAGCCACCGTCGTACGAATGCACGCGCGCGTTTTCAAGCTCGATCGTTCGTTCGGCGATCCGGTTCAGTACGTAGCGATCATGCGTGATGAGAAGAAGCGCGCCCTTGTGGTCGTCGATCAAGTAGTTCTCGAGCCACTCGATTGCGCCCACGTCTAGATGATTGGTGGGCTCGTCCAGAATCGCTAGCGAAGGGTTCGACACGAGGATCGTTGCGAGCGCGACGCGACGTTTCTCACCGCCGCTAAATGTCGCGACCGGGACGTCCGTACGATCCACGCCGAGGTTCGCTAAAATGGCCTCCGCTTTGTAGAGGAGGTTCCAACCGCCCTGCCGTTCGAGCTCCGCGGCAGCGGCTTCTTGCTCGTTGACGAGCTTCGATGGGTCGCCAACACCCGTTTCGAGTCCGTGCGTCGCGATCCGATGCGCCTCACGCGCGCGCGACCACTCGCCGAGTCCGGCCAGTGTGATGTCGAGAGCGGTCTTCGTTCCGTCTAGGGCAGGGTCCTGCGCAAGATAGGCAACCGTCGTGTCGCGTCGGCGCGCAATCGTTCCGCTGTCTACGGGTTCTTCACCCGCGAGGATCTTTGCGAGCGTGCTCTTACCGGAGCCGTTGATGCCGACGAGGCCCACGCTCTCTCCGCTTCCGATCGTAAGAGAGACGCCGTCGAGCAGTACCTGAGGCCCGTAGGCTTTGCGTAAGTCTTGTGCGGTGAGCACGGGCATGGCGCCCATGTATCACGAGCCTGCCGACTAACGAGGTCCGACCGGAGAAATTGGTCTGTTCCCGACCTGCATGCAGTCGGGAATCGCTCTGTTCCCGACCTGCATGCAGTCGGGAATCGCTCTGTTCCCGACCTGCGTGCAGTCGGGAATTGCTCGCCGCTATGCCCCTTGTTGCGTGGGAGTGGATACCCGGATTTTCCAGGTTACGAGCACAGCCGCGACACCTGCCATCAGCACTGGAACGGCGTGAAATCCAAACTCGTGCGGCGTGATCCCGTTCTCGTAGCAGTGCCGCGTTTGCAGGAGGTTCACGGCAAATGCGCCGGCGCTTGCGCACGCGCCGGCTGCAGCCGCGGAGAAGATGAACCGCACGCGTCCGACCCGCGTGACGACGGCGAAGGCGCTGACTGCGAGTGCGGCACCAAACGTCTCGAGTCCCGCGCAGACAAATCCGTGTGAAATCGAGAGTGGGGCCACACGCTTGAGCCCGAGCGCGGCGAGGATGAATGCACCGAGCACAATGCCCGCGGACGCAAGCCACCACCATCGCGACGGCGTTTGATCCACAGGCGAGGTCGCGAACGGCACTCGAACGGTCGCCACGCCGAGCTGGTTGGCCAGCTGTGCCCGGATGCGCTCGTGGGCCTCAGCGCCCAGCGGTGGCGCGGCGACTCGGTTGAGCTTTGCCATCACACGACTTGCGGCGGCGAGCTGCATGCGACAACGCTCACAGGTCTGGGCGTGTGACTCAGCCTGAAGGCGAGCCGGGTCGTCGTCGGTCAACATCATGAGGCCCGCGACTTCGTTCTCGTCGACGTGCTGATCGAGGGAGGTCATTGCGAATCCTTTCCCGCGTCGAGGTGCTCGTAGGCCGTGCGGAACGCGGCGTACGCACGAAATGCTCGGACGCGAGCGGCGCCTTCTTCGATTCCCAACATCTCGCTGATCTCCTTGAACGAGAACCCTTCGAACCTATGAAGCAGGATCACCATGCGCGAACCTTCGGACAGCGAATCCAGCGCGACTTGCACGTTCGCAACTTCTTCGTTGCTCGATGCGGCGGCATCCGGCGCCTGGGACGGCGATTCGACGCGGTCCAGAATCTGCTCGTCGTCGAGCGTTCTGCCAAGCGCGCGGTACTTCTTTCGCAGCGCGTCGATGCGC
>CAZWQH010000266.1:0-7329 GCA_964635815.1 uncultured Sandaracinaceae bacterium
CACCGGCGGTCACCTTTGACGAGGCAGACAAGAGACGGCTCGCGGCGCTGTACGATGCCGAAGTCAGCTATCACGACAGCGAGCTCGGGAAGTTCATTCAACGCCTCAAACAACTGGACGTGTACGACAACACCGTCTTCTTGATCACGGCGGACCACGGAGAAGAGCTCAACGATCACGGGTCGTGGGGCCACGGTCACAGCGTCTTCCAGGAGCTGCTCGGAGTTCCCTTCGTCGTTCGCCTGCCCGGCCTGGTGAACGCAGGCGAACGCATCACGCACACAGTGAGCACGGTGGATGTCACGCCGACGATCCTTCAGGCCGCGGGCGTCGCGGCTCCTCCTGCCACGGAAGGGCGAAGCGTTCTCGGATTCACGGGAGGCCGAATGATGGAGGGCCCTGCCGTCGCGTTTAGCGATTTCCTGGACGACCGTCACGCAATTCGCGGCGCGGGATGGAAGCTGATCCTTCGCGGGGTCAATCCCACGCTATTCAATCTTGCCGTCGACCCTCACGAGCAGACCGAGCTCACGCCCCAGAGTCATCCGATTGTCATGCGGTATATGCGCACACTCATGGGGCAGTTTCTGGGTGCAAGCGATCGTCGCAAGTGGCTCGCTGCCGAGCAGGGTTCTGCGCGTGAGCTCCAAACGGAGGAGGTTCCCATCGACCCGACGCTGCGCGGCCAACTGCAGGCGCTTGGTTATGCTGGCGGCGGCGCCGGCGAAGCACGACCGGCAAACCCGTAACGCTTCGAATCCGGTCGTTACTGTCGGGAACTCGGCGTATGCCCGGCTCGCTGGTAGCGTCGGGCTGTGCGACTCGTGATCCCGCAAGATGACCGCGCGTATCAACACGCCGCCCGCTTGCGTCTGGATCGATCAGGATCGACGGCTGAAGCGGAGCATGTTGTGCTCGAGACGACTCGCTGGACGCCGAGCGCGACTGGACCTAGCGCGGTGCGGACGCCGGTCGATACCGGCATCTACACCTTCGATGTCGTTGGGTCTGATCTCAAGCTTGCGAGCGCGGAGTTCGTCAGCGCCGTCCTGCCGGAGAACGACCGTGTGGCGCGAGCGCGAACGGCATCGGTCGAAGTGGTTAGCGCTCGCGGGCTCGCGAGAGTCGTGCTGGTTCAAGACGTCGCAGAAGGCGCGACGCGTCGCGATCTGACCGTTTTTGAGGCGCGTGGGATCGCGGCGGCGCCTACGATTCTCGAGACACGTGACGGCTGGTGGGTCGCGTTTCACCACGACGTGCGCGAGGACACGGGCGAGGCCGACATCACGAAATGGATTGCCGTCCGCTTCGTCACCCGCACAGGACAGGTGCTCGAGCCATCCGCGGAGATGACCGATCGGTCACGCGATCGTGAAGGTGAAGAGCAGGGGTTCGAGTTCCCCTCGCTCGTGCTCGGACCGAACGGCGCGTTGATCTTGTTCGGGCGCGGCTCTCACGCGTTCTACCGGCAGGAACTCACCTCGGTCGGTTGGGCGCCGCGGACTGCGTTGAGCGTCGGAGGTTGGGGTTGCCGTGGTCGACGCGTTTCGGTGGTTGCTCGAGGCGATGTGCTTTGGACTGCGCGGCGTGAACGCGAAGGGATCGTCGTCGAGACATTCCCTGCGCCTCATGGCACCGATCCAGCTCTGGTCCCGTGCAAGGTTTCGTTGGTTGGCTCGAAGAGTGCGGTGTTCGCGGTTGCGGGTTCGCGCTCCAAGCTGTCCGACCCTGCCGAACGTTGGGGCCGGCGCACACTCTTCGGGGACATCCATCAACACTCGGCTCATTCAGATGGTTGCGGCTCTGCAGACGAACCGTACCTGCGCGCACGGTATCGATACGGCGACGACTTTTGCGCGCTGACCGATCACGAGTCGTTTCTGGGAAAGCGAATCGGCCCCGACGAGTGGACGTATCTCAAGTCGGTTGCGGATGCGCACAACGAACCCGGACGATTTGCGACCCTTCATGCCTACGAATGGACGGGCAAATCGCACCCAGGGCCTGGTCACAAAGTCGTCTACGCGACGGACTCAGCGATGCCGATATTTTCACGCGACACGTTCGCGACGGGGCAGGCGCTTTCTGCCGAGCTCCGCAAGTGGGGCGCGTTCGCGGTTCCTCATCACGTGGGATGGACAGGCGCTGACGAGAATGCGCACACCGAAGACGTGCAGCCCGTGTTCGAGATCTGCTCGTGTCATGGTTGTTACGAGACGTGGAAGCACGACCTGGGACAACGCGGGGACTTGCGGGATCAAATGGTCGACTCTGTGCTCTCTCGTGGTTTGCGTTTCGGTTTCATCGCCTCCTCCGATGGTCACGGTCTCCTGTTTCACCACGGCGTTGCTCGCAAACGCGATCCGTTTCGAACGGGATTGACCGCCGCCGTCGCGAAGGCGACAACGCGAGAGGCGATCCTTTCTGCGATTCGGGAGCGACGCTGTTACGCAACGAGCGGCGCCAAGATTCTGCTCGACCTTACGGTGGACGACGCTCCGATGGGGACATGTTTCTCGTCGCGTGCGAAGCGATCGATTCACGCCGAGACGTACGGCGAGGGTGCGGTCGCGCGAATCGAGCTGATAGGACCCGACGGCGTGCTTGCGGCCGCGAACGGCAGCAACAACTTTGCTGCTGTGGATGTGCGAGCCGATGTGCCTTACGTCTACGCCCGAGTCACGCAGTCGGACGGGGAGTATGCGTGGTCTTCGCCTGTCTTTGCCGGCGAAGGTCCGTAGACAGTGGGTTCGTTGCGAGATGTTTGCGGGCGGTCGCGACCCTCCGCTACCATCCCCGCATGCGACGGTTCATCGGATTTCTGACCTGCCTCTTGGTTCTTTCGGGTTCCGTCGTCTCCGCGACGAGCCAGGCCCAACAAGTCGAGCGAATCGTTGGTGACTACCGCGGAGTGACACCGGGAACGAGCCACAATCCTGGCCACCTGGTGGGACAAGCGGGCTCGAATCCGGTGATCGTTACCTGGCCCGGATTCCAGATCACACCGGCGGGCTCACGGGTATTCGTGCAGCTCACGAGCGGTGTGACGTTCGAGCCGGTCCGTGAAGCGAATCGCTGGGTGATCATGCTTCGTGGTGCTCAGGTTCCAGAACGACAGAGCCTCAGGCCGTTGGACACACGATTCTTCAACACCCCGCTGACGCGAGCATTCCTAGAGCGGCGGGGCGCAGACACGGCGCTTGTGCTCGAGCTCCGTGCGGATGTCGTCCCGAACGTGACCTCCGCAGCTGGGCCGGACGGATACAGCTACCTGTACGTAGATTTTGGAAACGGTAACTACGTCGAGGGTGGAAATCCCGTGCGGCCCGGTTCTCGGCCCGCGGCTACGAACGCGAACAACAACTCGAACCGGAACGAACCGGGGCGAAACGAGCGTCCCGTGTCGCGCGATGAAATGAACGCGATCGAGAATGAGCGCCCGCCGGGTCAGTGATGCCGGGCAGGGTGCGCTAGAAACAAAGGTCCATCGCGCACCTCGGGAAGTCGCAGAGTCCACAGGTGCACTCTAGGTTCGATTTGCACTGGGAGGTCGTGTTGCACCGCCCGTTGACCTCTCGTCGATCGCACCGCGCGGGAACGCATCCGCGGCCCGTCCATTTTTGACCCATCGGACACGCGCACGTCGGTGGCTGAGTGCAGTCCAGATTACAGCCCGGGACGCGGAACACGCCGCACTCGTCCACCAGATCGCAGCAGCCGCGATCAATCCACCGACCACGCTGACTCTCGCAGATTCGTTGTTGCTGCGCTTCGTCGCAATCATGGTGCATCACGCAACCATTCGTCGGGTCGAATCGCGCCATGGATCCGCAATCGCACATTGAGGTGACAATCGGTCGGCAGATGGCCGTACAGATACCGGCGCACGAATCGCAAGGTAGGCAGCCCGTGCTGTTTGCCTCAAGCCAGCCGCCGTTGGTGGCTCGGCACAAATCGGCGGCTGTGCAGGTTGGGTCTACGACGCAACCTCGAGCTTCGTCGAATCGTTTTCCAGGGCCACAGTTGCAAAGTGGTCGCGTAGGACCCGCGCAGTCGTCCGCGGGCAGTACGCCGCAGCGGTAGGTCGTCGCGCACGTGCCGAGGCTGTCCCAACGGCCACCCGTAACGCGACACAGGCTCGGTGCGCAGCTCACATGCGCAGCGGTGCAGAGATGAAGCGCGTCGGGCCCGGTGTACGCCAGACAATCGGAGCCGTTGCAGTTGGTCACGACGTGCGACACGCACTTCTCGCCGTCCCAAAACGCGCCTATGCGCGCAGGCGGATCGGCTTCGTCGTTCGCCCCCGAGCACGCGACGATTCGGGCGTTTTGCGCGACACAGAACGTACTGATTTCAGCGTCTGCCCGCGGCGGTGCGGCTCGGTCCGCGGGGATGCTGGCGTCGCTCGAGACGTGATCGGCTGAGACCACGACGTCGCGCGCAGCGGCGTCTTGCGCGCCTGTGAATCCGTGAGTGCTTCCGCAAGCAGCGCTCAGCGAAGGGACCCCAAGCATCACAGCGACCAGCGCGATTGGTGCGCGAGGACTTATGCGGTTCATGGAACCAAGAGGCAGTTGTCCGCGAATCCGCAGGCCGGGTAGCGACACACCTGTCCGCCGCCTCCTGGGAGGTCTGGGCGCCCTACGATGTCCGCCGGCTCGTCACCACCGCCACCTCCGCCTCCGCTTGCCCCACCACAGTACGTGCAGTTGAGCGTGCCTTCACACGCGTGCGTGTCATCGCACGCTTCACCTTCGAGGCGGAGATCGCAGCGTGAGATGACGCAGCCGCGCCCAGACCACGCGTAGCCGCGCGGACACACGCAGGTTTCGTCCGGCACACACAGAGCGAGGCACCGCGGCTCAGCGTGATGGCCGCATGCGTCGACGCGATCGCAACAACCGGGAGCGATCCAGCTGCCGCCTTGCGTTGTACAAAGCGAGCGTTTGTTGTCCGTCGAGCATCGGTCGCTTGGAACGCAACCAAGCGTCCGATCGAACGTCGCAAAGGGACCGCAGTGGCAGCGATTCTCTAGGATAGGAGCACAGAGCGCTGGGCAAGCTCCTGCGCAGGAGTCGCACGGAGCACAGCCGTCGCCAGCGACTAACCACTCACCGCCTGTGTTGTCACAGAGCTCTGGCAGTCCACACGTCGGGTCCTCGAGGCACCCGCCGATCGGGTCGAAGGTTCGTCCGGGGCCACAGTTACAGAGCGGATGCGTCGGCCCGTCGCAATCGAAGTTCGGGTACACACCACAGCGAACTCCTCCCGCGCACCGCCCGACAACATCCCAAGTGCCCCCGGTGGCGACACAGATCTGGGATGTACATGTGGAGTGGTCGTTCTTGCAGCTCTGCAGTGCATCGAAACCGCGGTACGCAAAACAGTCCGGTCCTTCGCAATTCGATCCGTGAAGCACGCAGGAGTCGCCGTCCCAGAACGATCCCTGCTCACTCGGGGGAGCAATCGGAGAGCAGGCAGTCAATCGTGCGCTCTGCGGCTCACAGCTGACGGTGCGAGCATCACTCCAGAAGGTCACGTCGTCCCAGAAGACCGCGTCAGGAGAGAATACCGGGACGTCGCGGAACGGGGTGGGGGCGTCTCGGAACAGCAACACGTCCGTGCCTGTTCGCGCGTCGCGCGGGGCATCGAACGGAACTGCGCGCCCATCGGGGGGTACGAGTCGGTCTGGGAGCGTCGTCGGCACGTCCGGTGTGGCCGGCCTATCGAAGTGCAGCTGCACCTGGTCAATCGTGACGGGGCGATCGGTAAGGACCATCTGCTGGTCGGTCACAAACATCGCGTCCGCGCCGGCGTCTGCGCCACTCCCTTCGTGAGCACTGCCGCAGTGAAGAACGAAGAGCGAACACGGCAAGAGCAGGAAGCGCGAAGTCATAGCGGGCAGTTCATAGCTAGTACTGTGCCAACTGCGAGTGGCAAAATACTCGGGTTTCCGCAGCTCCGTGTGCCGTAATGTGCCAGTCCCCGTCGCTCGAGCCGTCCGCAGCTAAATGCCGAGGGCGCTCAGGACCGCCGCGCTGATGCCTTCGCGCGGAACCGAACGCTGCTCGCCCGTGCGCATGTCCTTCAGCGTCACTGTTCCTTTCGCGTGTTCGTCGTCGCCAACCACAGCGACGATCCGAGCGCCGCAGCGGTCCGCCCGCTTGAACTGACTCTTCAGGCTCGGGACCCGCATGTCGCCATCGGCTCGGATGCCCTTCGACCGGAGCTCTCGCAGCAGCGCCGTTGCAGGTTCGCGCAGCGACGGGGAGGTAGCAACGACGAACGCATCGGCCAGAGGCGATGCGCCAGGATCATCAAGGACCAAGAGCAATCGTTCGATGCCGATGCCAAAGCCGATTGCCGGAGTCTTGGGACCGCCGAGTTGCTCGACGAGTCTGTCGTACCGACCGCCACCGCAGAGGGCGTCCTGCGCACCGAGGTTTCCTCCGCGCCCGCGGATTTCGAACAGCGTTCTCGTGTAGTAATCCAGACCACGCACGAGACGCGGCTCCACGCGGAAGTTGATGCCTGCGTCCTTCAATGCGGACTGAACCGCGTCGAAGGCACCCTGGTCCTCCTCACTGAGAAAATCGAGGATGGTCGGTGCGTTCGCGCCCGCGAGCTGATCCTGTTCGCTCTTGCTGTCGAGGATGCGAAGTGGGTTGCGTTCGAGTCGCTCCTGACTCTCGGTGCTCAGCGTCTCTTTGAGCGGCGTGAAGTGCGCACGAAGCGCATCGACGTATCGCTCACGAGTGTCGCCACTGCCTAGCGAATTGACGAGCACCTCGATGTCCGTGATTCCGACATGAGTGAGGTAGCCGACGAGCATCTCGATGATCTCGGCATCCACATAGGGACCCGGATCCCCGTAGACCTCTGCCCCAAGCTGGTGAAACTGCCGAAGTCGGCCGCGCGCGGGTCGCTCACGCCTGAACATGGGGCCTATGTACGTCCACTTCGTGATCGGATCCTGCGCGTAGACGTTGTGCTCGATGTACGCGCGAACCGAAGACGCAGTGCCTTCCGGGCGAAGCGCCACGGCGTCGTTGCCCTTGTCGACGAACGCGTACATTTCCTTTTGCACGATGTCGGTCGCATCGCCGATAGAGCGAAGAAAGAGCGCCGTTGGCTCGAGGATCGGCGTTCGGATTTCGCGGTAGCCGTATCGTGCCGTCCATTCGCGGAACGCAGCTTCCAGCGCCTGAAAGCGCAAAACCTCCGAGCCGAACACATCGTTCATCCCTTTTACTGCGCGAAGCTTTTCCATGGAGTCTATGCGGCTGCCTTTCGAACTCGCCCACGCACCAAATGCTGAACCGCTTCGCC
>CAZWQH010000267.1:0-7321 GCA_964635815.1 uncultured Sandaracinaceae bacterium
ATCCCACGCGCACACCAGCAAGCTGCGCCCTTCGGGAAGAACAAGGTCGAACGCGCGCGAGACTGCCCAAACTGTCGGAATGGGTGCGGATGCAAGCGGCCGAGGCCACGCGAGAATGCGCCCCGCGTCTAGGTGCTCGCGAATTGCGAGAAGTGCAACCAGCCATTGGCCCGCGTACCCATCCTCGCGAGTCACTCGCGCCGCAATCGTGTCGGCAAGGCTCTCGAGCGCCCCTTGTTGCACGACGAAGACTCGGCTCGCGTTGGCTTCGCGCGCGAGCGCAGGCAAATCAGGATTGGAAGCGACGACCATGCCCTCGATCGGACCGCGTTGAGAATGAAACGCTGCAACCGTGCGACCACTCTCGTCTCGAACGATCACGAGAGCACCGAACACGTCGCTCCGCTCATCGACGAGAACAGTCGGCTGCGTGTCGCTCGGACGAACGAGGTCCGCGAGCAAGGAAATGTGCCGTGCCTCGAAACCCTCGATTTGAATATCCGGGCTGATCAAGTCCGCAATCTCACGCTGCGCGTTCGCGCTCATTCGTCCTCCGAACGGGCGACATCGGGCGCTGTTGACTGGCGGTCCAAGTAGAGGACGCGACACGTGCGCGGGCCGACCGGCAAGGCGCTGGACGACCTTTCTCGCAACAAGTCGCGCGCCGATTCGATTGGGAATCCTTCGATACCAGCGTCGTCAATGTGATGGTCTGTAGGATTGATCACGAACAGAACTCGCGACCCGTTTGGATGCTCATGAACCACAACATCGAGCTGAGGGTGATGCGCGATACCGAGCGCGTGATCCAGAGCGACTCGATGCGCAAACCTTTCGACCGCCGCAAGGTCGTTCATTTCGAGACGCTCCGCTCCTGGAAGACCCGCAGGTCCGACCACGACCCGCGCTTGCTTGCCGAGCTTCTCGAGCAACGCCGTTCGACGGGCGTCCGCCCATTTCCAGTTCGCGGAGACAACGAGCGGATAGTCATTGAAGCGCTCGATGGGCGCGTCGCTGTCCACAAAAACGTACGGAACGCGAACCGCGTCGAGAGCTGTCGCAACTCGCTGCGTATACTGCCAAGCGCGGAGCTGAATCGGATCCTCGTGACCGAGATCATCCTGCAAACACGCCGCTATCGGCGAACCGCTGACCGCCTCGAGAATGGAGGACGAGAAAAGTGGAAGCGTACTGGTTATGCGAGAGAGCCGACCGTACTCCGCAGGCGAGACAATCGCGACGGGCACCTTCCGCGTCATGTCGTGGAATCCGATGTCGATCAGACCGCGGACCAACTTGCCCCAGAGATGAGACGTGTCGCGCGCGCGCCCGCTCGAATCGATCGCACCGCCGTACCAACGGTCGCGGTCGACAGCCATGTATAGGTTGAACCCGCGCAATCCAAACGCGGTCGCCGTCAGCGCGGTGAAGAATGAGTCCTCGTGCCTGAGCGGTGTGAACCACGGAGGCGCGCCAACACCGAGCTCCGGCGAGTATGCGAACCGAGCCGTGCCCGCGAGGTACAACGTGCGGCGCTTCACAATCTCGTAGTCACGCGTCGCGTGGTAATAGTCCAGCCCAGAGATATCGACGACGTTCTCGACGCGCGGAATGCGCAGCGGAAGACCCGCATCGCCGAGGGGAAGATTGTGCGAGGTCGGGACTCCCGTGAGTCCGTGCTTCTCCAGGAGCGATTTGAAACGAACGAGCGCTCGCTCGAGAACGACCTCCCTGCTCTCTTCCCAATCGAGGTGCAAAGCTCGTGGGTCGTCCGCCGAAAACTTGGTCGGCCCGGCGATGTCGTCTCGTGACGCGTACGTTCGTCCGTGGGCCTTTGCGGCAACGGACGCGTCCCCATACTTCTCGAGGACGAAGTCGCGGAAAATCCGAACCGCGTCCGGGTGGTAGTCCTGCTCATACGTGCCATCGCGAAAGAAGAACGACGCCTCGTTGTCGACCTGCAAGACGACAACGTGCCCGTGCGGATAGAGTCTCGGTTGAACGACTTCGGCCACCGCCTCGAACCAGCGGTCCGTTTCTTCGAAGTACGCATCGCTCGCGTAGCTGGGGATCGGAAACATCTTGGGAGGAAACGGTTGCAGCACCGCGCGTCCCGAGGGCGAGCGGGCTTGGACACGCTCGTCGTAGACCAGGCGTTCGGGAAGTCCGAAGTACGTGAGCTCCGAGTTGATGTGGGGGCCGGGACGCACGATGACGAACAAGTCGAGCTCGCGCGCCAGGTCCAGAAACGCACCGAGGTCTTTGCGCGCGTCGCCTGAGCCGAAATCGAACGTGCCGGCCGGAGTCTCGTGAACGCCCCACGGGACGTACGTCTCGATGACGCGAAACCCGAGCTCACGAGTTGCCTCGAGCACGCGTTTCCAATGTCGCCGTTCGTGGCGCCAGTAGTGCACCGCACCCGAATAGAGTGGAACGCGTTCCTTGCCTATGACGAGTGCCCGGCCGTCAAAACGCACACCGCTCGAAGTTTGGGGCGACGCGACCACGGGGGACGTTCTACACGAATCGCACACGGAATGTTAGCGGGGCGGAGTCGCCGAAGACGGGATCGGAACCAAACGAGCACAGATGCGGCTGTCCGAGGCACGCGCATAGACAATCAGCGCGGTGTCGTCCGAAACGGGAGTCGCCTGAAGAGGAAGCACGAGCAGGTCCGGAATGCGGAACTCTGCACCGTCCGACAAGTTTCGAACGACGAGCTCGACTGGATCGTTCGTGTTCCCGTCATCACGGAGCAACACCGCAATCAGTCCGCGGGACGATTGAAACGGACGAGCGCGAACGTCGGCAAGGTTGGGTCCTACGTTCCAACGCGAGGTGCCACGAACGCGGTCGACTTCTTCCGAACGCGCGACGACCCATCCGCGGTTCCACGGATCGTCGAAGAACCGCACCACGGCATCGTTGTGTCCGGGGAGGATCGAGAAGTACGCAAAACCATTTGGCGTCGCGACCACGTCGCCGCGGTGCTCGTTTTCGGCGGTCGCGTCGTCCTGAGTCCAGCTCGCAACGCGCCTGCTTTCCAGGCTGTCTAGATTGATCAGGAACTCGGAGAGCACCTTGACGTTCGCTGCGCCGGGCGAGGCTCCAGGTCGCATGTGCAAGGCGCGCAGCAGCACGGAACGCTCGAACGCTGCTCGAGCGGAGAACTGGACGTTCGATCCGATGTGCGCAATGCGGGGACCGCCGTCTTCGGACCGGAACTCGAGTGCCAGCGGACGAAAGGCACTCGGCCCGGATGTGCGATCAACCTCGACTACGCCGAGCTCGCTATCCGTCTCGTCGCGGTTGAGCCTTACGACGAAGGCGACGAGCTTCTCTTGAGCAGAGACCGCTGCGACGAGCTGATAAGCCTCGAGCCGCCACCTTGCGCCGCTCGTCGATGAAGCAAACACAGCACGCCGTCCATCCTCCTCGCCTTCATCCACGCACAAGTCGCTTGCACATCGAAGCCGCGCCGGGGTCTTTTCGAGTAGACGCCCCGTCTGCGCGTCGACCTTGGACGTAAACGGCAAACCTGTTCGCGCGCTTGCGGTTACTGTGCACGTCGTCGCACCGCACGAGGTCTCGAGACTCGCAGGGTCGGTCCCAACCTGGGCCGTGGTCGCCCTCAGCCGAAGGCGTCGCTCCTCAAGATCGACGATTCGCACTTCCGAAAACAAAACTCCAGTATTGCTCTCTGTCGTGGCCTCGGCTTGTACGCACCAAGTTGCTGTGCACGCGGAGCGCCCCCGAAACAAACGGTAGAAATCACCCGTCGCTCCACCGAACGGCGTGCCCACCCATGCACCACGTGTTCGCTCCGCGCCAAGGACATGCACGAACGTGGTCTCCTGAGGACGCACGGAAGGCGCACTAGGTTGCGCCGCGAAGTAGCCGCCGTGATCATCGGAGAACAAGAGCGTCGTGTTCGGAAGCTCATCACCGAAACGGAAAGTCGCGGTCGCCAGATCAAGCTTGGCCACGCGCCAGGTCTCGACTCCAACCGGAAACGCCCAGAGCGCGTGACGTGCATCGAGGATGCGCCCGTTGTTGTGCTCTGGGACCTCGCCGACCACGGGCGACCCGCAGTTTGCTCGCAACGTCAAACGGCGCTCGGCGTCACTGTAGGCAACGACCGCGTGCGATTCGTCGGAAACGAAACCGAACGTTTGATACGCCCCCGCCTGACGACAGGATGACGCCAACCGGAATCGACTCTCGTGCAGCGAGTACTCGGCCGTGAGAATTTCGTACGGGTTCGATCCGTTCGCCAAGATCCAAAGTCGGTCCTCGCGGACGTGCGAGTCCGTGATGACGGGCCCGAGCACTTGGCGAGGTTCCACGCGCGTCCCGTCCAGGCTCACGAGCGTCACGCCCTTCGTGTCGACGATCGCAAACGCGTTATTCACGCGGTGAAGTCGGAATGCGCCTTCGGGAGTCGGGACCGTGGTGATTCGCGAGCGACGTCCGTTCCGATCGACCTTGTCGAGAGAGTACGGCGGCACTCCTTCGAGAACGAAGACCTCGTCGTCGACCGCGAGAACATCAGCGTGCACTGCAAACGCCGGACCTTCGCTCAGTTCGTCGAGAAGGATCTCCTCGGTGGGAAGCGAGGTCGGGCCTCGACTCTCGAGAGCAGAGTCTTGTCGCGGGCCAGCATCGGGCGACCCCCCGACCCAGACTTGAACCGACGATGCGCAAGCACCGAGGATCCAAAGCCAAGAACAATATCCAAACCAGCGCAGCGAGCTCACAAGCACATCTTTACTTCTCATGTCCGTAGCTGTTGCGACGGCTTGGATTCTGTCACGAGTGTCCGGCTTTGCACGCGAGCGCCGCGCGTCTTTCGGATCTCACACTGTTCACGCGTCAGCCGACCAGATTTCCTCGTAGCTTAGGCAAACCATCTCGCGCGTCGCAGGATCGAAAGCCACAACGCTCGAGCGGGAACCCCCGTCGACATCACCCCATCCGCAGTGAAGCGTGATGATCTGCGCATGCGGGTGAGTCGCGCGCCATTCTGCAATCTCCGCTACGAGGCGAGCGCGTAGCCGGCACTCCCCATCGTTGCCTGGACATACCCGCGGGCTGGGATTGATCTCTTGGCGGTGCGCTTCGAATACCGTGACGAGCTCTTCCGCAACGACCGGATTCCCGACGTACGAGGTCCGCTCGTACCAAGCTTCGTCGTCGGCGTCAGGGTGGTAGAGCACACGGCACATCGCGAACGCAGAGTCTCGGAGACTTTCCCCCGCGCCCCCGAACGAGCGCACGTCGTATCGCAGTGTCTTGACCGGCGAACGCCCCAACGTTCTTCGTCGCGCTCGAGCCGACCTATCGAGCGCCGCAACTGTGGTGCGCGTGGACGCAATCAGCGCGCGCAAATCCGTGCTTCGTGGTGTTCGCGCAGCGCGAACCGTCGGAGGAGCGGCGCGCGTCGTCGTCGGCATGCAGTAGGTTCCTGATTCACACCGTGCGTGCGCTTCCTGACAGCCCCCGCGCGCATCACACGGCGACCACGCTGTCTCGACCTGCACGCGTGGGTTGTTCGGCACCGTCATGGTGGCAATGCACAAACGCGACGGTTTGCACTCCATCGAGGCTCTGCAGTCGGAATCGTCGCGGCATCGGAGTGCTCGGCAATAGCCGTTTGGAAGCGTGACGCCGTCATCCGCTGGGGGCCAAGTCGTTCCTTCGGAACCGTACCCGCAGACCTGTGCGGCCGCGGGCTGCGCGCGACCGAACAGGGTTGGGATGATCACAGTTGCGACAAGGAGCAGCGCGCAGCGGGCGCTCGTCACCCGCCGATCGCACCCTTCATGACTGCCTGCGCGGCTTCCATCGCGTTGGCCATGGGTCGAGCCTTGGACAGATCCGAGATCTCGTTCCAGCGCGCGGCGACCTGCTCGATGCTGAGGTTCTCCTTTACGCTGAAGTTGACTCCGGCGCCTTCCACAACCGCGACGCGCGAGACGTATCCGCCACCGACTGCGTAAACCTGACCGGTGTCCGTGCACTGCTCGGACGACAGATACGCAACGAGCGGCGAGACGAACTCCGTCTTTAGATTGTTGAGGATGTCCGGCGGAAGCACCGTCTCCGTCATGCGCGACTTGGCAACAGGAGCAATCACGTTCGAGCGGATGTTGTTCTTCATGCCCTCTTGGCCGAGCGTCTTGGCAAGACCGACGATGCCCATTTTGGCAGAGCTGTAGTTCGCCTGACCGAAGTTCCCGTAAAGGCCCGCTGCGCTCGTCGTGAACACCAGACGTCCGTAGTTGCTCTCCTTGAGGTGCGGCCACGCGGCTTTGCTGACGTACATGCTGCCCGAGAGGTGGACGCGCAGGACCTTGTCCCAATCCTCTTCGGTCATCTTTTGGAACGAGACATCGCGAAGGATGCCCGCGTTGTTGATGACGATGTCGAGCTTGCCGAATGCCTTCTTTGCGGTGTCGACGATGCGCGTTGCGCCTTCCATCGTGTCGACGCCGTCGTAGTTCGCAACAGCCTCGCCGCCTGCGGCTTTGATCTCTGCGACCACCTGGTCTGCTGCGCTCGTCGCGCCGGTGCCGTCGCCCTTCATTCCACCGCCGAGGTCGTTGACGACCACCTTCGCTCCGCGCGATGCGAGGAGAAGCGCGTGCGAGCGTCCGAGCCCACCACCTGCGCCGGTCACGATTGCAACACGATTGTCGAAGCGAATGTCAGCCATGGGTTATTACCTCGTTCCCGACGCACGAGCTTTTCGGGAAGTTTCCTTTGGGCACAATGCGTAGTGCGTGGCGTGACGAGCGGCAAGTCACTTGCGTGAGCTGACCGCGAGCGCGTTGTGATTCTTCAGCACCTACCTTGCACTAGGCCCAATTCGTGCGAATGACCGCGGTGTCATTCAACAACCTACGCCTATCCGCGCCACTTCTCGCGGCGGTAGCGAAGCAGGGCTACACATCGCCCACTCCCATTCAAGAAGCCGCGATTCCGCCCGCGCTCGCCGGCAAAGACGTCCTTGGCTGCGCCCAAACCGGCACCGGGAAAACCGCTGCATTTGCGCTCCCGATGCTTCAGCGTCTGGACGCGACCGCAAGCAAGACGGTCACGCTTCGCGGGCTCATCATTACGCCGACTCGAGAGCTCGCCGCGCAGATCGGCCAGAGCTTCAAGATGTACGGTGGCGAGCTCGATCTCTATCACACGGTCATTTTCGGGGGCGTCGGAGAGAAGGCGCAGATCGCCGAGCTCAAGCGCGGCGTCGACATCGTGGTCGCCACGCCAGGGCGCCTTCTCGATCTGCTTTCGCAGAAGGCTCTCAATCTTCGGA
>CAZWQH010000268.1:0-7303 GCA_964635815.1 uncultured Sandaracinaceae bacterium
GTCGAGAGGGACGCTGCAACCTCGTGTGCGGTGGCGTCGTCGTCGTGCGCCACGAAAATTTGGCCCCCTCGTCGCGTTGTCTCCGCGGGAAGGTACGCGTGCGACCCATTCGCGGGTTGGCTCGGTCGGGCACTCGCGCTCCGGAGTCTCACGAGAAGGAGATCGGCCGTCTCCCTGGATACCTAAGCGGAAGTTGACGAGAGGAATCACACCGCCTGGGGAAGTAGGCCTAAACCTCGAAAGGCGAGAAGCCGATCTTCAACTCGAGGCCGTCTCTGAACCGCAGGCGGGCTCGGATCAGAAATCATGCAAATTGCTCCCGAACAAGTCACGTCCACCGAGCGCACGTTTCGCGACGCCGCGACCGGGGACACGATCGACGGTCGATATCTGCTCACCCGAGAGATTGCTCGCGGTGGGATGGGCATCGTGTCCGAAGTCTCGCACAGAGTCCTTGGGAAACCGGCCGCCATCAAGTTGTTGCACCGGGAGTTCTACGAGCGCGAAGTGACGAGGAAGCGGCTGCTCAGAGAGGCGCGCGCGCTTTTCCTCTCACGGAATCCTGGAATCGTTCAGGCCGAAGATGCCGGGGTATGTCCGATCTTCGGTCCGTACATCGTGATGGAACGCCTGCACGGTCGAACGTTGGACGGAATTCTAACCGCTCGAATGCGGCTCAAGCTCGAAGAGACTCTCATGCTCGGAGACCAACTGTGCCGTGCATTGACGTTTGCCCATTCGCAAGCAGTGGTTCACCGGGACGTGAAACCAAGCAACGTTTTCATCGCAAACGACGGACTTGGCGGAGAGGTTGCGAAGCTGATCGACTTCAGCATCGCCAAGGTGGATGGAGACTGGGAGTCGGTACGAGAGAAACTCACGGTTCCGGGCGAAGTCGTCGGCACATTCGACTACATGTCCCCCGAGCAACTTCTCGGACAGGAGGACGTCGACGAGCGAGCGGACCAGTACGCAGTCGGCGCTCTTTTGTTCGAGTGCATTTCCGGACGCACCCCGTACGTCGGTGGATACCAAGGCCTTATGCGCAAGCTCGTTCGAAACGAACGGTGCCAGCAGGTCAGCGAGCTTTGTCCTGACGTTCCCGCGCACGTGAGCGAAGCGATCTGGCGGTCTCTGGCACCCGCTCGAGAAGATCGCTTCGATTCCGTCGAAGAGTTCCGCGCGGCATTGATGGGTGCGCTTCCTCGCTGGCACACGGGACTCTTGCGCGGTGAGGCTCCGCGCCCAATCCACTCGAGTCGGACCGCGAGCCCTCTCGCCGATTCTGCAACGCGCCGCGTTTTTGCCCGCGCTCCGTATCAGACCCACGTTCAGGTTGGCGATGACGCGGGGCGCCATGTGCGCGGTCGCACTGAAGACATCAGTGAGGGCGGACTCATGCTCTACACCAAAGGTTCACTGCCTTCAGACAAGTCGCTCACGTTGACGCTCGCGATCCCGTTCGTTCGGGAACCGGTGCGGATCCGCGTCGAAGTGCAGTGGGTCCGTACTTCACGCGGGCGCCACGTCGTCGGAGTCCAGTTTGTCGATCCGAGCCGCGAAATGCTCGCGGCGATCGCCGACTACGTCTCGGAGTTCAACACTCTCGTCAACCCGTAACGGAACGCGGCTCGAGCGGCTCCGGTAACAGGATCAGCCTAGCTAGGTCCTCGGTCCGCACGGGTTTCGCAAGAAAGAGCTCCGCGTTGAGTCGGCGCGCCAGGATTGTGCCGTCAACCAGATCGCCGGATGTTGTCGCGATCCGCACATGAGGGTAACGCCTCCGCACCCGCGCGACGACCTCGGTGACGTCCAAGCCGGGCACATTCACATCGAGCAAGAGAAAATCCACTGGCGCGCTGGAGGAATCAATCGCGACGTCTACGCCGTCGAGGGTGTGCGCGACGCGCACGGCGATCCCGTATTGAGCGAGAGCACGCCCGATCGCGCGTTTCAATGGTCGATCATCGTCTACCAAAAGTACGACGCGACGCATCAGAGCCTCCTCCTTCGGAGGCCCCGTTGACACCACGGCCATGGGCAACATCAGGCTCCACGAGCCCGGGTTAAGATCTGTCGTCGGTTCGGCGAATACACCGCCGAACTCGGACACCGCAGTGTTGATCGACTCCCGCAGCGTTCCACGCTCACGACGCCCCGATGAATCGACTCGCATTCCGAGAGGGGCGACGACTACGAAGCTGAGGGCAACATGCGGGCGAATCAGGTTGCCAGCGACTCGGCACGCCGGCACTGAGATCGAAGCGTTCGAAGCGTGAACGATTAGAGTCCCGCTGGAACGAACGTGGGAAAGCGCAAGCAACGCGATGTTCACCAAGAGCTGGAGGGTCCGCTGCGGGTCCGTCGCACTACGTGCGACTTCCTCGTCACATACAGTTGTCACCGTGATCTCGTCGCCGACGGCCGAGCGAAGCGTCTCTGCAACGTCCTCCAAGCTCTTTCGGATCGAGCAGGATGGTAAATCGCTAGGACAGCGCTCCGCGGGGTCCAGACGGCGCGCGATCCGGAGCCCGCGGTCGCACGCGGCCAGAACGCCGTCGAGGTGGCTTTGCGCGTCCACGGCGGCTGGGTTTCGCTCAAGCAAGTGCGCAAAGGATGAGATGGCTGCAAAGACATTGGTCAGGTCGTGAACAAGGGAGCGTGGGACGCGTAGCGACGTGTCGCGTATCGCATCGTAAAGAGCTCCTACCTCCGCGGAAAAATCGTTCGAGCGGGCCACAACCCGACTCGCCCCCGCGCGCAGTGCGGTTGCCTTGTCGGCTACGAGGAGTTCGTGACCTGACATCAGAACGACAGGGACCGATCGGAGCCCCGGCTCGACGCGGATGGACTTGCAGAACTCAAAACCGTCAACGCCCGGCATGACAATGTCCGCGACGATCGCATCCGGCGGAGTCAATCGGGCACACTCAAGCGCGTCGGGCGCTGAACCGGCGGACAGGACCTCGAACCCTTCAAAACGCAACCGTCGCTCCAGCAGTTCACGCGCCGCCCTGTCGTCATCGACGACAAGAACCGTTTTGGACTGCGAGGACAGCTTTGCGACCGGATTTGCGCTCATTCGTGTTTCAGGACAAGCGGCCGACGAAGGCCATTCGGCGTGGCGGCTATGTATCACCTTCTCAGCGCGCGGCAAACTCTCCGTCGGTCAAAGTGTCGCCGTGAGGACGAAAGCTCCGAGGGTGGTTGCGGACCGCCGGGAACCGCCGATAAGATGCGCCCTTCTTGATGACACAACTACGTTTCTCGTGCGTTTGTTGGGTGGCCGTCGCGCTTGGCGCGTGCGGCGGTTCGAGCGCGTCGTCTTCTGCGCCCGGCTCCGCCGGCGGAGGACCGGGGCGCGTAGAGACCAGGCGCTCGACCGCGATTGGCGCCGGTGGCAACTGCGACGTCGGTCGGGGCGAGCCGCAAGACCTCGACGGTGACGGCCGCGCGGACGTCACGCACGTGAGCGGAAGCAACTCTTGCGACGTTTTCGACCTCAACCGGGATGGGCACGCGGACGTCACGCGCTACTTCTCTGCAGACGGCACGGTCGCGCGCGAAGACAGCGACTACGATTTCGATCGTCGCATCGACCAGGTCGTCTACTACGAAGAAGGTCAGATCAAGCGTCGTGAGCTGGATACGGATTACGACAACGATATCGACCTTTGGATCTGGTGTGACGGCGTGCTCGTGAAAGAGACCGAGCGCGATCGACACAACATGGGTCGCGTCGACACCTGGGAGCGATACGCGGGCGGGCACGTCACCGAAGTCCAGTCCGACGAGAACAATGACGGGCGTCCCGACCGCTGGGAAATTTTCCAGAACGGCCGCGTGATCGAGATTCGGCACGATACGGACAACGACGGACAGCCTGATCGCAACGAGACCGTTCCGCGCGAGAACGCAGGTCCGACGGAAGAGCGCTTTAGCTGCAACGGAGCACCGCTTCCTGCAGAGGCGGCACGCGCAGAGGAGCCGCCTCCCGAGCCGACGCCGACGACGGAGACGGCCGAACCGGCCGCTACCATCCCGGAAGGGGAAGACGACCTGTGATTTTCAAGACCCTCGCTGTTCTCGCGACAGTGCTCGCACTGACTACCCTGACGGTTTCGTGTGGTGGCGGTCAGCAACGTGAGCGCGCGCAAAACGTTCAAAACCGTGCACGCGCGCGCCGCATCACCGCGCCAAACGCAGAGCACGCCGAGAGCGAAACCCGATGCAACTCGTCTGCGGCAAATCGCGAAGCGAGCGAGTACGACACGTCCGGTGACAACGTTCCGGATGTGCGCAAAGTCTTCTTGCAAGTGGGTACTCCGCCGCTGATTCGATTGATACTCATCTGTCGCGAGGCAGACCTCAACGCGGACGGGCGCAAAGATGTGGTGCGCTACTACAACGACGAAGGTCGACCGATGCGCGAAGAGAGCGATCGCGATTTTGACGGCGCAATCGACGAGATCTCGTTCTTCGAGAACGGTCGCATCGCTCGAGTCGAGGAAGACGCAAACAAAGACGGCAAGATCGATAGCCGTACCTTCTACGAGCGCGGCCGCCCTGTGCGAGCCGAGCGCGACCTCGCGGGTCGAAGCACCGACTCCGACAACGGATGGCGCCCTGACCGCTGGGAGTACTACGAAGACGGGCGACTGGTGCGCATGGGGACGGACCTGGACCAAGACGGCGTGGTCGATCGTTGGGATCGCTTGCGCTCGTCGGCGCGAGTGGACCAGACCGTCGAAGATGAAACCGATGGTGGCGTAGCAGACGGTGGCGCGCAGGCAGCTTCGGCTCCTATGGCGCCGAGTCGCTGAACGTTCGAATGAGAGAACGCCTACAAAAGGTCCTCGCGCAATGTGGAGTCGCATCGCGCCGCGCTGCTGAAGAGCTGATCACGAGCGGTCGAGTTCGAGTGAACGGTCGCGTCATTACGACGCTCGGCGAGCGAGCCGACGGGTACCGCGACCGCATCGAAGTGGATGGCAAGCGCATCGTGCTCGAGAAGCCGATGTACCTGCTCTTCCACAAGCCGCGCGCGGTGATGACGACACTGCGCGATCCTGAAGGTCGCAAAACGATCATGCACTTCCTCCGGGGAATCACGACGCGCGTGTACCCGGTCGGGCGTCTGGACTTCCACACGAGCGGCGCGCTGATTCTCACAAACGACGGTGAGCTTGCAGATGGGCTTCTTCATCCCGCTGCGGGCGTCGCGAAAGTGTACGTCGCGAAAGTGCGCGGTCGCCTCACGCCCAAAGAGCTGGAAGCGCTCACCAAGGGAATCGACATTGGCGACGGAGAGGTCGGCAAAGCGAAAGCCGCAAGTCAGCTGCGAGGCGACATCGAAGATCCCGATACGGCGGCGACCCGCATCCGACTGGTTCTGACCGAGGGGAAGAACCGCGAAGTGCATCGCATGTTCGAGGCACTCGACCGCGTCGTCATGCGTCTGTCGCGCGACGCGTTCGCAGGTCTTTCTACCGACGGCTTGCGGCCCGGCGAGTTCCGCGAGCTGACCCCCCTCGAAGTGGCCGGGCTCAAAAAGCTGTCCCGCCCGCGACACCAACGCGACAAGGGAATGGCCCCAGCCGAGCAAGAGGAGCTCAAAGCGCCCGAAACTCGCTCGGCTCAGAAACGGCGAGTTCGGCTCGAGAAAATGTCCGGAAACCCGAGCGGAAGTCGAGGCCCGAGTACTCGCCAAGACCGCCCACGCGCAGCGGATCCGAGAGATAACCGCGCCAGCGGCTCCGGGGCAGCGCAAGGCAACCGCCAGCGGTAGCGATGGCGCGCCGCGACCAGAACGCGGTACACCGAAGAGAACAAATCGGCGTCCTGAGCGTTAACGCTCCTGGAGCCGTTCAAGTTTCCTAGCTAGAGGCTACGTTCAAGAAGCCACGAGTACGGTACGAGGAGAGACACACATGGGCATCATGGATTTCATCAAGAGCGGTGTAAGCGAGATGGCGATTGCGCGGCCGCCGAGCGCGCAAAATCAGATCGTCTACAAGCACGCCGACCCGACGATTCCCATGTACTCGCAGTTGACGGTGAACGCGGACGAGGCCGCCGTGTTCTTCCGCGATGGCGCAGTCGTTGGTGCTCTTCGAACAGCGGGTGTTGGTCAGCGCCACACGCTCGACTCGCAGAACATCCCGTTCCTGAGCAACGTTGTCGACAAGTTCACGCAGGGACGAATCTTCACCACCGACCTGTTCTTCGTCACGATGCGCCCGGTCTACAACGTGCAGTTCGGCGGAGAGCTCGGAGCGATCGAAGACCCGCTTCTTGGCGAGATGGTGTCGCCGCGCATCTTCGGCACGTTCTCGTTTCAGATCATCGATCCGATGACGTTCATCCTGAAGTACGCCGGCATCCGTCGGTCCGACGACAACGAAGAGCTCCTTCGTTGGATCAAGGGCCTCTTCATGAACAGCGTGAAGACGGTCATGGGCGAAGTGGCCGTCGTGCAACAGAAGAGCATGCTCGAGATGCTCCCGCTCCAGCAGCAGCTCGCGCAGCTGTTCATGCAGCGCGCGCCTGACCTCAATGCGATTGGCTGCGCGATTACGCAGGTCGGTCAGTTCAACCTCAATCTCAACGACGACGACATGGGTCGTCTCCAAGACGCACAGGCGGAAATCGGCGCAGCGAAACGCCGAGCACGCATCGCCGGTATCGGCATCAGCGAAGCGCAGGCCATGGCGCAGCAGCGTCAGTTCCAGCTCGATCAAGAGTTCGCGAACCGTCAACGTCACGTGCAACAGCTCGCGGGCCCGGGCCTCACCAACTACGCAGCGGCTGAGGCAATGATTGGCGCAGGCCAAGGCATGGCTCAAGGCGGAGGCGCGGGCGGCAACGCGATGATCGCAGGGGCCGGACTCGGCGTGGGCTTCGGCATGGCCAACGCGATGGGCAACATGGCCCAAGGTGGTCAGCAGTACGGCGGCCAACAACAAGGGCAGTACGGCGGGGCACCGGCTCCGCAGGCTCCGCCTATTCGCGACGAGGTGCGCCTCACGAACGGCGGCATCCTGCGCGGCGTCATCGTCGAGAACGTTCCCGGACAGGGCGTGGCGATCATGACGCTCACGGGGGAAGTCAAGCGCTTCCCGGCGAACGAAGTTACGTACGCCGGCCCCATCGGCGGCTGACGCGCGATGTTAGCGGCCCTTCCCGCTGCGGCGTGGTTTCAACGCGCGAGGACTGGGCCGCTTGTAATTTTGACCGGCGCAGGCATCTCCGCGGAGAGCGGGATTCCCACTTTTCGCGGTCAGGATGGTTTCTGGACCGTCGG
>CAZWQH010000269.1:0-7274 GCA_964635815.1 uncultured Sandaracinaceae bacterium
GCCAAAGATATCCGCACGGTCGATGATCATCGTGTTCGCGCGTGGGATATCGAGCCCGCTCTCGATGATCGCGGTGCTGCAAAGCACGTCATACCGTCCTTCGACGAAGTCCGACATGGTCTGCTCGAGCTGAGCCTCGCCCATCTGTCCGTGCGCCACCGCAAAGCGCACACTCGGCATCAGCGTCTTGAGATGGCTGGCGCGCTCGTAAAGACCGTCGATCCGGTTGTGAACGAAAAACGTCTGCCCGCCGCGTTGGATCTCCCGCTGGATCGCCTCGGTCAGTAGGTGATCGTCCCATCGCGTGACGATGGTGCGAACTGAGCGCCGGTCGACGGGTGCTGTCGCGATAAGGGAGAGGTCACGGAGCCCACCGATCGCAAACTGAAGCGTTCGCGGAATGGGCGTAGCGCTCAGCGTGAGCACGTCCACATCGCCGCGGAGCTTCTTGACGCGTTCTTTGTGCGTGACTCCAAAGCGCTGCTCTTCGTCGACGACGAGCAGGCCTAGATCCTTGAAATGGATATCCTTGGACAAAATGCGGTGGGTTCCGACAAGCACGTCGACCTTGCCGTCTTTCGCATCGTTAACAACGCGAGTCTGGGTGTCTTTGTCGACGAAGCGCGAGAGCACCTCCACGCGGAGCGGCCACAACGCGAATCGATCACGAAACGTCGTGTAGTGCTGCTGTGCGAGCACGGTTGTGGGGCAAAGGATCGCGACCTGCTTGCCCGCCATCGCGACGCGGAACGCGGCTCGTAGCGCAACCTCGGTTTTGCCGAAGCCGACGTCACCGCACACAACTCGATCCATCGGCTGCTTGCTCTCGAGATCACCGAGAACCTCCTCGATCGCACGCTGCTGATCGGGGGTCTCTTCGAACGCGAACGTTGCGGCAAACTCTGCGACGGAAGAGTCGCCTTTGGCCAAGGGTTCGCGCGCGCGAGCCTCACGCTCTGCGTACAGTTGGAGAAGCTCGTCGGCCATCTGTTTGACGGCACCCGCAACTCGCGTCTTTGTTCGAGTGAAGGTTTGTCCGCCGAGTCGATCCAACTTCGGCGTGCTGCCTTCGCCACCGCGAAACTTCTCGATCTGATGCAGCCGCGTAACTGGGACGAAGAGCTTGTCGCCACCTGTGTACTCGACAACGATGACGTCGATGGCGACTTGTGGCGCACCTTGTAGCTCTTCGAGCTTGGTGCGCGGCATGGACTTGCGCTCGAGGCCGAGGAAGCGACCCACACCGTGCTCCGAGTGCACGATGAAGTCGCCGGGACTCAGGTGACGAAGATCCTCGATGAACGCATCGGCCTTGCGCTTGTTTTTCGTGGCTTCGGCCCGGGCTCCGCGCGCTTGCGTGCGGCCGCCCAGGATCTCCACTTCGGAGATCACTGCTAGCGCGCTCGTCGCGAGAACGAATCCGTTGACGAGCGCGCCTACTCGCAACGCGACCTGCCCAGGTTCGGGGAGCGTGCTCGTCGGTAGCCCGGGGTCGATTCCTTGCGCGCGAAGAAGCGCGCCAATGCGATCCGCTTGGGTCGCAGTCCGGGCGCTCACGATTACGCGCAGGCTCTCGTTCCTCCACTCTTCGATCTTCTCGGCGAGTGGCTTGAGCGCTTCATTGCGTCCGCCAGACTTTCGTCTGGCCTTCAGCTCGCTCGAAAGCCCCAGATGGTCCTCGCCACCTACATCGGGAGGCGTCTCTGCAGGAAACTCGAGGCGCCGAGACGGCGAGGCCAGATCATCTGCCGTTCCTATCGACGCAAGGCGATGCGCGACGATCGGGGCTAGCGATTCGAGTCGCTCGATAGACTCGTCGTTTCCAACATAGAGCTCGTCCAGCGCGAACGCTGGAAGGCCCGTCGCGATTCGCGCAGCTCGATCTGCCGCGGCGCGCTCGAGCTCTTCTTCGGCGGTTCTCACCGCTGCGGTGGGATCGAACACGATGGCGCGGGTGCCGTTTGGCAGATAATCGAGCAGCGTTTCGAGGTGCTCGTAGAACGCAGGGAGCATCCCGTCGATTCCGAGCACGAGCCGTCCGTTCTCGATGTCGGCAACGAGCGATTGAATCTGCGAGGTAGGGACATTCGTCTCTTCGTAGAGGTCGCGCACCCGTTGACGGGCACGCGCGATCTCTTCGGGGCCGTAGAGAGTCTCTCGTACAGGTGAGATGAGCGCGGAGGTCGCGAGCGGTGCATCTTTGATAACGCGTTGGGTTTCTGGATCGAAACGCTTCATCGAGATGACGAGGTAGTCGTCGAGCTCGATGCGAAGCGGATGCGTATCTCCGGGCGGATAGACGTCGAGTAGGTTGCCGCGGACGCTGAACGTTCCTGCGTCCTCTACGACAGGAACGCGTGCGTAGCCTGCTTCGGCGAGCAGCTTGAGGAACGAGTCTCGCTCGAGCTCACCCTCGGCTTCGATGCGAAGCGACCGCGTCGTCAGTGCGGAACGCGGAGGCGTGCAGCGACCGATCGCCGTCAAGGTCGTCACCACGATGAGTGGCCTGTCGGACTTGGTCGTCAGTCGATGAAGCGTCGACAGACGGTCCATGGTGGCGCGTCGGTCGGGCACAGCGTCAGCGAACGGCGTGATATCTGCGTTTGGAAAGAGGAAGACTTCCGGAGCGATCGCACCGGCATCAGCTTCGAGGAGGGATGCCCAGAACTTCGCGTCGTCGGTGACGGACCGCGCGAGGTCGACATCCGGACAGACGATCAAGATGCACGAGCTTCTCTGAGCCGCCAGCACGCCGAGGTGCGAGACGAGGCCTAGAGGAACGCCGCGAACGTCGAGCCGCGTCGTGCTGGCAAGCAGCGAATCAAGGGCGAGCTCACTACGAGCTAGCGACCGTTCGACCGAGAACGTCACGATGGGGCGCGCAGACTAGGTAGGCGACTGGCTACGCGCAAGCTGGACCAGCACCGGATTCTTCGCGTTGGAGCGCCAGATGAATCCGTCGAGTACGTAATGCGTCGCCTGTGGGACAGCCAGAAGCGGAACGATCAAGAACTGTGCGGCTTCTAACGTGGACGGGCTCGTCCAAGCGTTCGGCACCCACGCGAAGTGTTCGTGCCAGACGAGGCCGTCCCACAAGTGCTCCTCCGTTAGCGCAAACGCAATCGCAACGCCGAGGAACGGAAGCCAGCCCGCCTTTGCGATCTTCGCAGCCGCAGAGCCTTGCCCATGTGTCTGTCCCGCGGCTCGCGCATAGCGAAACGTCAGCACGAAGTACGGAACGCCATGAATCAGAACGTTCGTGACGGTGAACGCGTAGTCGCTCCGCAACCACACGATGCCAGCCCACCAGCAGAACCACGTGGTCACCACGATTGCGAGCTTGGTGTTCCAAGGCAGTCGCTGCTTGATGCACACGCGAGCTTCGAGCACCACGAACGCGGCGAGGAGGAGCCAGTAGACGGGTTCCAGGATCCGGACAGCCGTGGCAATGGGCAACGCCGCGAAGTCGCCCGCAATCAACCAGTGGAATCGAGCAGGTAGATGTGCGTGCCAGTGCAAGAGCGGCCAAAGGGTGATTGCGTAGACGACGACATCGTCGAAGTGTCGTCGTGACGGGCTTACGTTTCCAGCGCGTCGATTGAGTAGCCGGACCCATCCAATCTGCTGACGCACGAAGTGGAGCGTCGCGATGTACGCGAGCACACGCCAGAACGTCATTGGGTCGTGCCGAAACAGTGCGATCCCTATCGACCAACACGCAATCGGGGTCGCGAGGTACAGGGCGCGTCTGCGGCCAACTTCTTCCTTGTCGAGGTAAACGCGAAAGAGCGTCGACCAAACATGCGCGACGTCCACGAAGACCACGGCCAGGAGCCACAGGGGGAAGGGCGTCTCCGAATGTAGGATCCCCATCGCACGTCCCACGAAAAGCAGGGCGATCGAAATCAATGTCGGTAGCAAGAACGCTCCGATGTCGCCTCGGGTGCCAAAAAGCGTGCGGTGATCGGTGTCGAAGAGGGGAGTCACGCCAACCCTGTGTTCGCAGGTTCGATGTTTGCTGCAGCGGCTACGCCACGCGCGAACGCCTCCTCGAACAGCGCGACGCCACTTTGGTCCGTGTGAGCCCATTGGATCCACGAGCCGCTGGGACTGGGTCGCGCGGCGGGAAACAAGGTGCCAACGACGGGACGAACCATTGCGTGTCCCCATCGGTAGATATCGATGCGGTTCACGTGGGACTCGAGACCGGGGTGAGCTCGCCCGAGGTCACCGAGGATGACGTCACGCCACTCTTCGAACGATGCGCTGAGGAGCTTCTCCCTTGAAACGCGAGCGTCCAGATCTGTGAAGGGCAAGTAGTACGTCCACACGGTCGGACCGTGGTCGCGCCCACGCTGATGTGTGGCTACGACGTATCCGAGACTCGGACTTTCGTAGAGCACGTTGTCCCATGCAGGCTCGAAACCGCGCGAAGGAGGGCGCGAGCGCAGATGGAGGTTCGCGACCAACCATGATCCGTAGTTCGCGGTGTGTGTTGAAGCAGGAAGCGTCACATGCGGGTGCCCAGTCCCGGGAGGCGCCAAGATGCGTTTGCTGACGAACTCCGGCGTGGCGAGCACGACGTGGCGCGCTTCCAACGTAGCCGGTGTCGGTCCGTCGAGATACTCGACCCGCACAGGCGCGTCGCCGTTCGGAGAAACCCGCACGACGGTCGCGTTCGAATGAACAGTGGCGTTCGAGTGGCTCGTTACCCGCCGGCGAAGGTGATCGACGATCGCACCGTTTCCATCGGGCCAGGTCAAAAACTCCGCCGGCTCGCCGGTTGCGCGATCCAGTCTCCCCGCGTGATAGAGAATCGCTGCCCAGGCGCTCGTATCTTTCGAGGAGAGTCCATAGTCGTCGCGGCACTCGTAGTCGACGAGCCAGTGAAGGCGCGCAGACTGTAGTCCTTCGCGATGCAACCACTCACGGGCCGAGATCTTGTCAAGGTGCGCAAGCTCCGGCGTGGTCTCGAGCGAACGAGGAAATCGGAAAGCACGCTCGGCGTTGGGATTCTCCTTCGCAGCGAGTCCGCGCACCAAGCTCTCGAATCGTCGAAGCTCGGAGCGGTCCTCCGACGTGGCACCCGTCTCGAGATAGAGGCCGGGATACCAAAAGCCGCGATAGAAGATGCGTTCGTCAGGCGATCGCACCAAAGCTTCTTCGCGCGGAACGACACTGCCCGTCGGCGCGCGCTCGAGCGCGCCCATCTCGAGGAGGAGATCATTGAGCGGCGTGTTCGCGGGGTCCGGTCGCGGAATGTAATGCGCTCCCCAAGGAAAGCGTGTGACGCGCGAGCCTCCGGAGATTGCCGTGCCGCCGACTGCGTCCTCGAGCTCGAGGATGTGAATGTCGCGCACTCCCCGTCGACAGAGCTCCCACGCGGTTGCGAGCCCCGCGACTCCGCCTCCCACGATGCAGACACGGCAGCTACGGCTCGGCGCTGGAAACTCTCGAGCAAAGGTGCTCGGATCGCGCAGTCGGTGGCCGCGCTCGAAGCGAGGGCCGATGATGCCACCAGTGACATGCCGAGACTTTTGCTTCGCCTTCTCGCACGCGGGCGCGAGTGCCAACGCGAACGGGGCCGCGAAGAGATACTGCAGCAGGTCGCGCCGGGTGCTGCTCACGGGGCTCCGAGCTTGCTCCACTCCTCGTCGTAGTAGCGAACCAGCTGCTGGTCGTTCAACCGATTTGGTTCCACGTCGCCGGGCGACAGCATGTCGGGCCCGAATACGAAGAGCGACGCAAGCACGGCGTCGTTCAGATACTTGAGAGCAACGCGCGACCCAGTGGCGGCGAGGGCATCGCTCAGGGCGGCGGGCGGGGCGAATCCGTTCGGCGTGTCGGCGGCGCGCTTCGCAAGAACAAAACCCCATTCACCGAACGCAGGAACGAGTGCGTGATACGGCTGCGTGGAGAAGCCGACCGTCTCGAGTGTCCGAACGACGCACCAGAAGCTCCGGCGAGCGACGAGGGGGGAGGTGCTCTGCACCGCGATCACTCCATCAGGCGCGAGCACGCGTTCCACGATGCGATAGAAACGCGTCGTATAGAGCTTTCCGACGGCGAAGTTATTCGGATCCGGAAAGTCGATGATGATGACGTCGAAGCGCGGATGCTGTTTGGGGGCGTCTGCGCCGTCTGCGAGGAGCGATGCTCCGTAGTTGTCGGCCCAGACCATCGCGTCGTCATTCACTACCCGGACACGCGGATCATCGAGCGAACTCTGATTGAGTGAGACGAGTGACGGAAGAGTGCGAGCGAGGTGGGTGACCGCGTCATCGAGATCGACGAGGGTGATGTGCTCGATGCCCGGGTACTTGAGCAGCTCACGAACTGCTAGACCGTCGCCCCCACCAAGCACGAGCGCGTTCTTTGCGTGCGTGGTTGCCGCGAGCGCGGGGTGCACGAGCGCTTCGTGATAGCGATACTCGTCACTGCTCGAGAACTGTAGATTCCCGTTGAGATGAAGATTCATGACGCCGCGGCCCTGCGTAACCACGATGCGTTGATAGGGAGTCTGGACGGTGTGGACGATTCGGTCCGTGTACATGCCTTCTTCTGCCCAGTACGTGAGGCGGTTGGCGTATGCGAATCCGGTCAGCAGAAGCGCCGCTATGAGAACCGACGCCCCCCGGAGCATCCGAGCTCGCCCTTTGCTCAGGGCCGGCGCGAGGACATACGTGCTTAGCAACGCGACCACCGCGTTCAGAATGCCCATGACGAGCGAAGTGCGAACCAGGCCCAGAGTGGGCACGAAAAAGATCGCGAAACAGACGGACCCAATGAGCGCCCCGGCGTAGTCCACGCTCAGCACTCGCGCGACCAGCTCGTTGAAGTCGAGCTCGTCTTTCAAGATGCGCATCAGCAAGGGCAACTCGAGGCCAACGAGCGTCCCGATGCAAATGACGACGCCATAGAGCAACGGCCCGAACCACGTCGCGTGTGCGAAACCCCAAAAGAGAATGGGAGCGGACAGCCCTCCGATGAGCGCGGTCGCAAGCTCGATCTCGATGAACCGTGCCGAGACTCCGCGCACCACGAACCGCGAGAGCCATGCACCCAGGCCGAGCGCCGATAGATAGACGCCGATGACGAGGGAGAACTGCTTTACCGAGTCGCCCAACAAGTAGCTCGAGACGGTGCTTGCGAGCAGCTCGTAGACCAGGCCCGTTGTCGCGATCACGAGGACCGTGAGGAATAGCAACGCCACGGTCGCCTTCGAGATAGGACTTTGCCGCGGTGCGCCGCTGCGTGAAGCCGGCGCGGCGATT
>CAZWQH010000270.1:0-7244 GCA_964635815.1 uncultured Sandaracinaceae bacterium
CGTGTTCCTCTCGCGGGGTGAACCTCTTTTCGTCGAGCTCGACGACCTGGTAAAGCAGTACAGGTCTGCGACGCGGCTCTTGAAAATGGACGTTCACGATCCCGAGGGGGAGCGGAGCGAGTACGAACTCTTCGCCAAGAAGTACGGCATCGTCGTTGATCCTGCGGGGGGACCCTCCAGCGTTGCGGTCGTCGCCGAGCAAGGCGACCGAACGTGGAAGATCACGCCGGACGACTTGAACGACTTGCAGGCAGACGAAGAAGGTGGAGTCGCGCTCGACGTGAAAGCCGAGCAGGCCATCACTGGCGCTCTCGTGCAGCTCACGACAGGACGTGCGGCGCGAATCTGTGTTTCTGAAGGTCACGGCGAATGGCCCGTCGATGGACCCGAAGCGGGTCGTTCCCTTGCGCTCCTTCGTGACGAGCTCAAGCGTGAAAATATCGAGTTGGTGAAGCTCGAGTTCGAGCACGGGGCGCCCCAGAGCGATTGCGCAGCGGTCTTTGTCATCGGACCGGACCGTGCGTTTGAAGCGGTCGAGGTCGCGCGACTCATGGACTACGTCGACGGGGGAGGAAGACTCCTCCTTGCCCTCGACCCGTTGGCGCGACGCGATGCGGTCGATCCAAGCGGCTTCGAGGGGCCCCTTCGAGAGCGTGGAATCGATCTGTCTCTGGAGCTGGTGACCGATCTCGAGTCGAGCGTGTCGACCGGCAATCCACTCGAACACTTCGCGGTCGTGGGGTTCGGTGATCATCCGATCACACGGCGGCTACGGGATCGCGGTCACGTGGTGCTCGTTCCACCACGTGCGGTCACTCCTGAGGGTGAAGCCGTAGCTTTGTTGACCACGACGAAGCGCACCATCCGCTTGGCGTCCATCACGGAGGAAGCGCTGAATCGCGCTGCGTCTCGTGTCGATTCGGACGGCGTGTCGACGGTAGTCGCGGCTGCCCTCGAGGTAAGACGTCCCGGTGCGGCCCCCGATGCCAAGAAGGGTCGCCTTGTAGTGTTCGGGACTTCTAGCTTCCTGAGCCCGGCGTTTCTCATCGAACCTGCGTTCTCGAATGCCGAGCTTTCCCTCTCGCTGATCGGCTGGATGACCGAGCGATCGTCACTCGCGGAGATCCCAGCCCGTCGCGTTAGCGCTCGCGCGGTCGTGATGACCGAGAGCGACCTGACGAATCTATTCGTGCGCGTCGTGGTGCTTTTGCCGCTCGCGGTGTTGTTGCTGGGCGTTGCAGTTTGGTGGAGTCGCAGGACGTGAACCGAAACAACCAGAATCGCCTCCTCATTGGGCTCGCGGTTCCGGTAGCGGCAATCGCGGCGTTCATTTTCTTTCACGAGCGTCACACGCTCGGAACCGCCGAGACGGCCAATCGCGAGAACATGCTTGTCGAGCAGTTCGTGCGCTCGAAGGTCGAGAGCATTCGGATCGTGCGAAAGAACGATGCCGGCCGATCTTCGACGATTCATCTTCGCCGTGCGGCATCGAGCTCAAAGTCTCCTCTAGCCGAAGGTGAGAGCGCAGGTCCGGGGCCGGAGGACTTCGTTCTCGCCGCTCCGACCAAAGACGCCGCCGACGCGGACACAGTCGCAGCGCTTCTCGGCGAGCTCGAATGGGTGCCCGTTCGCCGGACTCTCGATAAGGTGAGCAGCAAGCTTCTGCACGAGATGGGGCTCGATGCTCCGCGCGTGCGGGTGGCGATCGTAATGGGACGGTCACGAATCGAGGTTCTACTTGGCGCCAACGACGCCAAGGGCGAGGGCGTCTACGCAGGCGTGCTCACCGGTGACGAGCGAAGCATTTCCACCGCATACGTGGTCGGTCGAACTTTGTTCGAGGCGGTTGACCATGACGCCGACCACTTCCGAGGCAAGATCGTTTTCCCCGAAAGCGTCTCGAACGTTCTAGATGCTACGCGTTTCGTTCGCCGCGAAGGCTCAGCGACTGAGACGCTTGAGCACGAAGAATCGCGGTGGGCGATTCGTGCCAGCACAGAAGCGACGAACGTCCCGAGAGGCGAAGTGACCGTCGCGAGCGAAGACCTTGCAGAGGAGCTTCGGCGTGAGCTTGCCGAGCTGCGTGTGACGCGGTTCGCGCGCATCGATGCCCCGATGGTGGTGCACCTGGCAGTGGGGACTCCCGCGGCGAACGGGGCGAGTGAGTCCTTGAGCACGATTGAGTTGGGTGGAGCGTGTCCCGGACACGCAGACGAGGTGGGGCTGGCATTCACTCGTGCGGGAACGCGTCTGACCGGATGCGTTCGAGCTTCAAGCGTCGTGCGCGCGGCGAGTCCGCTGACTGAGCTTCGCGAAACGCGACTCATCACGTACGACGCGAGCGGTCTGACCCGCGTGGAGCTAACTGGGGGCGTTGCGGGCGTGCTCTCGCGCGAAGGCGACACGTGGACTCTTGCCTGCGGGGCAGGACAGGCCGCGATGCGCAAGACCGTTTCGAACGAGGTTGTGAGTGCGTGGGTCGATTCTCTTCGCGCCGAGACCATCTACGCGCACGCCGGGGAGTCGGGGCCGTGGCCTCCCGTGGATCCGGTTGCGAAGGTGCAAACGGCGATTTTCGTCGGCGCCGGGCGCCAAGAGCAGCTTGCCCTCGAGCTCGATGACGAGCGGCAGTTCGTTACCGTGAAGCGGGCGGAGGATGCGGCCGCGCAAACCTTCTCACCGGCAACGATGGAGCTCGTTAGAGAGATGTGCTTGCTCGATCTCCCGCGTCGAATGACCGCGTTCGACCCGAGGTCGATCAGTCGCGTGCTGATCACGAGTGATGCGCGAGGCATTCGCATCATCGAAGAGCTGCAGATTGACTCCGAAGGAGTCCCGCTGTGGGCCGGCGCGGATCGAGCACCGCCAACTCCCGCGGACGTCGCTCTGACCTCTGCACTCATTCAGGTGCTTTCGACTCTGGAGGCCAAGCGTATCGTTTCCCGTGAGAGCGGAAACAATCAGGCGGGTCTCACGTCACTCGTCGTTCGTGTTTCGTCTCGGAACGAGCCCCATACCATCGATACGCTCACGATTGGTGGCATCGCGAGTCCCACTGCGTCGTCCTCGCCTGGAGACGTTCGTGATCGATACGCGCATGTGAACGACGGCCCTGTGTTCGTGCTCGGGCACGGACTGGTGAACGAGCTTCTTCACACGCACGCCAATCACACTATCGTGGGTGTGGACTCGCGCGAGCTGGCAGGCCTCACGTTCGATGGCGGGACTACGCACGGAAGGTCGCAGCGCCGCGACGGGGGATTGGACCCCATCGGGCCACTGTCCTCGAATGACATCGAGACGGCGCTTTCGGTTCTCGCAACGCTTCGCGCGTCCAACGTCCTTCATCAACGAATGCCGGGACGCGTTCTCGCGACGGTCAGTCTGCTGCGGACGAACGGGCGCCCGGTCGTGATGCAGATCGGGGAGCTCCTCGGCGAAGAACGTCGAGTGAGTCGCACGGATGATCCAGCGCGTCGCGCGCTCCACTACGTCGTGCCGCGTGCCGAGATCGACCCGTTGTTGCGTGTGACCAACTTGCTCGCAGACTGAGCAATCCACTGAACGACTGAGTCCGCGGGCATAGGCTTCGAATCCAGCGTCGCGGACGGCGTCGGCGACACGTTGCTTGTCAACCGCCGGAGCACGTCCTTGTGCCGGCTCCGCTCATACTCCCCAGAAGCGCACGCAGTGGTTGCTCGCCTCTACGACGTACACTCGCTTGCGGCTGGAACATTACCGGTCTCCGTGAGCGGCTGCTCGGAGGAGGGGAAGTGTGCGCTCGAACTCGTCGCCTGCTCGCCGAACCAACGCGGTCAGGGTTTCGAGTTTGCCCCCCGTGGCTGCGGTTTCGATTCGCGAGAACGCACTCGAGAGTCCGTGCGCCCCAAGACTAGCTGCGTTGCTCTTCAACTGATGCGCGAGATTGCGCGCCGTCGTGGCGTCGCGCTGTTGCGCTGCAAGCTGCATCTCCTCCATTTGCGTGGGGGCGCGGGAAAGGAACAAATCGATGACGGTTGCGAGGACGCTTGGGCGCCCCGCTCTTCGGAGCGCACGCAATGCATCGAGGGCGGCGGGATCCAATCCTCGGGTCGGGAGCACGGCGTCTGTCGAGGTTTGGGGAGCCGTCGTGCGGGCAGTTGCCAATGCGGTATTGAGCGCATCCCGAAGGTCCTTCTTCCTGAACGGCTTGCTGATGAAGTCATCCATTCCGGCCGCGAGGCACCGCGTCCGGTCACCTGCGAGTGCGTTCGCGGTGAGGGCAATAATCGGTACGCGTTTCCCGCCGAGCTCGCGCGTCCGCGTCGTTTCGCGTCGCCGGATCTCTCGCGTCGCGTCGAACCCGTCCATCTCCGGCATCTGGCAGTCCATGAGGACGATATCGAACTGGTCGTGCTCGAGCGCTTCACACGCCTGACGACCGTCCGGTACGACCGTTGTCGTGCACCCAAGATCGGCGAGCATCGCGACCGCTACTTCTCGGTTGATCGCGTTGTCTTCTGCGAGAAGCACCCGCGCTGCGATCGGAGGACTGAGGACCGGCAAGAACTCTTCTGTAGAGCTTGATGGCTCGGTGAAGTCTGCCCGTGGGACGGGGCCGGGCTGCGAGCGACGAACCGGAAGCGCGTCGGGTGGTGGCCGTTCGAGCTGGATGGTGGCGGTGAAAATGGAGCCTCTTCCAAGCTCGCTTGCGACCACGATGTCGCCACCCATGAGACGGCAGAGCTGCTTGGCGATCACCAACCCGAGCCCGCTTCCACCGTACTTGCGCGTCATGGTCCCATCCGCTCGCGTGAACGCGTTGAACAGGCGCGGCACTACATCTTCGGGTATCCCAATCCCCGTATCCGACACTTCGATGCGAACGCGCCGCAGACCCGCTGTTTCGCTCTCACGTCCGACAGGGTCGTTCTCCACCCGGATTTGCACGCAGCCCGTCTCCGTGAACTTGATCGCATTGCTGACGAGGTTCATCAGCACCTGCCGCAATCGCGCGGGATCGCCGCGCAGGGGGGTTCGCAATGAATCCGCGATTTCCGTTTTGACCGAGAGACTCTTCGCCTGCGACATGTGCGCGAGCAGGGCTGTTACTTCCTCAACCACGTCTGCCACGCTCAAGTCGATGTGTTCGAGCTCCAGGCGACCCGCTTCAATTTTCGAGAAGTCGAAGACCTCGTTGAGAATCGCGAGAAGACTTTGTGCGGACTTCTGTACTGTCCGGAGCATCTTTCGCTGCGCGTCGGTGACCGGTGTTCCGAGCAGCAGCTCTGTCATGCCGAAGACGCTGTTCATCGGTGTGCGGATTTCGTGGCTCATGTTCGCGAGAAATTCCGATTTCGCTCGGTTCGCTGCGTCAGCCACCTCTTTCGCGTAAAGCAGCTCCGTGTTCGAGGACTCGAGCGTTCGCATTGCGGCGTGCAGCTCTTGGGTACGTTCCCGGACCTTCGTCTCGAGCGCCATCGCAGCCTGAAACAAGCTGAAGCCGCTCTCTTGCTGCTCCATGTTTCGCTCGACGCGACTCATCAACGCCCGATTGATTCGATGGAGCTTCTCGATCTGGCGCTCGAGCTCCTCGACTCGTGTGGACGCCACGGAGATCGTCACTGCTCCTCACCGATCGCCACGCCGGTGAACGTCTGATTGACGTGCATCGCGTTGAATTGCTCTCCGTACGTCGAGAATCCGACGACGTTGTTGTCGACAAAGATTCGGCTGACGGCTTCGAGAGCGCCTGTGTGCCCGATTTCCTGATGCCGCAGAATGCAGTCGCAACCGAGCACGATTGCGGGACGCCCAACTGCTGCACGCACCTCGGAAAAGGTTTGCTCTAGATTTCGGACAAGATCGATCGCGTTTGCGACCGTGAGAACGGTGCCTTCGTCGATCGCACAGAAAAAAGTGAGACTCCTGTCTTCGCCGACGCTCTGGATCGAACGCACGTACGCGGATGCTCCTGCGCGGACGAGAACCGGATGCGCGGAGATGGCGAGGGGCGTCATGTCTAGAGGGTCCAGCCCAACGACTCTCGCGTACTCCTCGCTCGCGGGCTCGCCGTTGATCTCCCTTACGACACGACGCGCTGGATCTGCGCCGGTGACGACCATCTTCGTCTCGGAGGGTATGAAGTGTTGCGTCTTGAAAACTCGGAACGGAGCAGTCGTGTGCACCAAAGTGAAAATCGCGCAGTCGGACCGAAACTTTCCGTCGTGATACAAGAACGTTTTCTTGAAGCGCAGCCCGTCTGCAGCAGAGCCGCCGAACAGCTGAACGTCGCCAATGCTCCGGTGAAGTGCGCTGACGAGCCCCTCCTCTTGAAGAGACAACCCGTCTATCAGAAGGAACCCGAAGCACGTTTGGCTCGACGGGTAGTGCCCCGCGTCTTGCAGTCGGCGAATCACTTCTGTGGCTGCAGTCTGACCCTGTGCGAATTGAAAGTCGTGAAGACGATCGATGCGCGAGCTCCACGCACCAAAGCTCGCACCTCCGAGGCTAACGCCCGTCAGGGATCCGTCGAGGTAGCCAAGCGGCGTGATCTCTCCAGCGGTCGTGCATCCGATTAGGGGCTGACTTCCGAACTCGCGGACAAGCGCAGCGGCCAAGGCGTCGAGGTCGTACTGCGGCGAGCAGTAAAACACGGTGAAGGTCGCGCCGGGATCTTTGAGCGCAACGGCAAGCTCCCGAGCGGCAACATCCGGATCCCGTGATGTTGACGCACCTTTCCTTACCGTGAGCTTTGCTTCCGCCGACACCACGCCCTCCCGCGACTATTCGGGTGAATGCGGGTGATTCTTGAACCCTGCGACGCAGAGCTCATGAAAGGCGAATGAATCCCGACGGCAGTTTCTAAGCCGCGGCGAGCTCAGGGAACTCGTTAGGGAGTCGCCGGAGGTGTTCCGGGCTCGAGCGTTTGGTGGCCGTGGTAGTCGAGCACGCCATCCGACGCAGTGAACCCGTTGCTCGAGATCTCGAGGAACTTACCCTGCACTTTGACCTTTGCTCCCACGAACAAGTCGCCGGGAATGGGCGGCTGGTCGGAACCCTCTGGAGCCGCCAGCGGGCGCCCTTTGGCGAGCGCCTCGATCGCTTCGTCGATCTCCTGCTGGTTCATCGCGTAGTTGGTGACGAGCAGAAGCTTCGTGGGGTCGCGCTCGTCTTTTGTGTCCGCAATGTAGAAGTGGGGTGCTTTAGGAGGAGGGCATGTGTGTCCACGCGGGCATTCCGTCGGCGTATACACCTCGACGATG
>CAZWQH010000271.1:0-7238 GCA_964635815.1 uncultured Sandaracinaceae bacterium
ATTATGCAGGTGCTGATGCTCCACCGCTTGCTAAAGCTACTGCTCCAGCCGCAGCCGCAGCTCTGAGTCCACCTGTGAACGCGGGAGTCACGCCTGCAACAACGGAGTGCTCAGTGATCGCGCCGTAGGGTTTTCTTGGCGGCTATTCGCTCGGGCCGCACGCCGCTCGCGCGGCTCACCGAACCACGAAGGACAGCTCACCCGGCAACCACCACCCCGAGGTTGCGCGTACTCGATAGCTTCCCGGTTCAAGCGCGACACGCGCCTTCATCACGCGCATGTCCCACGTAATCGTGACGTGTGTCTTGATCGCCGGCGAGCCATCCGCGTGTGTGACAACAACGTCCACGTGCACGGGATTCTCGGACCCATACCGCGCGCCTTCGTATCCGACGGTTAGCTCGACTGGGCGCGCACTCGTGGCCGGATTCGGCGTGACAATGTTCGTGTGAGCGAGCGTGATCTGACCTGGGTTGCGACAGTAAGCGCGCTCCCGGAAGTACTCCATCACGGTGCCGCGACAGAAGAAGACCCCGCCCGCAGCTCCGATCGCCAGCCCGATCTTCCCCTTGATGTACTTGCCTGCGACGCTCGTCCCCGCAGCGATCGCAACGCAACGAAGCATCGAGTTGAGTCGCTTGCTGGCACGTGCGCCGACACAGTTCGCGGGCGACGACGTGTTCGTCGCACCGCTCGCGTCCGCGGCTTCGGAGACGTCCGTCCCGAGCGCGATCACCGCGTCGCTGGAGAAGACATTGAGCGCGTCCTCGAACGACGCCTGATCAGAAATCTGCGAGCTGATGAGCGTGTCATCCGCGTCCACCGCGAACGTGGCGCCTGGCAGTGTCACGCTGATGCTATCGCCCGTGACGCCGACTCCAATCGCGACCGGAAACGAGCCCAATCCACGCGCAACGAGGTTCGAACCGTCGTCCGAAAGGAGCCACGCATCCGCGCCTGGCGAACCATCGGCACGGGCAGTTGCGCCTCCGACGCTGTCAACCTCTTCGGCGGCGGAAACGGTCATCCCCGTCACGCACCCCATCGGTGCGGAGACACTCAGGGCCAAAACGATCGCGATCAGGTTGTTCGGGATTAACTTCGAGCTCATTCGGTCGGGGCCTTAGCAGCACGCGTTGTGCCAGGATCAGAACCGCCGCACTTGAGCCATCTCCCCTACGTTGTTCCACGAATTCGCCCGTATCGCGGTTGGTGCGAACGAGCGGCAGCTGGTTCGCGACCGCGCCACCGACAACGCGCCGGCTAGCAAAGCAGCCGCTTGATGGCTTCCGCCGCGTGCTTCGAAGGCAACTCAACTGACACGCAAAAACCCGTCCGCGCGCCATCCTTGCATCCTGCTGCTACGGTCCGCTCTCATGACGCAACGAGTGTTCGTCACAGGCATGGGCGTCGTCAGCTCATTGGGTTTTGGTCGCAAGGCGTTCTGGGACGCGATCTCCACCGGGAAATCCGGCGCTAGTCCCGTCAGTCTCTTCGACACTGGCACGCTTGGTCGGACGATCGCGTGCGAGGTTCAGGGTTTTCGCGCGCGCGATTTCATGACTTCGGCAGAAGCACGCCGCACGGGTCGCTGTTCGGCATTCGCGCTCGCAGCTGCACGGATGGCGGTCGAAGATGCAGGCCTTCAGGATCCTGAGGTCGCAGGTGATCGCACCGCCGTGATCATTGGAACCACGATGGGTGAGGCCGATATCATGGCAGACCTCGAAGCCGAGTGGTTTCACCGCGGAGAAGACGCAGTCACGACAAACCGATTGCCATCGTACGGCACTGCGTTGCTTCCACTCCACATCGCGCGATCGTTCCGAGCTTCCGGGATCACGCAAACACTTCCAGCCGCGTGCGCCGCGGGGAATTACGCGATCGGTTTCGCTGCGGACCAAATTCGCTCCGGCCGCGCGGACATCGCTATTGCTGGTGCGAGCGAGATCATCGAGCGCCTCCAGTTCGCGGGCTTCGTGAGGCTGGGCGCCGTTGCGCCGGAGAAGTGCCAGCCGTTTGATCAGAACCGCAAAGGTCTGCTTGTTGGCGAAGGCGCGGGAATCCTCGTGCTCGAATCCGAAGCGCATGCAGTGCGACGTGGCGCAGCGATGCTCGCCGAAGTCGGCGGTTACGGTCTGGCGTGCGACGCACACCACATCACGCGGCCACACCCCGAAGGAGAAGGAAGCGTCTTCTCGATGCGGCGCGCGATTGAAGCCAGCGGCATTCGTCCAGAAGACGTGGACTTCATCAACGCGCATGGAACAGGCACGGATGCGAACGACAAGATCGAGTCACTTGTCGTTTCACGTGTGTTCGGCGATCGCCGTGTTCCACTATCGAGCATGAAGAGCATGATCGGTCACTGCATGGGAGCTGCCAGCGCGCTCGAAGCGGTGACTTGCGTCGAGACCATCCTGACGGGCATCTATCCTCCGACGATCAACTACGAGACGCCGGATCCGGAGTGCACCGTGAATGTTGTTGCGAACGTTCCAGCCAGAGGTCGCGCGGACGTCGTGCTCAACAACGCGCTCGCATTCGGCGGATACGACGCTGCCTTGTGTCTCGCGCGACCGGGTGTGCTTCCCGAGACCGTAGGGGTGCTCTGATGGAACCGATCGCAATCACCGGCGTTGGCCTCGTCAGTCCAATCGCAACTGGCTGGGACGCTTGGTGCGCAGCGCTCGCGAACTCGAAACCTGCAGCGGAGCGTGCCTTTCAGGGAGCCTCCGTTGCTCTCTCGAACGAAAAGTTTCCCGACGCATGCACGAGCGAAGTCCGCGATTTCGATGCGACGACGTTCCTGGGAGAAAAGGGTCTTCGCAACTTCGATCGCATGACGAAGTTCATGATCGTGGCCGCAAAGCACGCACTCGAGGATGCAGGCCTCAAGTCCGGAGGCGAGTTCACCCATGCGCGTGCCGAGCAAGTCGGTATCGTTTCGGCGACGGCATACGGTTCACTCGACGCAATCACCGAGCTCAATCTGGTCGCCGAGCTTGAAGACCCTCGCTACATCAACCCTGCTCGCTTTCCCAACACAGTCATCAACGCAGCTGCGGGCTACGTAAGCATCTGGGAAAATCTGCGCGCGCCCAACGTCACCATCGTGGATGGGAATTGCGGCGCCATCGACGCGCTACTTTCATGCGAGACGCACCTGCGTCATCGAAGAGGCGACATGTTCTTGGTTGGCGGCGCGGAAGTTGTCAGCGAGCCGCTCTATCTCGCATTCAAGAAGCTCGGATCGGTCGCGGATCAAGGCGTGTCCTACCGACCCGGCGATCCCACTGGCGTCGGGCTGCGTCTTGGAGAAGGCGCGCTCTATCTTTGTTCGGAGCGTCTTGCAGAAGCGCGGACTCGCAAAGCGCGCATCCGCGGTCTCGCACTCGGTTACGGAACGGCATTCGATCCGCCAGAGAGCGAGGCTCTGCTCGTACACTCATCGTCCGACGCGGTTGCACGCGCGGTTCGAGCTGCGCTCCTCGACGCACGCATCAAGCCGGAAGAGATCGACTTGGTCGTCACGAGTGAATCGGGTCTCGGTCGTATGGATGATGCTGAACGTATCGGTCTTCGATTGGTTCTCGGAGAGCGCCCTGCCCTGGTGGCTCCCAAGATGTTGTTCGGCGAGACGTTTGGCGCGAGCGGTGCGTTCGGAATGGGCGTCGCTCTCGCATTCTTGTCCGGAGTTCCTGTCACGGCGCTTACGGGCGGCGATGCGCCACGGCGTGTGCGAACGGTTGTCGTCACCGCCGTCGGCTACTACGGCAACGTTTCCGCGGCAGTCATCGCCGCCGCGTAGTGTTTCCTGCCGCTAGTACAAGAGCGCGGCGTTTCCTGCCGCTAGTACAAGAGCGCGGCGTTCCTACTGCGTAGGAAGCTACGCGGCGAACAGATGCGCGAACCAACATTTCAGCTAGGTTCCGGGTCGTTTATGACCCTTCCCTCGCAAGCGGCACACGCACCGAGTTGGCTCGATTCGAAAGCACACACCGAACTCGCGCGCATCCGGGACGCGCACGAACGCCAGGTATATCCGTACTTCAAGCCCTTCGAATCCGGCGGCATCCACGCCACGATTCGCGGTCAAAAGATTCTGAACTTCAGCTCGAACGACTACCTCGGGCTCACCATGCACCCCAAGGTGAAGGAAGCCGCGAAGAAGGCAGTCGACACCTTTGGCTGCGGTCTTTCCTCCTCGCGCGTGCAAGCGACGACGACCGCGCACATCGAGCTCGAAGACCGTCTCGCTCGTTACTTCGGTTTCGAGAAGTGCCTCGTCTTCACGACCGGCTACCAAGCGATGGTCGGCGCAATCATGTCATTCGCAGACAAAGACGTGACTCTTGCGCTCGATAACCTGAGTCACGCGTGCATTCTCGACGGCACGTTCCTCAGCGCAGGAACCCCCACTCGCCAACCGGAAGTCCGCTTCTTCAATCACAACTCGTCCAAGAGCCTCGATCGCGTCCTCAAGACCCGCGAACGTGAGAAGGCCATCGTGTTGATGGAAGGGATCTATTCACTCGACGGCGACATGGCGAAGCTGCCGGACCTTCTCGCAGTCGCAGAGTCGCACAAGGCGCCGATCATGCTCGATGACGCGCATGGGTCCGGCACGCTCGGCACACACGGTCGCGGAGTGCTCGAGCACTTTGGCCTCGAAGGTCGTGTTCCCGTCGTCGTCACCACATTCTCGAAGACGTTCGGCGGAATCGGCGGCGTGCTCCTCGGCAACTCCGACGTTGTCGATCACGTAAAGCACTACGCGCGCTCGTTCTTGTTCTCTGCGTCGCTACCGGTTCCCGTGGTCGTGGCTGCTGCGACCATTCTCGAGATGCTCGAGAAGGAAGGCCCTGCGCTCGTTCAAGAGCTTCACGAGAAAGCGGCGTACATGCGCAAGCGCCTCCTGGAGATCGGGTTCGATCTTGGACACAGCGACACACACATCATGCCTGTCATGTGCAAAGACGAACGCAAAGCTCTCTTCATGCACATCGCGCTCATGGAGAACGGCGTGATGATGGTTCCGATCACCTACCCCGGCGTGAAGAAGGGCGAAGAGCGCCTACGCGTCAACGTCACTCGCGGTCACTCGTACGAGGACATGGACCGCGCGCTCGAGCTCCTGCAGACGTATGGAGAAGCGTTCTTTGTGATGTCGGGGGAAGAAATCGGCCCGATGGTCGATGAAAGCCCGCAGCCCTAAGGCGGCGGGAGAAACGTTAGAAAAGCCTGCGTAAGAATTGCGTCGGCCACCAGCACCGTGATCGAAACCACGACGACCGCAGTCGTCGTCGAGCGACCGACACCTTCCGTTCCACCTGCAGTCGTAAGTCCATAGTGGCAGCCCAAAAGGCAGATGAGAAATCCGAAGACGGGAGTCTTCGCGACGCCGCTCACGAAATCTTGCAGCTCGATCGTGGCCATCGCGCTCGAGAGAAAGAACGGCATTGGGACGCCAAAGGAAAGATAGGAAACCGCCATCGCGCTCGCGATACCGAGCACGAGCGCGTAACACGTGATGAGCGGCATCACGATCGTGCCAGCCAGAATGCGCGGAAGGACAAGCTTGCGGATCGGGTCCGCACCCAGTGCGCGAATCGCATCGATCTGTTCCGTGACCTTCATGGAGCCGAGCTCCGCTGCGATACCCGCAGCGACTCGGCCGCCGACCACGAGCGCCGTGAGCGAAGGCGCGAGCTCTCGCACCTCGGAAAGGCCGACGACGCGACCGACCGTGTCCTTCGCGCCGAAACGCTCGAGCGAGAACGCGAACTGTATCGCCATGACGATCCCGACAAAGATCGCAGTCGCTGCTCCGATGCCGAGCGAGCGAACACCGATTTGCTCGACCTGATAGATGAACGCACGAAACTCGAACCGTGTGGTCAACAACGCTCGGCCCGCGCGCATCGCTAGGATCGTCGCGGCACCGAATGTTGCGATGGACGACTCGAAGCGCTCAGTCTGATTCACGAGCCACGCCCAGATCGCTTTGAAGAACGGTAGGCGCTGCCGATCGAGCAGCATGGACATGGGGTCGGTACCGTCACTCATGAGAGCTCCTCATGGGGACGTGACCTGGAATTCGTGGCTGAACGCCATGAATGTTTCGCGTCTGGCGGTGAACATCGGGTCAGGCCCCGTGATAAGTGCGAGATCGAAGACGCACCCGTTCTTCTTCATGACGATCAGCTCGAGCTGCCGCGGCACGCCGTCCAGCTTCGCCGTCATTCGCGTGCGGAGCGCCTCACGCCCGTCGAGCTGCTCGAGCACCTGCTCCTGAAACTCACGCTCCGTAAACATCACGAGCAGGTGGTTCGTCAAAACCGTGAGCGGCGCGTCCAGGGTGCGATCGCACGACGAGTTCACCTGAATTAGCGATCCATCGGCGTGAGAAAACGCGAGGTCGTTGTTCTCCACCTGCGCTTGCCGCCAATCGCCCGCCAGGTTGCCGACACGGTAGGAAAGCGGCCCATCGGTGAACACGTTTGCAGTAAAGGAAGGTCCCCCGCACCCCGCGAAAAACGCGAGAATTCCCACGAATCCGACGGCGCGGACGAGCGTGCGGCGGGGCGGATGCATCGACGCCGCGCAATCTGCGCTGGGAATGCGGTTCTGCATGGGCGCATGAAGGTGAACCCTATCTGCCCGCTGAACAAGTCTCTCGAAGGGACTTCGCAAGCCTCTCCCAATTCTGTCGCGTTTCCGGATAAGCTCTGTCGTCCCGTGAGCCGACCGAACGTTCCTGGAACGCGCATTCTCGATCGACTGGTGCAAGAGCGACGCATCTCGCAGATGCAGCACCAGGATGCCGTCATGCACGCGCAGCGGACGGGCATTCGCGCGGAAGAAGGCATTCTCGCCGTTCGCGCGATGACGGAGATGGATCTCCTCAAGTACGCAGCTTCCCTCTACAAGACGCAGTTCGTCACAACCGAGAAGCTTGCCCGCGCCAGTGTGAACAAGGTCACCCTCGACAAAGTTCCCCTGAAAGTCTGCGAGAAGCTTGAATGAGCCCGAAAGCTTTTGATACTTTTTCAAGCCGGACTAAATCTTCCATATTAGAACAATCGATTCTGAATGTCAGAGCGGCTCATTTTCCCAAGAAACTTTATCGCAACTCCATCCATATTATGCCTGAAAGAAAGTTCGCCCATGTGAGAAATATCTCGTTTTTTTTGATCTCCCAAATGAATTGCCCAAAACAAAAATCCTCTGCAGAA
>CAZWQH010000272.1:0-7162 GCA_964635815.1 uncultured Sandaracinaceae bacterium
CCCACCCGACCCGACGCTTTTGGGAGTGGCAGCGGCTGGCGACACCTCGTGCGTATACGGTTCTTCGTTCGTGTACTGCTGGGGCGGCGCAACGTGTGGCGAGCTGGGGCCAGGCTTTGATGGTCCAAGCAGCAGCTCTCCGACGTACTTCCCCGACCGCAACTTCGTGAACATCGTGGACGTGTTCGGAGGTGGCCCGAAGCTCGCGCCGGATCCCGTCGCGCCTCATCCCGCGCACTTCTGCGCTCGCAGAAGTGACGGTCGATTGGCCTGCTGGGGCGACAACACGCAGGGTCAGTTGGGTCGCGGATTTGTTCCCAGCCTAGCGCCCACATGCGTCAAGCACATGACCGCAGAGTTCACGATGGACGTCCCCGCGCCGTGAGTCAGGCCGCGAAGGCAATCGGGGTTTTCGACTCAGGCCTCGGCGGACTTACCGTCGTTCGCGCGATTCGGGAGCGGCTCCCGAACGAAGACCTCGTGTACCTGGGTGACACGGCCCGCGTGCCCTACGGAACCCGCAGTCCATCCACGGTCGTGCGCTACGCGCGGAGCTGCGCGCGACTTCTTGCCAAGCGCGACATCAAGCTTCTCGTCGTCGCTTGCAATACGGTGAGCGCCGTCGCACTGGATGTGCTTCGCGTGGAGCTCGACGTGCCGGTCATGGGCGTCATTCTGCCGGGCGCACGCGCAGGCGTTGCTGCGACGAAGACGAATCGAGTGGGCGTGATCGCAACGCAGGGCACGGTGAGCTCCGGCGCGTATGTGCGCGCGATCTCTACAATCGATCCGCGTGTGGAAGTCTTCAGTCGCGCGGCGCCGCTCCTGGTGCCGCTGGTCGAAGAAGGTTGGATCACCGGAGACGTGCCGCGGCTCGCCGTCGAGCGATATCTCGAGGGCGTGCTCGATGCCGATGTGGACACGCTGGTTCTCGGGTGCACGCACTATCCGGTGTTGCGCACCATCATCGAAGACGCAGCGCGGCGGATGAGACCCAACGGCGCGTGCGTCGTGGACAGCGCGCAGTCTACGTCTCTCGAGCTCGCGTCGTTTCTAGAAGAGCGAGACCTCGCGAAGCCCGACGGCGCGGCCGCGCGCGGAACGCTCACGCTCCTCGCGACGGATGTGCCGTCCAAATTCGCGGAGCTCGCGGGTCGGTTTCTCGGGGACGAGACGCATCCAGTAGAGCAGGTCGATCTCTGATCAACGTGTCGTTCGCGAGGTGCCCGCGGGACTTGCGAGCATGAGAATCTCGACGATCACCGGATCGGTCTCCGCGCTTTGTCGTCCTCGGAGCGTGCGAAGTGCGCTGGTGGTACCAATCTCGAGCAGCATCTTTGCGGCCGTCTCCCGCACGACGACCTCTCGATGCCCGATCAGCTCGCGTGCGTACCGCTCGGCTCTCGTCGGAAAGCCCGCGCGCAACGAAAGAAGAGCATGGCGAACAATTAGGTCGTACGGATCGGATCGCGCGACGGAGGCGAGCACTGACTCGCTGCTGAGGGTCGGAAAGTAAGCAAGACCGTGCAGAGCGCGAATCCGAATGACCGGAGGCTGCGTCGCGTCTCGAGCGATTACAGGTAACAGCGCCGCCGCAGGTGCTCCCAGGACTGCCCACTGCTGCGCGCTCGGTTCGCTCTCGTAGCCGGAGAGCGCTGCGATGAGCGACTCTCGTGTGATTGGTGCGTTACTCACGCGCCCTTGTCCGGCAGCCGCTCGGGATCCCAGCACGAGCGCAACGACGACGAGTAGCGGCGCGAGCAGTTTCCGAACTTGTCCGGGAGATCTCATGGTGCCGCGCGCAAGTTAGCACGCGGACCTTTCCCCGGCAGGCTCGTGGGCCTATAGGTTCATCCGGATGATTCTTCGCTCCGACATTGTCGAGCAGTCGATCGACCGTGAAATCAAGGACTCCTTTCTCAAGGAAGTTCTGATGACGTCGGGGAGCTCGGCCCTCGCGCTCGTGCGCAAGCGTCGAGTCGGCGGCGATGCGTCTCACGCGCCGGTGCTGTTGATTCACGGGTTTGGGCAGAATCGATACTCGTGGCACATGCCGCAGCGATCGTTCGCCAACTACCTCGCCTCTGCGGGATTCGACGTTTTCAATGTCGACCTTCGAGGGCATGGCCGTTCGCGTCGTTTTGGCGCGAAGCGACCGCGCGGGATGGACGACTACATCGATCACGACATTCCGCGATGCGTGGAAGAGATCGAGCGCTTGGTTCCGAACGCGCGGCCGTTCTTGGTTGGCCACTCGATGGGTGGGCTGATCGCGTATGGAGCGGCGGCGACCAGCGTGCGTGGGCGCGTCGCCGGAATCGTGTCGATCGGCTCTCCCTACCGATTTGGGCGCGGCTCACGCCTGCTCTATGCCTTTCGCGAGATGGTGGAATTGTTTCGTCTCTCGGGAATGCTCGATCTCGATCCGGCGATCACATTGCGACCCCTTGCAGCTCACATGCGCAAGCGACGTGCGGTTTGGGACCGACTTCCCGTGCCTGGCAGCGTTTGGCGTCCGCAGAGCATCGAAGTCGATCTGCTCGACGAGTATCTTCGTCGTGCGTTCGATCGCACCAGCCTTCGAGTTGCGGTCGAGATCATCAGCGGCGGTGCGGCTCGAGCGCTCAAGAGTCGTGACGGTACGCGCGACTATGCAGCTGCGTTCGAGCTGCTGGATTTGCCGTTGCTGGTCGTGGCGGGAATGCACGATGGAATCGCGCCGCCTTTGTCTGTGCGCCCAGCGTTCGAGCGGGCACGTTCTGCGGACAAGCAATACCGGGAGTTTCCGTTCGGCCACGTCGACCTCGTGCTCGGTCGTGTTGCACCGACGACCGTGTGGGCAACGATCCACGAGTGGCTTCGCGCCCGTTCTGGGACGGGTCCTGGTAGCCCCGAGCTCATGAGCACCGGCAAGGCGAGCGCATGAGCGGTGACTCGGGCGAGGAGACGGGCGCTCTCGTTCGTGTGGCGCCCGCGGAAAGCGGTGCGCGTGCGCGCACGATCGAGGACCGCCTTCCTCATCCAGACAAGGTCTACGCGTGGCTCGAGAAGCTCGTCAGCTGGATGGACGATGCGTTCACCGTTCCGGGCACCAACTTCAAGTTTGGTCTGGACGCCATCCTTGGCGCTTTCCCCGTGGTTGGCGACATCGCAACAGGCGTTGTCTCGCTTTCCGTGCTCTACGTCGCAGTTCGGGAGCGGATTCCACGCAAAGTGATCGTGCAGATGATCATCAACTGGGGAGCGGATCTGTTGATCGGCGCGATCCCGGTCGGGGGCGATATCTTCGATGTTCTCTTCAAGGCCAACCGCCGAAACTTCGAGCTCTTGAAGGCTCATCGCAAGCGGGAACCTTCGATGATCGACGCGGGCGTAGCCACCGCAAATACCCAGTCAGCAAGCACTGGCGTTTCGCCTGCCAGTTCACGGGCGCGTCCGATCGTCGACGACGAGCTCAAAACCTCGCTCGGATTGGCGCTCGGAGTCATGGGCGTGATCGCGGTTGTCGCGATCGGGGTCGCGGTAGCGATTGGCTACGGTTTGGTGAAGCTGATCGGCGCGCTCGTCGCTGGAGGCTGAGTCGCGAGGCGTTCGGCCCGATCGAATAACGCCGAATTACTGCGCGCGGAGCTCTGCGATGCGTCGTTCTGCGAGCGCGCGGTCGGCAGGGTCACGAGCGTCGCGCCGGTACTCGTTGTACCAATCCACTGCACGGGCCGGCTCGTGCAAACGTTCGGAGACGACCGCGAGGTTGTAGATGATCTCGGGAAGCTGCGCGTGGTTGTACGCGGCTTCGAACGCGAGATACGCCGCTCGATAACGCCGCCGACCGTAGAGCTGCACTCCGCGGTCGTAGAACGTCCGAGCCTCTGCGATCAACGCGTCACTTGAGGGCGGGATCGTTCTGAGTTGTTCGCGTTGTCTCGACTTGAGCGCTTCGAGCGAGGCAATGCGTCGCGCAATGTCGGTGGTCTCGTTCGCAGGGGCCGTTGGGTTTCGTCGGAGGTACTCGCGGTAGAACTCGATGCTCGTGTCGGCGTCGCCTGCGCGCTCGGCGATGCGTCCGATGTTGTACGCGAGCTCGGCGCTGGCGAACGCCGCGAAGGCTTCACGCATCTTCTGCAGAGCCGCAGAGAGCCGGCCTTCGCCGTAAGCGGTTACGCCCTCGTCATAGAGCCGCTGTGCCCTGGCACGCGCCGGATCGACTGGGGCAGGGGGCGTGGGGGATGGAGCCGTATTCCCAGGGCGTTGTCCGTCTGCCTGCGCGCTCGAACCCAACAGTGCGAGACACATCACGAGGCTTACCAGAACGCGTGCAGAAGAAGGCATCGCCGAGATTAACGATCGGAACCTCTCTTTGTTTCAACTTACAAGGCTTCAGAGGCAAAGATTGGTGTCAGCGTACGGCACAGAGGCCTACGTGTAGTCCAAGCAAATGGACCGCGCAGGGGTGCCTGCAGCCGCGATCGAATAACGCTACTCGCGCGGCTTCTTGTCGGTCTTCGTCTTTTCGAGCTCCTGCTCGAGCTTGCGAAGCGTCTTCTTCAGCTCTCGAATCTCGTCTTTGAGATCGGCGCGCGTCGCGAGGTTCAAGCCGTGCGCCACCGTTGCGACGCGCTTGTCCATGCTGTCTTGGACCTGACCGCGAAGTTGCATCGCACGCATCAGCACCTTCATGACGCGCTCGTCCTGCATCACTTTCATCACGCGCGGATCTTGAATGAGCTTCGCGCCTTGTTTCTTGATGAAGCCCTTTTTGAGGAAGTCGGTCACGTTGGCGACCATACCAGATTCGGATCCCCCGCCGAAATTCGCGACTTTGCCGACTCCCCAGCATTTGACCCCGTGAAATCCCGTGATAACCCCATACATTGCTAGGAAATAGGAGAACACATGGCTGATCCGAAGACCGATTTCACGACCAACATCCCCACGCGCCTCGAAGCAAACAAAGACACCGTGAAAGGTATCGGAGCCGTGTTCCTGTTCACGATCGACGGCCCCAATGGCGGCACGTGGACCGTGAACTGCAAAGACGACGTCGGCGTCAAAGAAGGCGACGCGGGCGGCGCAGACTGCACGATCAAGATGGCCGAAGCTGATTGGAACACGCTTCGCTCGACGCCAGGCGCGGGCATGCAGCTGTTCATGTCGGGCAAGCTCAAGGTCGGCGGCAACATGATGCTAGCCACCAAGCTTCAGCAGATTCTCGGTAGCTGAACCGCAACGCATGACGGACCCCGCCGGCAGGCTTCCTCTCGAGGGTGTTCGCGTGCTCGATTTGAGTCGCTTGTTGCCAGGCGCGTTCGCGAGCTCCGTGCTCGCGGACCTTGGCGCGACGATCGACAAGCTGGAAGACACCGGACCCGGCGACTACTGGCGAGCATTTCCGCCGTACGCCGGGTCTTCGTTTTCTGCTTCGTCCCCGGGCGACGCCCATAGTCCAGATCGAATGAACGCCGTGTTCGTGGCGTTGAACCGCGGCAAACGAAGCATCTCCCTCGACCTGAAACAGGCGAGTGGCGTCGCAGCGTTCCTGCGTTTGTTGCCGAAGTACGACGTGCTCCTCGAGAGTTTCCGTCCAGGCACGCTCGAACGACTTGGACTTGGTCCCAATGTTTTGAAGCACGCGGCGCCAAACCTGATCGTCGCGTCCCTCACAGGCTTCGGTCAGACGGGTCCCGATGCGAAGAAGCCCGGACACGATCTCAACTTCCTCGCGCGCGCCGGTGTTCTCGAGCTTGCGGGTCCAGAGACAGGCGCACCGATGCATTCTCCGCTGCAGGTCGCGGACATTGGTGGAGCTCTGTTCTCCGTGATCGGGATCCTCGCCCGCCTCGTCGGTCGCGCTCCGGGTCTCGTGGATGTTTCGCTTACCGAGAGCGCGCTCGCCATGAGCGTGTTCCCGCTGGCGTCTGCGCTTGCGGATTCGACCCGAGTGCGAGGCAACGACACGCTCACGGGTGGTTTGGCGATCTACTCGTCCTACGTTTCGAAAGACGGGGTGCGCGTCTCGTGTGGCGCGCTTGAGCCCAAGTTCTGGATCACGTTCGCAACGGATCACGGGTTGCCGCCGACGCCGACGGCGTTCGGTACCGGCGCGCATCAACGCGAGCTACACGAATCCATCGCTCGCGTCTTTGCCTCGAAATCTGCCGCGGAGTGGCGGGAGTATTCGCGTACCCGCGACGTCTGCGTGGAAGTGGCGAGCTCGCCTGCCGAGGTGATTTCGGATGCTCACTTCATGGCGCGCGACGTCGTGAAGCTCGTGGGCAGCAGCTTCGCGTTCTCGACTCCTGGATCCGGCACTTCGCCGCGACTTGCTCCTGCGCCGGCACAAGGTCAGCACACTCGCGAGCTTCTAGCCGATCACGGCTTTACGTCCGACGAGATCGGCGTGCTGATCGATTCGGGCGCAGCGCGTGCTACCTAGGTCGACGTCGCTCGCGTTCGGCGGGCGGAACGATGAGCTTCACAGTCACGACCGCGTTTGCAACCGTCAGCGTCACAGCTTGGATGACCTCCTTGCCGTGATGTGTTGCGCGGATCGAAAGTGATCCGAGCGGGAAGGGACCCTCGAAAGGCGCGCGTCCCATGCTGATTCCGTTGATGAACACTTCTCCGTCGGCGGGCTCGGTCTCGACGCGAATCCTTCCGGTTTCTCTTCGCAGAGTAAAGGGCAGCTCCACATCTGCCGCGCCGACATCGAACGAGTGCGTGATCGGTTCATATCCAGCAAGCTTCACATCGACACGATGCTTCGACGAAACGTCGAGCCGAGCAGGGATGGACATGGGTGTCATTCCATCGAGATCGAGCCCGTCCAGCGCGACGTGCGCACCCGATGGGTTCGTTCGAACGGTGAGCGCTACCTTCGTGGGCGCGTCCGGAGCTCGGTGCGTGTACCAGTAGAATCCCGCGGCGCCCGCGAGCAGCAGGCCGACGACCAGCACCGGTCCCATTGCGCTCCGAGGCGCCTTCGGGAAGGCTACTTCCGATGAAACGAGCGCGCTGTCTCCGCTCGGGAGTCGTGCTGCAGCGACGTTGCCCGCGACGGCGGCGGCGGACAGCGCTGCGAACGGATCGATGACGGCGGGCGTTGCAGCCACTGCCGGCTTTTGTTCGATGACAGGCTTTGCAACGACGGCGGGTGCGGCTTGTT
>CAZWQH010000273.1:0-7105 GCA_964635815.1 uncultured Sandaracinaceae bacterium
AGGTTCGGTCGATCGAGATCCGAGGGCTCGAGGAGCTGCCGGGGGATCTTGCGAACGAAGTCCGGGGCGCCGTCACGCTCCGCGTCGGGGAACGATTCGACGAGTCGGATATCGATCTCACAAAGGTGGAGTTAGCGACACGTCTGCGGAACGGTTCGTACGCACACGCAGCGGTGGAGGCGGAAGCGCGCATCGATCCGGAGGCGCGCGTCGCAGACGTGATGTTCGAGGTCGCGTCAGGTCCGCGGTGCAGATTCGGACGCGTGCGGATATACGTCGAAGGAGACGACGCCGACGGAATTCCAGGTGCCACGGTATTAGCGACAACGTTGATTCGACGAGGCGACCCGTACAGTCAACAGGCCATCGCCGACGCGCAGCGCGCGCTTTTCGCGCTGGGCACATTCTCGACGGTCGAGATCGCGCCGGACTTCACGAGCGAAGAAGATCTCATCGATGTCGATGTGCGGCTGCGCACCGGTCGTATGTTCCGGGCGCAGATTGGTGTGGGGCTGCAGGAGGGCGATGCGGAACGCATGGATCCGCAGAACCCGAAACCACGCCAGTGGGACGTTCACATTCTTGGCGCACTCGAACATCGCAATCTGTTCGGAGGCATGGAGCGCGGACGCGTCGAGCTTCGGCCTCGTGTGGTGTTTCGAAACCCTTTCCCTGCGGTCGATCCGGTCACCCTCGGTCTCGAAGCAAACGCGTCGCTCTCGATTCCTGCACTTCTCGAAGCGCGGACCAGCCTAGATTTCTCTGCGCGGTACAACGTCGGACCCGATCCGTTCGGTCAGTCGTTCGATCGACACGAGCTCGTCATCAGCGTGGGCCCGCGCCGAAATTTTTTCGATCAGCGCCTTACGGCAAGCGCGACCGTGAACACGTACATCTTCTCCCCGTTCCGTTTCGAACGGCCCCGCGAGTGCGCAGTCCCGTCCCCCGACTGCGATTCGGTGCTCGCACGGCAACCTGCCGAGAACTCGGTCCTCTTCCTCGAGGAAACGATTGCGCTCGACCTGCGTGATCCGCGTGGAAAAGACTTCGGCGCGTTTTTCCAGGTCAGCTCCCAGCAGGCGGCGTTTCTTTCGTGGAATTACGTTCGCTTCACACCGGAAGTGCGCCTGCTTTTTCCACTGCCGTTCGGTGTGACCATCGCGACGCGATTCGCGATCGGTCTCATGGAGATCTTCTCGACCACGCTCGATCCAAACACGCCGCTCGGTGAGCTCGGTCCAGAACGCTACCGCCTACGCGGAGGCGGACCCACATCCAACCGCGGCTTTCGCTCTGGTGAGCTGGGCGATGGCCCGTCCGGCGCTGTGCGCCGATGGGAGGCGTCTCTCGAGCTGCGCTGGCGTCTCACCTCGTGGTTCAGCCTCGTGGCCTTCGGAGACGTCGGCGATGTGAGCCGCACGCGCGATTTCAGATGGAACAACCCGCAACTGACTGTTGGCGGAGGGTTCCGCTTTCACCTCGAGTCGATCGGCATCGTGCGGGTCGATCTCGCGGGCCGCATTCACGACTTTCAGGGTCCATTCGCGCAGCAGCGAAGCGACGTCGATCTCGGCTTCGCCCGCTTTCCCGGCGCGTTCCACATCACCTTCGGCGAGGCGTTTTAGCTACAGTCTGTACGTGCTCGGGCCCGCGAGCGACGCTCGCGGTGCCGGTGGACGCGCGCCCGCTGCAAAACTGGGCTACGTTCACTCCGAATGCGATCCCCCTTCGAGCGTATTGCACGTTCGCTAGGGCTTGCGACTGGCCACACCATCGCTTGGCTCTTCGTGGTCGTGGTGTGCGTGGCGATCAGCGTGCTCTATCACGCGAAAGAGGTCCCCGGCCGGATCCTGGCCCGTGACGTGCTCGTGGCGTTCGTCAACGCCGAGGTCAAAGGCAGCATCGCCATCGAACGCATCGACGAGATCAGTCGCCGCAGGATCATCGCTACGAACGCCACGGTTTATGATCCGCAGGGACGCGTTGTCATTCGCGCGCGGAAGCTGGTGGTGTATCCGGACGTGGGCCGCGCGCTGCATGCCGAGCTCATTGCGCACGGCGCGGACGTGTTCGATGCCGAGGTTTTTCTCTACCCAGGTGCGGAGGAGCCAGACACCCCGAGCCTAATAGAAGCGTTCTCTCCGCGGACCACAGGGGATGGAAAATCGAACGGGCCGACCGTCGACATCCGACACATCCGCGTGCGAGGGGCACGTGCTCAAGGTGAGCTCCTGGGCCTCCAGAACATCGACGCGACCGATATCTCGGCAGAGCTTGAGATCATGTTTCGCCGACGGTTCGAACTGAAGGCCTTCGTCGCGCGGGCACGCCTCGATCATCCGTTCGACGAGCCGCTCCAGATCAACAACGCGATGGCGCATGTGGTCGGTGACGCAGACGTCGGCTCACACCTCCACGCGGAAATCGCGGGGGTAAGGTCCGATGCTCGAGCCACGATTGCGCTCATCAACCGCAACGGAGCGGTTCCGGGATCCGCCGAACGAGGAACGCGGATCGACGCGCGGTTTGCAAACGTCGACGCCGATGACTTACGCGCGGCTCACGTTCCAGGGATGGACCGCATCGCTCTTGAACGAATGACGGGACAGGTAACTGCTTGGTTTCAGGCAGGACGCATTCGCGCACGCGCTGCGCTGGCATCCAGCGCGGGACCGGCGGAGATCACCGCCGAGCTCGATCGCGAACGCGGATCGGCCACCGTTCGCACTACGGGACTTCGGCTCGCCGCGACCATCACACGCGCACCGGACATGTATCTTGCGGGGAGCGCGAGGGTAACCTTCGACCGCGAAGACCTGACGCATCCGAACTTCGAAGTCGACGTCGCTCCGACGGTGTACGGCGAGTATCCGGTGCCGCACATTCGCGCGCGCGGCCGCGTGCTCGAAGATGCTGTCTCGATCGAGGACTTCTCGACACCTGGAGAGCGATCGCGGCTCGCCGGACACTTCACGTTCGGGTTCGACGGGTCGTTGAGCGGAGACCTGCGCGCAAACATCCCCGACGTCGGCGCGGATCCCTACGTGCAGCGGGCGCTTCCCGGCGCCAGCGGAAGCTTGACCGCCAACGTCCATGCCCAACGCACGGCGGACGGAACGACGAGGATCACAGGAACGGGAGACGTACGAACACTCCACTACGGTTCGATCAACGCAACGAGCGGACGTGCCTCCGGGATCGTCACGCTGGGCGAGCGTGGCGTGAGCGCGCGCGCAAACGTTGTCGCCAACAACGTCGTGATTTCCGGAACACGCCTCGGCAACGTGACAGCGACGGTCAGAGGCGGACCAGCACGCTACGCCATCACCGCGAGCACGCGGGCGTACGGCAGAAAGTTCGATGCCTCTACGACACTCCTGGTCAATCCTCGTGAGTTCACGTTGGAGAACACCGCGCTTGCGGTGACATCGTCGACCGTCGTTTGGGACGGACGATTTCCGGAGATCAAAGTCACGCGCTCTACGAGCGAAGTAGCAATCGCACCGGCCACACTCGCGAGCGGACGATCGAGAATCGATTTACATGGACGTTACGGCGGCACGCGCAACCCACGCGGCACCGAGATTGACGCCACCCTCCAGCGCCTCGATCTCAGGACGCTGGATGCGCTCACTCTCGGGGCGTACGCAGACAGTCTCAGGACTTTGCGCGGCTCACTCGACGCTCATCTGAAGCTCAACGGCCGGATCGGGGGACCTCGCCCGGCGAGCTCCCGCAACGAGTTTGCAGACCTGCGCGTGAGCCTCGAAGGTGCTCTCACGTCTGTTTCGTATCGGGCTCTGCGGGATGTCGATGCGTCGTACTCACTCACGTTCGAAGAGGGAGTGATCGTTGGCAATAGCGAAGTGCAGATCGCGCAAGGCGGTTTCATTGCGTTGGACCTGACCACGACGATCCCGGATGGAAACGCGCCGCTGAGCGACAGGCTCAAGACGATGGTCTTCCGATTGCGAGCGTCCGCGGAGGAGTTCGATCTCGCCGCGGTACAGGGCCCCGACCCGATCGTGCAAGGCAAGGTCACCGGCACTGTCGCGCTCTCGGACACTCTCCAAACTCCCGCGCTCGACGTGTCGGTCGAGATCGACGATTTCGTCATCGCAGACGTACCACCGGTCTCGGTAGTGACGAGCGTGTACTACGCCCGAGAAACGGGCGTCGTCGCACTTCGCATTGCGGACGAGTACGGAACGGTCGGAGACGCTGAGCTCAACGCCTCGCAGATCGACTATCGCGAGCTCATCAGCTCCCCGCTTCAGGCGATTCGTCGGAGCTCGTGGACCGTTCGCGGCAACATCGCGCAGCGCTTGGTCAACGAGATTCCAATCCCGGCCCGGTATCGACTTCCTCTGCTGCCAGTGCTTGCGGGCGGCTCTTTCAACGTTTCACAAGCAGACGGTCGCGTGAACGGAGACGCGGAGCTCCGTGCGAGCGTGCCGCCGGGAGTCTTGTCGGACGAATGCGCCCAAGATGCAGCACCGGAAGGTCTCATCGCGATCCACGCTCGCGGGAATGTGCTCACGGTCGCCGCACATGGCTCTCTGCAACCGGATGTTCCAGTTCTCACCACAGCCGCGTCTCTCGATCTTCCGATCGAGAAGTGGCTGCGAGGTGAAGGCGCCCCCATTCAACCTGCGCTCCGCTTAACGGCGCGCCTGGCGCGAGTGGAGCTAGGCCAGGTCCCGATCGTATGCCGCTACGCACAAGGCACTGCTGAAGGAAGCGTCGCGCTGACCGATCCAGGAACGGCGGAAGCCAGGATCCGGGGCATCTTCAACTCGCCCAACTTGAAGCTCGGGAACGCGCCTGCCGTCGCAACAACCGCAATCGTTAGCGTGACGCCGCGAGCGTTCGTGCTCGAGCTCAGTACGGCTCGGGCAGAGACCGGCGAGCACTCGGCAGTTCAGATGACGGTTCAATCCGCATGGAGTCCCGGTGATCTTCTACCGCGCGTGCCCGAGAACGCACAGTTCATCCTTCAGTCGGAGTTCGCACACGCGCACCTCGCGCCGCTCGGAATTTTCGTTCCCTCCGTCGAGGGTCTGGACGCGAAAGTCACGGGGCGAGTGCAAGCACAGGGGACATTCCGCGATGTGAACTGGAACGGCGAGCTCAACCTCGAAGAAGGCACTGTCGAGCTTCTCGGCCCGGGCCAACATCTAGATCGCATCGCTGGCCGGATTGTGTTCGATGAGAATCACGCCGACCTGAGCGATATCGTCGCGCGCGACGGAGACGGTTCAATTTCCGTTGGAGGCCGATTGAACTTCGAAGGCCTCTACCCGAAGAGCTTCAACCTGAACGTCTCCATGAATCAGTTTCCCGCTCGTCGCGAAGGAACGCCTTTGGCCCTCTTGAGCGGGCGCGCGGTCGGAACGGGTGAGATGTTCGAGTCGAGCACCAACGTGGAAGTGAACGTCAGAGAGTTGCGCGTGCGCGTTCCCGACGACACCGGCGGCTCCCTGCAACCACTCGAGGAGCACCCCGATATCACCGTCGTCGGCGAAGACGCAGATGCAAGCGCGGACACGATTCACACCTACTACATCCATATCGTGACACCGGAAACGGTCGCGCGTGTGGAACGCCAGGATTTCCGGATCGCGATCGGGACAGACGTAACGCTCATCTACGCTGCCCCTTCCCTGCGCTTGCGTGGACGCGTCGTTCTTCCCAGCGGCACGTTCAACATTTTCGGACGGACGTTCACGCTAGAACGCGGCGCGCTTGGGTTCGATGGTGGCGAGCAACTCGACCCGACGGTCGACATCGTCGCCGTCCATTCCATCCGAGGCACGAACGAAGTCATCACCGCCCTCATTAGCGGAAGGCTCGAGACGGGAATCACGGTCGACTATCGATCGAGCGTCGCGGGGCTCTCACGCGCGGAAATCATCTCGCTCCTTGTGAGCGGCCGGACGAGCTCTTCGAGCTCCAGCTCGACTGCGAACTCGCGCGCTTCTGAGGACGAAGCGGGGAATTTCCTCACGGGTCTTTTTGGAGGCGTGCTCGCAACGGTAGTCGGCGCCCAGACCGGCGGCGTGGGTCTAGTGCCGATCATTCGGTACGAACGAGATGCAGCGCTTGATGCGACAAAGGCCGGCGCAGGCTTCGACGCGACCGCATTCATCCGCGACTCGATCCCACAAGTTGCCGACGTAATCCAAGGCGCATCCGTGGAGTTCGTCTCTGTGACCGGAAATCGCACGGGGAGCACGAGCGGTGGCGTGCGCGTCGAGCTTCAGTTCCCGAACAGAATCGTCGGTCGCGGCGTGTTCATTGGCGACCACTGGGGTCTCGACGCACTCTGGGAACCGTAGCTTCGACGAGCGGCGTTCAACGCGCGGGCGACATGAGGAAGCGGTTCGTCCGAACACCGCTTACCCCGTAGATCTCGGGATCCGGATACTCGGTTCCCCACTGGCGGCGCTCTGCCGCGCGCTCCTCGGCGCTGAGGTTCATGTACGTGATGAGATTGTTCCAGCTGTACGCAACTGCAGTCTTTCGCGCGACGGTCTTGTTCGCGCCTTCGAAGATCGCGTTGTACAGAACGCTCGCAGTGTCTTCGCTTCCGGTGATTCCGGGCTCCGTGTTGTTTATGACATCGACATTGAGATATCCGGTCGGATCCGACGCTGTCGCTGTGTTGCGGAAGATCTGCTTCGTGTAGTAGGCGTATGACCAACATGCGTCCATGAAGAGGATCTGATAGCGGTTGGAGGGATACGCCGCCTTGTCCTCGAGCACATTCAACGCTCCGTAGAAGGCGTGGCCGTTGTAGTAGAAGATCTCCGACGATCGAATTGCTTCCTTGAACTTCGCGTCCGAGATCTCTCGCGGAACGTTGTCTGCAAAATCAACCGGCGTGAGCATCGTGATATTCACAGTCAGTCCGCTCGAGAATCGCTTCTGGAGGCGCGCACCGCGATTCCCCGGAAGAGTCTCCACGACCGCGAAGCCTTTTTCGATGAAACCCTCGGACATCGCACGAAACGACCGAAAGCCCCAGTCGTACGATCCCAGCTCGCCGTGAGTGATCTGGCCGAAAATCGCGTACATGTCGATCTTCTTGTCGGCGACGAGTCGA
>CAZWQH010000274.1:0-7098 GCA_964635815.1 uncultured Sandaracinaceae bacterium
GGGTGGGGGCTTTCATACGAATCTCCAAACAGCAGCGGCCAAAAGCATCACGTGACACGCTGCGAGGTTTCCAACGCGCGTGAAGAAGGATTGCTCTCGCCGGAGGAGTCCCGTGAGCAAGCGGGCTCGCCAGATGACCGTTCCAAATAGCAGCACTGCCAGGAGCGGTGTCTGAACTGCGACGAAGGCGAGTGCGCAGACCGAGCCGGCGTTCGTCCATTCGCAAATCGCGATTGCACCCTCACGGCCTAGGCGTACGGGAAGAGTTTCTACATGTGCGCGACGGTCCTCCTCGATGTCCAGAAGATCGCGCAGCGAGCTCCCGATGAAGACTTGGATGCTGGCGAAGAGTGCAACGGCGACAACGGGGAACGAGGCACGGCCTGCACCGAGCAGGATGAGTAAGCCCCAACCGAGTCCAATGACTACGTTCTTCACGACAAACAAGTTCTTGATGCGGAACGCATTCACAGACGTCTTCGTCGCGAACGAAAGCGAGTAGGCAACGCCGCTCGTCGCGATTGCAGCCAGTGCGAGGCGCGAAGTGTTCGAGAGCAGAATGCACGACACGACAGCGGCGAGAACGCCCGCTGCGACTTGCGCGCGCGCGAACGTCACCGCGCCGACGTCTCCGAGCGGATCCGCTTCTGCGTCCGCGATGCGGTTGTATCCGTAGACGATTCCGCCGAGCGCGAGAGTTGCACAGATCGCACCGAACGCTTCAAGTACGCCTGGACGGCCAAGGAGGACGCCGACGGCGCACACGGAGAACGCAGCCAAAACAAGCTGTAGGTCTTTTCTCGTCATGGAACCCTCCGACTACAAGAACGTTGCGCCGCTGACCAACGCCTCTTCGAATTCAGGGTGAGGGCCTCGCATTTCGACGAGGGTTCGTTGTGCGTTCTCGAGCGTCACGGCCCCTGACGAGTGAATGAGCGAAGCAAGCTGCTCGACTTCGTCGTCCTTTGCTCCGGCCGCGACTGCCACGCTTCGCGCATGCAGTGCCATGTGCCCGTGCTGGATGCCTTCCGTCGTCAGTGCGCGCAGAGCCGCAAGATTCGATGCCAGACCCGCACACCCTGCGAGCATGGCGAGGTCCGCGGCCGAGTCGACCTTCGCGAGCCGAAGCGCGAGAGCCGCTCCGCGGTGAATGCGAATCGGTCCTCCGACGGTTCCAAGCGCCAGCGGAAGCTCGAGCGAACCGACGAGCATTTCGCCTTCCAGCGTCCATGTAGCCAGCGGTCGGTACGCGCCGTCACGCGCCGCAAATGCGTGCGCGCCCGCTTCAACCGCGCGCCAGTCGTTACCCGTCGCCATTACGACGGCATCGATGCCGTTCATGATTCCCTTGTTGTGGGTCGCTGCACGATATGGGTCGCGGCTTGCGATGCGTGAAGCGCGCGCGATCCCCCGCGCGACTTCCAGCCCGTCCATGGTTTCCGTTGCGAGCGAACGCACAGGCACTCGCGCGGTCACTCGCACGCACCGTCGGTCGGCGAGATTTGAGAGAATCCGAAGCGCGACGATTCCGCGCGTCAGGTCGGCGATGTGGGGAGCGAGTGCCTCCGCAATGGTGTTGACGAGATTTGCTCCCATCGCGTTGCGGCAATCCACGATTACGTGAATAGCGATGAGACCGTCGCCCAAGTCTCGGCATTCAAGCTCGCGAGCGCCGCCACCACGCATGACCAGCCCTGGAACTGCTCGATTGGCGATGACGAGCAACGCTTTCGTTTCTGATTCGATGGCATCAAATGCGGCTCCGACGTCCAAGACCTCGTCGACGTGAATCTGCGCGATCATCAGCGGTTCATCTGTCTCGGCAGTGAAGCCGCCCCCGTCTCGAACCATGCGCGACGCGTTGGACATCGCAGCGACAACGCTGGGTTCCTCGACGACCATCGGAGCGAGATGATCGGTGCCGTTGACCGTGATGTTCAGTCCGACGGAGAAGGGAAGGGAGTATGTCCCGATGACGTTCTCCACGGTCTTCTCTGCGGTAGAGACCTCCATCCCACCTGCGGACAAAGCACGGCGGAGGTCGAACTCGCTGATCTGCGTCTGGGTCGCTACCGCGCGCTGACGCTCGTCGATCGAGAGCTTGTAGAAACCTGGTAGACGGGATGTTGTCACTGCGTTCCTCGTGCTGGCTGTTTCGCGTAGCCGAGGATACGAACTGCACGCGTCGTGCCGTACACGAACAGTGCTTTCCGGACTTAATCGCAAAGAACGACCTCGCGTCAGGATCAAACCGACTGGCTGATCAATTAGCCGTCGGTGACTCTGGACCCTCTATTGTTCGCTAACCCTGGCTCACCGAAATCCGAACCGCGTTTGGTGGTGCGCTCGATCGTTGTGCCAGAACGTGCCGCGACATCGATCCCAAGGCCGCGATTTACGCTGTTAATTCGGCCACTTTTTGGCACTGGCGTTGCAGGATGTACGTCGTCCCTTTCCACAGAAAAGGTATCCATATGATCTCGATGCGTCTGACCCCTGTTCTTGCCGCCGTGATTGCCGCCCTGGCGGGGGCGTGTGCATCTCAGAACCAGCCCGTGCTGGCTAAGGCAGAGAGCTCACTCGCTCTCATGGACGACTGTGATTCGCTCCGCGCGGGGTTCGTGGAAGATGCGGTCGCGAAGATCGAGCGGACCGCTACGGAAGTCCTACGCGAGGAAGGATACGGCGGGGGCGTCTTCGCGGGTCGTGCGGAGGGCGACTCCAGAGCAGCCGCTCCCAGTGCTTCGGGAGCTGGGGCGAATCAGAGCGCTGCGCCAAGAGCGCATTCGGAGACCAATACGCAGGTCGAAGGCGTCGACGAGGCGGACATCGTCAAGACGGACGGACGACGTCTCTTCACGCTGACCGACGGCGTACTGCGCGTGCTCAAGTCCTGGCCAGCAAACGAGACGGTCCAGCTCGGTCAGCTTCGGATCGAAGGCTACGCCAACGAGATGTTTCTCTCCGGTGATCGCGTCGTCGTGTTTTCCCAGACTCAGGATCCACGGCGCGACGCCGCGCGATGCGGTGGACCGGACAGCGGGTACGGTTACTACTGCTGGTATCAGTCTTTCACGAAGGTCACGATCGTGGGCGTCGCTGAGGGCAACCTCACCGTAGAGCGCGAGCTCTTCCTCGAAGGCAACTACACGACGTCACGTCGGTACGATTCGGTTGTCCGCACGGTACTTCAGCACTGGGGCTGGACTCACGAGTGGCAACTCCCTCAGGTCTGGGAGTACCTCAACCGCGAAGGTGACCCGAGCGAGTACGAGAACGTCGCTCCATACGGGTACGCGTACCGACGCCTCACCGCGACAGCGCGCGCCGCTCGCGTTGCGCTCTGGCGTGCCGACGCCCTGGCGGCTGTCCGTGCTCGGCGGATCGAAGAGTGGCTACCCGCTCGAGTCGAACGAGTCGCAGGTTCCCTCGTGACGAGCGCTCCTGCCTGCCGGAACTACCATCTTCCTCGTCCGGGCCTGGTGGACTACGGACTTACTCAGGTCGTGTCCCTCGATCTCGAGACGGCTACCGCGCCCATCACAAGCCTCGCCATCGCGGGTTACACGGGAACGGTCTACTCCAATCGAGATGCGCTCGTGCTCGCGCAACCGGACTGGAGTGCATGGTATCGGGCATACCAGAGTGGAGCGGACACGATCTCGGATCAGACTGCGGTGCATCGCTTCGATCTCGCTGCGAACGGCGATGCGACGTACAAGGGCTCCACGTTCGTTCCCGGTTCGATCAACGACCAGTTCTCGATCGACGAGCGGAGTGGCTTCGTGCGAATTGCTTCTACGGAAACCACATGGCCTGTATGGCGCGCGGGCGTGACGACGACTCGGACGACGACGACGAAGAACTTCGTAACGACCTACACCGGGGAAGTGGGGACGAACCGACTCGCTCGTGCTGGAACCCTCGAGCTGATCACCGACAACGAGCGCGTGCAGTCTGCGCGATTCCTGGGTGATCGTGCATATGTCGTTACCTTCCGGCAGACGGATCCGCTCTTTGCGGTCGACCTCACGAACGACCGGGCGCCGCGCCTCCTCGGAGAGCTCAAGATTCCAGGCTTCAGCACGTACATGCATCCCCTAGATGCGAACCACCTGCTCGCGATCGGATACGACGCGGACGAATCGGGCCGTCAGCTGGGGCTCGCGCTTCAGATCTTCAACATTGCGGACGCAACGCATCCCGCGCTCGTGCACAAGCACGTGTTCATGGCGGAGGGCTGGGGGTACTCCGAAGCGAACTGGGATCATAAGGCGTTCACGTACTTTGCAGCGGAGAAGCTCCTGGCTTTCCCGTTCGCGTCATGGAACGCAGCCGACGGCTCGTATCGGTATCGCAGCAGCCTCGAGGTCTTCCGCGTGGGCACGGACACCGGCTTCGCGTCCCTCGCGTCGCTTCGTCACGATGACCTGATCGGACCCTACTGTTTGTCCGACGGTCGCTGGGGATGCAGCGGCGAGCAGGTTAGCGTTCGTCGCGGAGTGTTTGCGGACGAGTACGTGTACTCCGTATCGAACGGCGGCGTTCTCGTTCATGACACGACGCGTCCCGAAACAGCGGTAGCGCGCGTTGCGTTCAATGGTGCGCGTCCGACCAGCTCCGGTTCGCCGGGAACCGATACCTCAGCGCCGTCTCGATGACTTTGTCGTCGGCCCACTACCTTCGATTCGCGCAGGCACTTGCGATGGTTTCGAGTGTGGCAACCTGCGCGTGCGCCGAATCGCATCTGCGGCGCGCAGAGGTTCACGCCGATGTAACCGACGCGCATGCCATGGTCTCGCAGCCCGCGGACGTACACGTTTGCCAAACGTGCAACTGTCAAACATCTTGGGTCACGCCGCTCCCGCCGAACTTGTGTGTGAATCTTCCAGGCGGCGCGACCTGTTGTCCAATCATCGGACCACTGCAACCGCCAGATTTGCCGGTATAGTGCTGGAGCGCGGTACATGAATACGCGCGGATACGGGACGGGGAGCCTTATGAAAAACGAACCACACTATCTTCGCTTCACTCGCGCGCTGGCGTTGCTGACGGGGCTTGCAGGCGCGTGTGCAGAAAGCACCACTCAATCCGATTCCTCGGTCGCGACGGATACATCCTCGAGCACGGACACGCGCGTCACGACGACGGACACCGCGGTTTTGCAGGATACGCTCCGTCCGATCGACACCGCCTCGCCCGTCGATACGTCGGTGGTCGACGTACGTGCGGATCGCGCAGCGACGGCAGACGCGCCTGTCGACGGTTCGCAAGCGCGGGACGTTGTGCTCGCTCACGATGCCGCTCCGGACATCGTCGTCGTGGAGGTCTGCGACACATGTTACTGCCCTGGATTCGATCCCGTGCCGGACGCGGGCAACGTCGCAAGTTGCTTCGACCGCACCGAGACCTCGTCTTGCTGCCCGGTGGTCGGACCACTTTCTCCGCCGGATCTCGCCGCGTTCGTCTGAGCTGATGGCTATTCTTTGCGTCGAAGGATCGGGCACGCCGCTCGAGAAAGAGTGGCGCGCGCTCGATGTTGCCCTGGCGCGTATCGCGCCGACCGACGGGGACGCAGAAGCGAAGTTCGATGCGTCGCTCTACCGGTCGAGCTCGGTCGCCCGCTTGGCTCTGGAGTGGCGTGAGCGAATGATCTTCGAGCATCGATCAAGCACTGTCTTCGGTCAGCTCGCGACGCAGCTCTACGAAGCCAATGCTCCGCTTGATGCAAAGATCGTCATGCTTCGGATGTCGCAAGACGAGCTGCGACACACAGGGACCTGTGCGGAGGTCCTAACCGCGCTGGGCGGTGACACTCGAGTCGAAGTCGATCTCGTGGTCGCTCCGCTGGCGACGCACGCGGGCACGTCGCTCGAGGAACGAGCGCTACGGAACGTGATCTACACGACGTGTTGCTCCGAGCTCGTTGCGTGCGCGCGGTTTGTTGCGACCCTCGACCGTACGAAGGACCCGTTCATTCGTCACGCGATGCGTCGGTTGCTCGCAGACGAAGTCCTGCACGGGCAGTTCGGCTTCCACTACTTGGAGGCGAATCGCCTGTGGCTGTCGGAGAATCCACGTGTGCTCGACTCGGTGAGTCGCTATCTGATTCATGCGTTCGCGATCATCGAGACCGAGCTTGCTCCGACGGGGATGTTTCCTCGCATCGACGACGAGCTGCGCGCGCTTGGCGGGGATGACATGAACGAGGCCCGCGAGGTCTTCTACGGGACGATAGAGGGGGCTGTGCTTCCAGGTCTCGAGCGGTTCGGAATCACAGCCGTGAGCTCGTGGAAGAACCGCCAACGTCTCGTGTAGAGACTTGTCACATCGAGAAATCGATGCACGTGCCTGGCCGACACGGCGGTGGACCATTCTGTGTGCCCACGACAACGCCGACCGTTACCCCCGCAGCCACGAGTACGACGCCGGTGACGACCCAGAATTCCCACGACTCGAAGATGGAGCGATTCGTGTCGGTGGGTGGTGGGGCATCGAGACGCATTTCGATGGGAGCTGCAGTCGTTGAGGGGCCCGTCGGCACAGCGGCGTCTGAAGAGGTTGCTCGCCCACCAAGAGGGGGCGTGGGATCGGTCGACGGGATGCGTGTCGGAGGCTGCGGCGTTCCCGCGTCCGCCCGTGAAGCCGCGCCAAGCTCGCTCAATCGCGAGCGTGCCAAGTCTGCTTGTTCCCCAGTCGCGACCAGCGCGAGGTACGCGTTGTAGTCGCGTATGGCGCGATCGGTGTTGCCGAGTTGGCGCGAGCACTCTGCCATGTTGAACAGAAACAGTGGGCGGTCGCTCAGTGCGTAGCCCGCGGAGAACTCTCTATATGCGTCCTCGAATCGATCGTTCGCGACGTACTCCTGCCCGCGTCGAAAGTGCGCCCGCGCGGACTCGGGCTGCGCAGCAACGCTCGAAGCAACAAAGGCGCTAAGGCACAGTATCGCGGCTGCTGAACAGGAGACCAGGCGCACGGGAATCAGAGATACCAGAGTCTGCCGCTATTCGAAAGGATCCGCGATTCGTACGTCTCTGCGTCGAGGCTCCGCCGCAGGAGCTTGTTTGTCTCGGTTCTGTCGAGGCCGGCGTACTTGCC
>CAZWQH010000275.1:0-7008 GCA_964635815.1 uncultured Sandaracinaceae bacterium
GGCAGAGCTCGCACGCCCGATCTCTTCGACGAGGATCTCGCCGTTCGTATAGACACAGATGTCCCCCGCCACGCGCAACGCCTCGCGAGCAACGGTCGTCGCGTCGAGCTGTGTATGCCTCATGAGCGCGCGTCCTGCGGCGAGCGCGTACGGGCCCCCTGACCCGATTGCGATGACTCCTTCGTCGGGCTCGATCACGTCTCCCGTACCCGAGAGAAGGAGCGTGGACTTCTCATCCATCACGATGAGCATGGCTTCGAGCTTTCGCAGAAAGCGGTCCGTTCGCCACTCCTTGGCGAGCTCCACGCTGGCTCGCTCGAGCGAGTAGCGAAACTCGGACATCTTGGCTTCGAACCGGTCGAGCAGCGTGAATGCGTCGGCACTCGCACCTGCGAACCCAGCGATGGCGCGTCCGTCCGCTACCCGGCGTACTTTGCGAGCCCGGGCTTTCAGGATTGTCTGGCCGAGAGACACCTGTCCATCGCCAGCCATCGCCGCGAGGTCACCGCGTCGAACCGCGACGATTGTGGTCGATCGAAACCGCTCCGCTGTCTCGTTCATGAGGACCAACAAGCTAGCAGGAAGGTGCGTCTTGGCTCGCGGCCGCGCGTAAACCTACGTCTTCTGACTAGAGGACGTTCGCGTCGCCAGCGGATGGGAACGTGAATAGCTTTCCATCAGTCGATCGACAGTGACATGCGTGTACTGCTGAGTGGTTCCAAGGCTCGCGTGACCCAGGAGCTCCTGGATGGAGCGGAGATCCGCTCCGGAGTCGAGCATGTGCGTGGCGCAAGAGTGGCGAAGCATGTGCGGATGCACATCCGCGCGCCCGATCTGAGCACCCAGTCGCGCGACGGCGTTTTGCATGCTTCTGACGGTGAGCCGCTTCCCATTCCGGCTCGGAAACACCCAATCGTGTCCAGCGGCATTTGGGTCGGTCGCGCGATGCTGTAAATAGATGTCGAGCGCGCGCAGAGCTGCCTGCCCGAGCGGAACGATCCGCTCCTTGTTGCCTTTTCCGCGAACTCGGAGCAGCGCGGAGGGTCTGTCGATGGCGCTCATTTGCAGCGACGCTGCCTCACTGATGCGCACCCCCGATCCGTAGAGGAGCTCGACGAGCACGTGATCGCGCGCTCGGCGCATGTCGTTCGTTGCCCCCTCCCCGAGCACGCGTCTGGCTTCCATGAGTTCCGATGCCTCACTGACGGAGAGGAACCGTGGGAGCTTCCGCTTTACCTTCGGGCTTCGAAGCTGATCGGTCGGGTTACCTGAGCGCAGCTTGGTGCGAACAAGAAAACGAAAGAACGCGCGCATGGCCGCGAGCTTCTTCGCGGTCGTTGCATTCGCAAGCTTCTTGGTTCGCGTCTCAAGCGCCAAGTACCCCCGGAGATCGCCCGGGTCGACGTCGCGAAGCGCGCGCGCTCTCTCTCGTTTTACGAACGCGCGAACATCCTCGAGCACCGCGATATACGTCGAAACGGTCAACGCACTGGCACGGCGCTCAGCGCGAAGATAGGTGGCGAACGCGCGGATATCCGAGTCTTCGTCCGCACGAGCGTTGCCGTCAGCCGCCGGAATCACCAACGCAGCGTTGCACACGCGAGGCGAGCAGCACCAGTTTCGGTGCATGCATCAGGGGTCGACGACAATCGTGTACGAGGGAAAGACGCGGCAACCGTTGGTCCCGATGATGACCAACTGGAACGCGTACGTCCCACTCATGGTCGGGTTCCCCGTGATGAACAACGGATCGCCGGTACCGGTCAAACCCGGCGGCAACGGCGGAGGACCGACACGACCAATGACCGAGTATCGGGCGCCGTTCGGGTTGGGAACGATGCTGAATCCGGCGTTGTAGAACATGCCGACTCTCGCGTTTGGCAACGTCGTCGGAACTGCGGCCAACGTCGGCGAGCACGCGATCTCAACTGAGAAGTCGCGGTATCCTTGACACCCTTCGGGGTCGGTCGCGACGATTCGTACCGAGCTCGACAGGACACCGGTGGGAGTCCCGTTCCAGAGGGCCGTGGACGGGTTGAGCGCGCCGAATGGCAAGTTCGGCGAGCTGTACGTATAGCGCCGCCCTGACATCAGCGAGGGGCTCGCCTCGAACTCGGCGGAGAATGCTCGGTCGACTTCCATCATCGGATAGCTGATTGCATTGACGCTGATGGAAACTCCCGCGCAAGGATCGATGTCTGGCGGAACGTCTGGCGCGACGTCGACACCGACCGTCGTAGCGTCCTGAGCAGCGTCGTCATCGAAAACCGCGACGTCTGTGTCGGCGTCGACAACGAGCCCGGCATCGAATTCCACGGCGTCGGCCGCGCCCCCGCCTTCGCTGTCGGAGTTTGCATCAACATCAACTACGTCATCCTCCCTCGCGCCCGCTTCGCTCCCATCGGTTTCGCCGACATCTTCGAGGTCGGCATCGAGATCACTTGTGTCGTGCATGGGAGAATCGAAATCGCGGATATCTGTGAGGAACGCGTCCTCTCTCCCCATTCCCGTCTCCGATACAGCGCGCGCGTCGAACGACGCTGACGCGTCCGCCGCGTCCTGGCTGCGCGACGAGCGATCGTACCCGATCCTTCCGCATGACGCTGCGGTGAGCGCGAACACTACAAGCGCTAAGCGCACTTGGAGACAGTAACAAATAGGCTGCGCGGTGTGAACGACGGACTCAATGAGCTGAGCGCGCGTTCAATGCTTCGCGGTACACAACGTCGCGCGCCCCGTCGTTGTGCACTTCGCACGTGACGAAGCCGTCCGCGTCGCGGGCTGCTTTCCATCGGTAGCCCCTGCCGTAGTGATCGGCCAGCAATCGACGACGACCGATCTCAGCGCGCTTTGCGTCCCGCACGACCACCCAACGTCGCTCCTCGACCGAGGGCTCGCAGCGTCGCACTTCTTCGTGAACCTGTGCATTTCCCACGGTCTCCACGCGCACGGGTTCGAACATGCAGACCGCGTCGTCGTACGACGATTCGGTCCGTGCGATGAGAATCGTACTCGCGATCACGCCGGTCACCGATCCCACCGAGAGGACGGCCAAGAGCACCTTAAGACGCCGCTTGGTCTTGTCAGAGACCTGCAGCATGCGGCACCGATTCCGGGACGGATACGTCTAGCGCTCTCGCGGGGGCAGTCCGACCGATGCTCGGAAGCCACCGGTCGAGAGCGGCGAGCGCGCGCAACGCTTGGGTCTCGTATCGCGCGAGCTTCTTCATCTTGGGATTGGCTGGCGGGGGAAACATGCTCCAGATGACGTTCGACGGCTGGAAGCGCACGTTCGGTGTCCGGACGTGGGACAAGAGTGATCCAAGCGCGGTCTCACGCGGCGGCCTCGCGACTTCGCCGTGCGCCAGCAAGAGCGCGACAATCAGGCCGCACGCTGCGCTCTCGACGTAGCCCTCTACCCCCGTCACCTGTCCAGCAAGGTGAACTCCGGGACGCGCGAGAAGCGCGAGCTGATCGTCGAGCGCGACGGGACCATTTACAAAGGTGTTTCGATGCACGGTGCCCATGCGTAGCCACTCGGCGTTCTCGAGCCCGGGAATCATTCCCAGAACACGTTTCTGCTCCGGCCACGTCATTCGTGTTTGAAACCCCACCAAGTTGAACGCAGTTTGCGCGGGATCTTCGGCTCGAAGCTGAACCACAGCGTACGGCCACCGCCCGGTCTTCGGATCCGTGAGACCCACGGGCTTCATCGGCCCAAACGCGAGCGTGCGCTCACCGCGCTCAGCCATGACTTCGATGGGCAAGCATCCTTCGAAATACCGGATGTCTTCGAACGCGTGAGGCTCTACTTTTTTCGCTTCGCGGATGGCCGCTACGAACGCCGTGTACTGATCCTTGTCGAGAGGACAGTTGACGTACGCGGCGTCGTCGCCTTTGTCGTATCGAGATGCGCGAAACACTTTCGTCCAATCGAGCGAGTCAGCACTAACGATGGGCGCTACCGCATCGTAGTACGCAAGATGCTTCGTTCCGATCGCAGCCGCGATATCGGCGGCCAGCGCATCCCCCGTCAGGGGCCCCGTCGCGATGACGCACGGTCTTTCGTCGGGGATGCGCGACACGGATTCGCAAACGACGGTGATTCGAGAATGCGACCGAACTCGCGCTGTGATCGTCGCGCTGAACCGCTCGCGATCGACCGCAAGCGCACCACCCGCTGGGACGCGCGTCTCGTCCGCCACCTGCATGATGAGCGAGCCGGTTCGTCGCATCTCTTCTTTGAGGAGGCCGACAGCGTTCGTGATCGCTGCTCCACGAAGCGAGTTCGAACAAACGAGCTCCGCGAAATCAGAGCTCACCTGCGCGGGCGTTCGCGCAGTGGGTTTCTGCTCGATCAAACGCACGTCGAAGCCGGATTCTGCGAGCTGATATGCGCATTCACATCCAGCGAGGCCCGCGCCAATGACCGAGATTTGTTTTGCTGCCAACGACACGGCCGGAGTGTTCCACCGCCTGGGCAGGGCGCAACCAGCGACGCTGAACGAAGAACTGCCTAGCTACTGCGTCCGCGCGGCAAATCGCTCGATCAAGGACGTGTAATCCGCCGTTCTCGCGTCGCTCGGATATCTCCGAACGTAGTTTCGCGCCCATCGCGCGGCTTGTCCGTACTCGCCCCGCATGACGAGCGCGTCGATCAAGATTGAGATTTCCGGCGCCGAAGTCGGGTTGCTGCCGATCTCCCGCCTCACGCATTCGACGTTGCCAAGGCGCATACATGCACGCGCGCGATTGATGCGCTCCGGATCCGTGGGCGACTCGTCCGACTGCGCATGTTGCGCTTCGTTGTTCGCACTGACAGCGCTCGGGCGCTTGTCACGGTGAGACGTCGAGGTCCGCGAGCCCTCGGGTTCGACGGTGGGAGATTGAGGCGGGATCGCGACTGCGAGAACCGTCGTGGCTTGGACTTCCGGGATTGGGGCTGCAGGAGCGATTTCGACGGGTTGACCGATGCTCGCGCCGGCGTAACGCGCTGGTGCAGACGTCGGCTGCGCATCAGTACTCGCGCTTGCAGTCTGTTGGTCGCTCTGCCGAACAACGATCGCAACGATGATGACGGCAGCCGCAACGACGCCAGCAGCCACGACGACCCGGCGCGAGCTCGCCACGGCGGCGACGCCCGGTTGAATCGAGGGCGCGAGCGAGACCTCGTCGTTTTGTTGATCGCCACGAGGAATCACGCGCGTCGGAAGCTTCGCAGCAACCTTTCGATCTCCATGCAAACTCTTCACGTTCTGCGTTCGGAGCGGCTGAACGACCTCGTTGGTTCGCAGCTCACCGAGCCCAGCCTTCTGATTTGCGGGACTCACCGGTGTCTCCCTCGCCGATTCGAAGGAGAGCGTCACCTCGTGAGACTCGGAGGTATTGGGAAGCGACCCGGCTGCCAAGTCCGTCGATGCGTGTGCGTTTGCTGGCGCAGGGTCGGACGGAACGAGATCATCGTCGGCCAAAGTGCGAGGGTCGACGACGGGATCATCTTCGAGCGAAACGCCGATGAGAGAAGCTTCGATGGCATCCTTCAACGCGCGCGCGTCGGGGTAGCGCTCATTCGGATTCTTGTGCAGGCAACGTTCGACCACAGCCGCAAGCGCGGGTGGCGCGGTGGGAACGAGCGAAAGAAGCGGACGATGCGGGCGAGTACACGCTTCGAGGATGACCGCGTGCGCGGTCTCACCGAAGAAAGGGAGCTCGCCAGCGAGCACTTCGTAGAGCATCACGCCGACCGCCCAAACGTCCGACGCCGCCCCAACGTCGCGAGCGCTCGTCGCTTGCTCCGGGCTCATGTAGCAGGGCGTTCCCATTCCAGTGTTCGTGCGCGTCGGGCCCTCCGCACCGATGCGTCGTGCGATGCCGAAGTCGAGCAGCTTGAGCTTGTCCGCGGTTCGCGCTCCGTCGGGACCCTTCAGGATCATGACGTTCTCTGGTTTGAGGTCCCTGTGCACGAAGCCCTTCTCGTGCGCGGCGACCAAAGGATCGAGCACTCTCAAGACCATCTCGACACCGCGCCGCTGCGAAATCGTTCCGCTAGCAAGTCGGTCACGGAGGCTGTCGCCTTCCAAGTACTCCATCGCGAGAAACAGTGCGCCGTCGATATCCGTGCCCCCGTCGTACACCTCGACGATGCCCGGATGCCCGATCTCTGCGGGAGCACTGGCCTCACGAAGGAAGCGCGAACGCGTGGAGCTCGTCTCGCGCGGATCGGCTTCCATTACCTTGAGCGCGACGCGACGCTTGCTCACCGTGTGACGAGCCTCGTACACCGCGCTCATTCCGCCGTATGCGACCACGCGCACGAGCTCGTAACGCCCTGCGATCACGGAACCTAGCGCTCTCGGCACGGACGCGACTTTATCAGAGAGTGCACGCTGCAGATCGCGTTAACACGACCTGAGCACCGCCTTTGAGAGACGAAATTGGGTCCAACGTGCGACCTAGCGCACACGACCACCCACGACGGCCGTTCAGTACGCGCTGATGTCTTTCGACCGAAAGCCTCCGCGACTCAGGCCGACTTCGTGGCTTTGCTCTTCCGGTACGCGGCGTAGAGCTTGAAATTCGACGCTCTATAGCGAGCCATCGCGTCTTCCTTGGTGACTCCGAGCTTTTCAGCTGCGTCGGCCAACTTGATTCGGTCGCCGTTCACGAGCTTCAGAAGAGACGCGGTCGTGTCGTCGAATGCTTTGGTAAAAGGCTCGACATCCGCCCAGGGTGGCCGGACTTTCTCCGCGCCGTCTTTCTCTTTGCTGCCGCCGTTTTTCTTCGGCTTGGCGCCGGCCGTTTTTGCGCCCGCGGCCTTCTTTGCCCCCTTGGCAGCCTTCGCTCCACCGCCAGCGGCACCACGAGTCTTGGCGCGCGCGGCTCGCTTACTCGGCTTGCCCCGCTCCTCGAGGATCTGCCGGATTGCGCCTGCGTCGAGTGTCTCGGGATCTTCGTCGCGCCGGAGCGATGCGTTGATTTCGCCGTCGGTCAGGTACGGGCCGAAGCGAC
>CAZWQH010000276.1:0-7002 GCA_964635815.1 uncultured Sandaracinaceae bacterium
CTCGACGGCGCGGCGCGCATCCGCCGCGACACGCTCGAGGCACTCGATCGCGCGCTGACAGCCTTCGAGGATCTCCTCGCGCCGGCGCTTCGCAGCGTATTCGGCGCTGCGTCGTTCGTTCTCGAGGTCCGTCTTCTGGGTCTGGTTCGTCTCGTTCTGCATCGTTTTCCTCCGCGTGTGGCGCGCGTCGTAGTGCGCGCGTTCTTCAGACATGAGGGCGTGCTCGGCACGTGAAGGCAAGGCAAAGACTAGCAATTCCCTATGGTTAGAGAATCAGCCAAGCATCCGCGGAGTTACGCCCTTGCGTGGCGCGGCCCTGCGCCCGAATATGGACGGCGATGCCCGGAACTTCGGATCATGGCGCCCGGAAGCGCCGGACAGCCCGCGATCGGACGGCGCTCTGGAAGCGGGTGGGCGCCTTTGTCCGGGCGCGCCGCGAGGAGCTGGGCCTCTCGCAAGGCGAGATCATCTCCGTACTGGGCTACAAAAGCCGCAACGCGGTCAGCAACATCGAGGTCGGCATCGAGGGCCTCCCCGCGAAGCGCGCGTACGCGTGGGCTGACGTCCTCGAGGTCCCGCGCGATGCGTTCTTCCGCTTCGTGACCGGCGAGGCCGAGGCGGTGGTGGTCCCGAAGGCCGCTGCCAAGTCGGACACGGCTGAGCGCCTCACTACAGCCGAGGCCGGGCTGCTCGCGATCTACCGGAAGCTGCCACCGAAATACCAGCGGCGGCTGCGCGAGCAGGCCGACGAGTTCGCGACGCTCGCGCGCGCGACACGCGGGAAGAAGTCCTGATCGCGATGTCACCCCCCGGATCGCCTGTCGTCACGAGAAGGGTGCCGCGGCTCGTGGGCTGGCGAGCACGCCCTCGTCGCTGATCAGAGTGGCCATTTCGGGGTCGCGGAGAACCTCCCCCACCCGACGTTCGACGCCATTCACGAGCATCGTCCCACGCACCCACCGGATGCCGTGGCTGTAGTCGGCGTAGCTCGCCTCGTGGACGAGGCTGAGCGGTTGGATCGGTCGCCCGTCGAGACGATGCCAGCCGTAGATTGCGACGCGATCGGGGCGCTGCGCGAGGCGCTTCGTCACGACGACATCCTTCTTGTGTCCGGCGACAAGCGCGCCGGCGGCGCGTCCAGCGCCTTGCTTCTCGATCGCCTGATGGTGCTTCCGGTAGTAGTCGTTGCTCATCATCTGCGGCCCGGGCGCGAGCGGGCTCGGCGCGAGCTTCACGACCGCCGCGCGGTAGATGGCGTCGACCAGCTTCTTCGTGGGCAACACGTATCCGAGGACGTCCGCAAGCCGCTGAGCGGTGATCGGACTCATCGGGATCCGCACGAAGTCGTCGTCCGTGCCGATGGTCGCGTAGTCGATGGCGACCTGCACGACGCCACGATGCTCGCCATGAACAACCTGCACTTCGACGAACGAGTGCGCGAACGAGGGAACCGCGCCGGCGGCGATCGCCTCGTAGATCGCTTCCTCTCGCGCCGCGCGGCCCAAGCTCCTCGTCGTGTCGAGGAAGCCCACGCCAGTCGCTCCCACCGGGCATGGGATCGACTGCGACAAGACCCCCTCTCTCACCACTGGAACCTCATGCCACCGAGTGCGCCGTAGTCGGTCTGCCAGCGGTCAAAGGGATCGCGCGCCACTCCCGCCCAGCCCTGACCGAACGCCGAAAGCGAGGTGGTGATGCGATGGGAATAGTCGACGGCGCCGCCCATGCGATCGGGCTGGAGGTAGCCGAAGAGATCGATCTTGCCGTGGCCGGGCGCGAGCTCACCGGCGCGACGGAACTGGTCGTCCACGCGCGAGACGAGCGGGTCCAAGAAGAGCAGCGGCGGCCTCCACGGGACCTGCGGTGCTGCGGGCGGCTGGGCGTCGCCGGCACGTGCGAGCTCTTCGCTCACGCGGCCGGCGCCGGTGCCAAAGGGGACGCCGCACCTCCGAGCGCAGCGCCGTTCATCGCGGGCGTGCTGCGGCGAAGGTCATGGACGGCCGCCTCGACTTTCGATGACAGCAGCCCTTCGAGCGCGCCACCCCCGAGACCGAGGATGCCGGCGGCTTCGGCGAGGCCCTTCGTCCCAAGGTGGGACCTCACGGCGGCGAGAGCCTTCTCCTTGATCTGCTTCTTCTCGTCGTCGGTGATCTTGCCGTCCGCGCTGGCCGCTTTGATCTGCTCGACGACGGTCTGCTGCAAATCCTTCACCGCCGTGAAGACGGCGTCGTCGACGCGAACGAGCACCCCCTTCAGGTACTCGTTCTGAACCTTTGCGCGGATGAGCTGCGCGAGCTTCGCCGCCGCCCACGTGAGGGCGGCGAGCAAGAGAGGCGAGAGGATCTCGAGTACCTTGAGGCCAATGTTTCCGGTGTCCATGACTGCTCCTTTCAGGCACCGGGCTCGGGGCGCGATGCTTGGGTGGTGGGTGGCGACTCTCGAAATGCGGCCTGGAGTCCGGGCCAGAGCGTGAGGCCGGGGTCTGGCTTCGACGCCGAGACGTGGTAGTGGCCGCAGACCCCGTGGAAGCCCGAGGGTGCGAGTGTCCGAAGGACGTCGCCGCCAGGGCCGACGGGCAGCTCGCGCGGGAGCCCGAAGCGCGCGCAGAGAACTTCGGCGAGCTCGACAACCCGGCGCATCTGGATGTCGTAGAAGTCGAGGTGCTCGAAGCTCGGCCCGCCGTGAACGCCGGGGCCGACAACCAGCTCTCGCGGAGGCGATTGCCACTTGTTGCGATGCGGTCGCACGGGGTTCTGGATCTCGACGCCGATGGATCGCTCGTTGACGTCGCCCGCGTGCCACGCTCGCGCGTCCGCGAGGTCGAGTGCCTGGTACACGGTGCCGTCGCCGTCGAGCATCAGGTGGACGGAGAGCCCACGCTCGAGCAGCACGTGGAAGCACTGGTTCGACGAAGTGCAGCCGTCCCAATGGAGAACGAACAGGTTCACGCTCTTGCCCGTCGCGTCGCGGCGCTTGGTCCATCCCTTCTTGCCGTAGAAGGACATGCCACCGGGCTCGTCCCAGGTGACGACCGGGAACGGGAACGGCAGCTTCTCGCCACGAACGATCAGGAACTCGCCGGCCGGTGGCGTGAAGGTTCCGCCGGTGAGGGCGGCGAGCGTCTTCGGACCAAGGACGCCGTCGACGGTGAGGCTGCCCTGCTCCTTCTGAAATGCGGCGACACGCAGCGCGAACGCGGTGGTTGCGACGTCGGACGGCCAGTCGCCGGGCGGCGACCACGCGAGGCGCTCGCGGTAGTACGGGTTGAGGCGCTGCGCTCGTCGCAGCCACTTGTCCGAGAGAAGGTTGCTCGGTTCGGTCATCGCTTGCCTCCCAGCTCCTCGGCTGCGGTCGTGAGCTCCGAGAGCGAGTTCCCGACTCGTTGAGTTCCCTCGCGAGCCTCCTCGAGCAGCCGCAGCCCGTCCTCGCAGGTGAGATGACCGCGAAGCGCCTGCTGACGAAGGAGCGCAAGCTCAATGTGGCGCGTCTCCGCGTAGCCCAGCTCGAGGAGAAGGACGCCGAGCGTCCTTGCATCCCCTCCGCGCTGTCGAGCGGCGGCGTCGGCGAGTTGCTCGTCCGTGATGGTTCCCATCCTCAACAGCACGTCGCCGAGGCGACTCTCCGCATCGCGCTTGTTCATCGCGACCTCCCGTTCATCGTCCGGATGGCATCGGTGAGCGCCGTGACCGCGGCGTGCATCTTCTCGACGGTCACGTTCGTCTCGACCGCGAGCGTCACGGTCTTCTCGTAGACCGACCGGAGGTGAACCTCCTTCTCGCGCCGATCGTTCCGTTCGAGCCACCAGCCGAAGATGAAGATGGCCGCCATGGCGTACGGCCCCCCCGCCTTCAGCGCCTCCATGAGCGTGGTGATCCCGTCCATGGGTCAGCCCTCCGCCGCCGGTTGTGGCGAGGGGACGTTGATGACGCTCCCGGGAAGGCCCGGGGCGACATCCGACGGACTCCCCGTCTCGGCCGCGAACTCAGCGATGCATGCGGAATCGAGCCATCCATGGCTCTTGAAGTGGACCGCGAGCGCGTTGACCGCCCTGCGGTGCTCGTAGAAATGCGAGCCCGCGTACTTGGGATCGCAGACGTCCCAAGTGCGAACGAGCATCTCGTTGGCGCGGCATGGGCAGCGACGGAGCAGGATGATGTCGAGGTTCTTCAGCCCCGGCCCGACCTCGCTTCCGAGATGTGGCCTGCAGGGGCACGGATCCGCGATGTCGTTCGTCGGGAAGCCGAGCGCGGCGCGCGCAGAGCCTCCGGTAATATCTACCCGCGAGGTCTCGCCGGTCGCATCGCTCTCGATCGTGACGCCCCGACCGCTCAGGTTGAGCGACGCGGCCGCGCCGACGAGGCTCGCGTTGAACTTGTCTCGCAGCTGCGCCGCCGTCACCGCAGCGAAGTCCGGGAAGGCGCCCGCGGCGAACGTGACGGTCTGCGGCGTCGCTTCGCTGTCGACGCGAACCTCGAGTGTCGAACCCTCGGGAAGATTGAACGGGTCCCGCTTCGTATCGACGCCGCCGCGATCCAGGCTGATGCGGTGGTCGGCGCCACACTTCGCGCACGTCTGTACGAGCAAGCCCGGTGCCGTGGTCAGATCGATTGTTTTGATGGGCATTCGCTTGCTCCTCTCAGGACGCAGTGACGTGCGTGTAGAACCAGGTGGTGCCGGCGGCACCGCCGACGAAGACGCCGGTGCCGATCTCGGACGCCGCGAACGAGAACGGTCCACTCGAGATCCCGCTCGTCGACTGCGTGGCGAAGGTGATCGACGACGGCGTCGCGGAGAACCGGTGCTTCCAAGTGCAGCCAGCTCCGAGGTTCCCGTTGTCGGCCTCAGTGGCCTGGACGGCCGCGTACGACGTCGTCTGGCCGTTGCCGAACCAGTCGTCGGTGTTCCAGGAGTTGGCGCCGTTCGCGGGAATGTTGATGTCCCACGAGCCGTCCCAGGTGCCGTCGGCGAAGTTCCCGGAAGGAATCTTGCGGTTGAGCGTGAAGTTGAAGCGGTCCATGCGAAGCATCGAGGAGTTGTTCCCCGACGTGTCGCGGACCCATTGCGTCCCGTCCCAGCGCGCGTTGCAGGTCACCTCCCAGCCACCGTCGAGCCCGGCGTAGAAGCGGACCTTCATCGCGCCGCCGGCCTGGATCTCCCACAGGAGCTTTCGAGTGGTCGGCGCGGCCGTTGTAGCCATCGCACCGTTCGTGTCGCCAGCGGCGCCGTTCAGCGTCTGCAGCGCGGTGAACGTGTTCGCGACGTTCGTGCGGACCGAGGTGGCGTCGAGCGCATCGAGCTGCGAGCGCACCGTGCCAGCTCCCAGGTTTCCGGAGGCCGCTGCGCCGATTCGGGCCGCACCCGCCGTAGCCACGAGGTCGCTCACGATCTTGTCGAGCTGTCCCTCGACGGTCGTTGCGGGGTTGGTAGTGCCGTCGGCCCAGTTCCCGCCGCCCGCATACGTGAGCGCCGAGGCAGCGTGCGCGCCGGCGGCCAGGTTGATGTGCGTGTTGATGAAGCCGAGGAGCGCGTCGAGCTGCGAGCGCACCGTGCCTGCGACCAAGGCGTTCGGCGCGCCCGCCGTCGCGGCCGCGCCCACCTTCGGAGCACCGCTCGCCGCCGCTAGGTCGGAGATGATCTTGTCGAGCTCGCCCTCGACCGTAGTGGCGGGGTTAGTCGTCCCATCGGCCCAGTTGCCGCCGCCTGCGTAGGTGAGGGCCGAAGCCGCGTGCGCTCCCGACGCGAGGTTGATGTGCGCGTTGATGAAGCCGAGGAGCGCATCGAGCTGCGAGCGCACCGTGCCAGCGCCGAGTGAGTTCGGGGCTCCCGCGGTCGCTGCAGCTCCGACCTTCGGCGCTCCGGTTGCTGCCGCGAGATCGGTGACGACCTTGTCGAGCTGCGCCTCGACGCTCGCCGCTGGGTTCGTGGTGCCGTCCGCCCACGCGCCGCCGCCGGCGTAGTCGATCGCGGCCGCTGGATGCCGATCGGCGGTGCCGCTCGTGTGCGCGTTGAGGAAGGTGAGAAGGTCCGAGACAGCCTCGAGCGTCCTGCCGCGACGAATAGACCGCGGTGAGCCACCCGCGACGAGAGCGTCCTGGCGCCGCGCAGTCGAGATGTTCGCGTTCAGGACCTGCGTCTGCCCGAAGGTCCGCGTGAGGTCGGCGAGCAAGATTGCGTCCGAGCGCAGCGGCGGGGGCAGAGCCGTCCCGGCCGGCGCCTGGGCACCTTGCGCGACGATGAACTTGAAGCTCTCGTCGCGGCGGAAGAACACGGTGAGCGAGTTGCCGTCGACGCGCGGATCGGAGAGTCCGCGGTCGAACTTCACGAAGACGGTGACGATCTTCTCCTGCCCCGCGGCCGAGACCGACGTGGACACGCCGCCATCGTCCTGCGCGACGTTCACGTTCTGCAGCGCGGAGAAGAAAATGCGCTGACCGAGCTGATCGAGCACGGCGCCCGGGCCCGACACGTCCGCGCTGAGGTCCGGAACGGGCGCGTGCTGCGAGACGACGGCGTTCGCCAGGACGCCGGTGAAGCCGAGCTCCGCGGCGAGGTTCTGATCCGCCTTCTCGAGCTCGGCGAAGCCGTCGTCGAGCTCGGCCTCGGTGACTCGCTGTCGGAAGAAGTAGTCGCGTCGGTTCGCCATCTATGCCCTCAATGCAGAAGCCAGGTCTCGCCGAGCTCGGAGAGGCCCAACTCCAAGTGGTCGATGAACTCGGGGATGACCGGCTCGACAACGCGGAAGTGCGTGTGCGCCGGCTTCATGTAGTCGACGATGATCCGCACCCGCAGCCGCTCCTCCGTCGTGAGGGCACGCGGCGCGATGACGTCGAACGCGAAGGCTGAGAACGCCCCCGAAGCGCCCAGGATCCAGTCCTCGCCGAGGAAGGAATCGCCGAGGATCAGCCCCTCGCCCGCGTAGGATTGGATGTCCACCTCGAGTCCGAGGAAGAAGCGGATCGCGTTCTTGATGCCGACGCCGGTCCCCTTCTCCCGGTAGACGGC
>CAZWQH010000277.1:0-6996 GCA_964635815.1 uncultured Sandaracinaceae bacterium
GATGGCGCTTTGCCGCGTCGCCTACGAGCACCTCACCTCCCGGCGAGTAGTGCACGACAGACGGAACGAGCACATGACCGTCGCAATCCTCGATGGTCTGCGGAACGCCGTTGCTCGTTACATACGCAACCAAGCTATTCGTCGTACCGAGATCGATTCCGATCGGTCGAGGTCGCGCAGCAGGATCTTCGATCTGTAAGAGGGCCATGTCAGTCTTGTTCGAGGATGCTCTCCGCTTCCTCTTGGAAGCGGCGGTAATAACGCATCGACGTCCATGCGCTATGCGCGAGCGCGTAGTTTCCTTCCGCAAAAGCGGTCGCGAGCTTTTTGCGCGTATCGGCTTCGGCCTCGGAGATTCTCGAGACAAGCGCGTTGACGCCCGCGAGATCTTTCTCGGCCTTCTTCTCCGCCAGCTCTTCGCGCTGCTCAAGGATGTCCATCAAGAGGGCAGCCGGCGCGTTGGACTCACGAGTCGAGATCCCGTGCAGCTTGAGCAACGCCTCTGCGCGCGTGATCTCATCGCGCATCACACGGTATGCGTCATTCACTTGAACAGCGCGCTCAAGATTCATTCGCCGTTCCGCCGGCGGGGCGGATGCATGTCGATCGGGATGCAATGCGCGTTGCAGCTCGCGATAGCGAGCATCGAGCACTTCCGGATCCAGTGCGAACTCTGCGGGTAGCCCGAGGGTTCGGAACGGATCGTCAGATTCCGAACGACTCTCCACAGCCACAGCTCGTTTTCTCGTTGGGGTTACGGAACTTGAATCCTTGTGCCACGAGCTTGATCTCGTAGTCGAGCACGGACCCGCGTAGGTACACGATGCTCTTGGGATCCGTCACGACGCGAAGTCCGTCGAACTCGAGCACGACGTCGCGTTCACGTACTTTGTCGGCGAACTCTATTACGTACGCTGCACCGGAGCAGCCGCCACCGCGCACTCCAACGCGAAGCGCCGCCTCGGGTGTGCCGCGTTTGACAAGAGCCTTCTTGGCCATCTCGACGGCTTTCGCACTCAGAGTGAACGGCGCGGCCTCGCTGTCCGCGGCCGTGCTCGCTTCGGGCGCGCTCGCGACCGGATCTGCGGGGCTGATGGATGCTGCTGCCTGGGTCATGGCTTGCTGCGCGGCTCCGATTGCTTTCGACGGAAATCTGCGATTGCACTCTTGATCGCATCTTCTGCGAGCACCGAGCAGTGAATCTTGACGGGGGGGAGGTTGAGCTCTTCGACGATCTGGGTGTTCTTGAGGCCCATCGCTTCGTCGACGGTCTTGCCTTTGACCCATTCTGTGACGAGCGACGACGACGCGATTGCGCTGCCACATCCAAACGTCTTGAACTTCGCATCTTCGATGACGTGGGTCTCTGGATTGATGCGGATCTGCAGGCGCATCACGTCGCCGCAAGCGGGCGCGCCGACAAGACCAGTTCCGACGTTGTCGTCGTTCTTGTCCATGGTGCCGACGTTGCGGGGATTCTCGTAGTGGTCGATGACTTTTTCGGAGTACGCCATGATTTTCTCTTCGTTCTTTGCTGCTTTGCGGCGGGCTATTCCTACCGTTGGTTTCTCGTGGGCGTCAGGAACAATGTAGTCCCTCGACGTGGGTGCTTCAGTGCGCGACCCAGCTGACAGACTTGAGGTCGATGCCTTCTTTGTGCATTTCGTAGAGCGGTGACATGTCGCGGAGTCGTTTCACGTGGCGAATGACGAGGTCTGCGACGTAGTCGACTTCTTCGTTGGTGTTGAAGCGTCCAAGACCGAAGCGGATGGACGTGTGCGCGAGCTCCTCGTTCACGCCCATCGCCCGCAGCACATAGCTCGGCTCGAGGCTGGCACTCGTGCAAGCGCTTCCGGAGGAGACGGCGACGTCTTTGATCGCCATCATCATCGCTTCGCCTTCCACGAACGCGAACGAAACATTGAGGTTGCCGGGAAGCCGATTCGGATCGTCCGAGCCATTCAGGATCAGCTCGTCGAGCTCTGCGTAGAGCTTCTTTCGAAGGCGCTCTCGCATCGCGAGAATCTTCTCCGACTCAGCTTTGCCTTCTTGAATGAGGATCTCGGCGGCTTTTCCAAATCCGGCAATCGCGGGTGTGTTGAGCGTTCCCGATCGCATTCCGCGTTCGTGTCCGCCGCCATCCATTTGCTGCGAGATGCGCACGCGCGGCTTCGAGCGGCGCACGAACAACGCGCCCACGCCTTTGGGGCCGTACATCTTGTGAGCCGTGAGGCTCGCGAGGTCGACGTTCATCGCCTCGACGTCGAACGGAACTTTGCCAGCGCCTTGTACGGCATCCGTGTGAAGCAGGACCCCACGAGCCCTAGTGATCTTACCGATCTCGCCGATGGGTTGAACCGTTCCAACCTCGTTGTTCGCAAGCATGACGGACACGAGGATGGTCTTGTCCGTGATCGCGTTGGCAACGGCTTGAGGGTCCACACGCGCCTCGGAGTCGACATCAAGATACGTGATCTCGAATCCGTTCTTCTCGAGGTGCTTGCACGTATCGAGCACTGCTTTGTGCTCCGTTCGCGTCGTGATGATGTGGTTGCCTTTTTCGCCGTAGAACTCGGCGACGCCCTTGAGGGCGAGATTGTTCGCTTCGGTTGCGCCCGACGTGAAGACGATTTCTTTCTCACTCTTGGCGCCGATCAGCGTCGCGATCTTCTCGCGTGCGTACTCGACCGCTTCTTCTGCGACCCAACCAAAGCTGTGATTCCGGCTGGCGGCGTTCCCGAACTTCGTCGTGAAGTACGGAATCATAGTTTCCAGGACGCGCGGATCGACCGGGGTCGTCGCGTGGTTGTCCATATAGATTGGTAGTTGAATGCTCATCTGTGTTCCGTGAAGTGTTCGTTCGCGCGTCTCAGCGCTTCGAGAGGCCCGACACCAGGTGTGGAGCGCGTGTATCGCAGCTGTGGACCTCGCACTTGGGGCACGCCGCTACGACAGTCTTGGGCTGACACGTGTTGCACGTGTCCAGATAGTTGATGCTGTCCGTGAGCTCGCGCTCGAGCTCGTGAAGTCGCGCCAGCTGAGCGCGCGTCTCCGTCAGTTTTTGGATGTAGCGCTCTCGCACTTCGCGCATCGCAGACGGCGCGGATGTGTTTGCGCTCCACGCGCCGACGAGCTCTCGTATCTCGGGGAGGGAGAATCCCATATCCTGAAGGCTCGAGATCCAACGCACGCGTTCGACGGACTTGGCGTCGAACAATCGGAAGTTGCCCTTGGAACGCTCCGTTGGATTCAACAGACCGAGCTCCTCATAAAGGTGAAGTGCCCGGACTGATTTTCCGGTCTTCTTTGCGAGCTCGCCTACGCGAAGGTCTGCGACCGCAGAGATCCCGGAAACGGAGCTATCCATCTCGTGAGCCGGGCTGCGAGCGGCGTCGTGTTCAACCAGCGCGAGGGCCAGTTTCTTATGGGCGGGTTGGGTCATCACTAACTCTCACGTACACGTAAGAGTGAGCCCCCTTTCTAGGATCGACCAGGAAATTGTCAATCAGCTTGGGGTCGAGGTGGCGGCGGGTGGCGGAATAAGGCGGAAACGTCATTTTCAGAGGTGTAAGTGCCGGAATTCATTGAAGCCACGCCTGGTAGGCCGCTTGCAGCAGTTCCATCGTGCGACTCCAGAGACCGGATCAACACGAACGAAGGGCGGGGGGAGCGGGGCGTTGGTGGGGCGTGGTCGCGTCCCTTCGATCGAAGCCCGGGCCTGGAGTCGCACGATTTATCGCAGGCGCAGCCGTTGTGACGGCGTGCGCATGCGCTCGTGGATTCGACGTTGCCCCGCAATCGCTCGAGCTCGCGGACGCGGGCACGTCGCTCACGGATCAACGCCCTGCGTCAAATCTTCGCGTCCGTCCGTCCGTCGTCATCGATGCCGGCGGCGTCGGAATCCGTGCGGTAGACGCCGGCCGATACATCGAAGCTGGTCGCGCCTCGGATGCGCGTCGAACCGCGTGGTTGGTCGATCATCTCCTGAGCGCCCAGTGCAAGGTTACGGCTTCGCTGAGTGCGGCTCGATCTGCGCGTCGATTCGGCGTCGCGCAAGACGAGCTCGGCCCTCGGTCATCGGTCGTCGCAACCTTCGATATTCAACGAGCGTCGTGCACGCGTCTCGCGTTCGACACAGTGCCAATAAGGGGGAACGAGCAGTTGCTTCATGCTCTCCTTCGCGGATACGGACTCCGTGCCCGTGCACCGCCGAGTGCGGTCGGAACGCTGTTCGAGCTCGAGGTCCGACTGCGCCCGACCATTCGCTTCGAGAATGTGTTCGACGCTCTTCCTTGGCCGCGTGCGGCTGAGCCCGTCCGCGGGGTGATCGTTGCTGCTCGAGTCGCTCGCCAGGCACCGTTTCCAAGCAGGGTTCTTTTCGCCCTTCGACAACGCCTCGCTGCTGGTATCGCGCGGAGTCTAACGGAACCAACCAGGGGCGTGGTACTCGCGCTTGTGCTCGGGGATGCGGGCGCGGTCGAGGTTGAGGCACAGTCTCGCATACGTGATGCGGGGCTCTCTCACGTACTCGCGGTTTCGGGAGCGCACATCACGTTGGTATCGTCGATGTTCGTCGTTCTCGTTCGGACGATTCTCCGGCGCACGAGATTGGCTCGAAGTCGTGACGTCGCTCGGATCGCATCTCTGAGTGGAATCCCGATTGCAATGTTCTACGCAGAGCTCACAGGGAGCCAGCCGAGCTCGGTGAGGGCTGCGCTGATGGCAAGCCTCGTTTGGGGCCTTCGGTTCACCGACCGAACGCCGGTTCTTGCTCGAGTGTTAATCGCGGTCGCCCTGGCTTTGGTGATCATTCGTCCTGCCGACGCTCTCGATGCTGGGTTCTGGCTATCGGTGCTCGCGACTGGAGCCGTTCTAGTCGCGACTGGTTCGGGCGGGATCGTGGAATCTGGGACAGCTCCGAATCGCTCGCTCACTTCGCGATGGGCAGGATTCGGACGCACGCTGGCGCGTTTCGCCGAAGCGACCACGCGAGCGGCATTCGTCGCAGTCCCTGTCTGTGCGTGGTGCTTCGAGTCTTTTACGAGCGCGTCGATCGTGGCGAATCTTGCCCTCGCGACCTTCGGCGGGATCGTGTTGCTCCCGCTAGGCTTGCTGCACGCGACTCTTGCCATGGGGGGAGTCGAGCTCCTCGTTCCGCTGCTCGATGTCTCAGTGCGTCTCCTGTTGCATGGCGCCGATTGGTTCGCCCAGGTCTTTCCGCCCATCCCGCTCGCGCCACTTTCCCTCGCGTCGCTGCTGGGTATTGCGATCATCGGACTTACCGTCGGGCTCGGCCGGTGGACGTCGACGCGCATGTGGATGCTGCTCGGGTGCGGCGTAGCGCTGGCGGTCGGAAGCGAGGTCAGGACTCGCCGCTTGCTACGCGACGGAAAGCTGCGCATGACGTTTGTCGATGTGGGCCAAGGCGATGCGACGTTGATCACCACGCCGAACGGCCGGCACATCTTGATCGACACCGGCGGCGATACGCGTGTGCCGTCGACACGCGCGCTCCTTCGATCTCTGCGTGCGGCTCGAGTGGGCACTCTCGACCTGATCGTAGTTACGCATTCACATCCTGATCACACGGCGGGACTGCAGGCGGTGAAGAAGGAGACGGGAGTCGCAGAGGTCTGGACGAACACCGAGCACCCACCAAGCGGCCGCACAATCGACGGTGTGCGGTTCGAGATACTAGGCCCGACGAGCTGGCGCGGTGCGCGAGAGTACGACTTCGGTGAGAGTGAGAATGACAACTCGATCGTTCTGCGTGTGAGCACGAAGCTAAGGGGACGAGCCATCGTTGCTCTGTTCCTCGGAGATATCGAGCACCGTGCCGAGCGACGACTGCTCCGCGCGGCCGGCGCGGATGCCCTTCGCGCGGATGTGGTGAAGGTGCCACATCATGGCTCTCGAACATCCAGCGGAGCGGAGCTCGTGAGAGCTTCGGCGCCGAGATTCGCGTTCATGGGAGTAGGGCGCCCGAGCCCATTCTCGCATCCACATCCTTCTGTGTTTGCGCGATGGACAGAATCAGGGGCGCTCGTTCGGTCGACGGCTGCCGACGGCGGTTGTGTGCTTGCGCTCGACGCGGATGGCTCGGACCTGACGTGCGCGCTCAGCGGACGGCGCAGTTGGCGAAGGAAAGCGAGCCGACCAAACTGATCGAAGCCGGAGTTGCGGGGAGCTCCGCGCTGACGCGAGCGAGGGTACACGGCTGCGCTGGCGTTGTTGTCGTTGCTGCGGCCGTGTTGAACGAGACACCGACGACCTGTCCGAACGGGTCGTAATGGTTGGCGACCTTGCAAGCTGACGTTGCGCTGGTCATCGTTTCGTACGTGCTGTCTCCGACCACGGCGCGGATTAGCGCTTGCGGTGGGTTTCGCGGATCGCGCACTTCGACCTGCACATCTCGAAGCTGGATCACCCCAGTCGTCGCGGGACCGACGACACGGACGCTCAGCGAGTCGGGGACGTTGCTGGTTCCGCGGATGATCATGCAGTGGCCCGCGACGACATTCACAGGAGAACTCGTGTCATCCGCGAGGGCCGTGTCATTCGAGAATGTGAATCCGCCGTTGCTTGGCGTTGTAACGGAACCACGGACGAGCGAACCGTTGGAGGCAGATGCCGCACAGCCGGCGATTCCGAGAGCGGCGATCAGCACAGACACTTGAGCAATCACTTGAACACGCACCTTCATGGGGTCGATCACGATGTACCTCATCAAGCGAGCCCCGTGCCAACTTGTTTGAACCCGGAGCGTCGGTTCGGGGCGTACGGACCAGGAGTTTTCGGTGTTGTTTCGGACGCGACGTATAGGTCGAACACACAGCTCGCCGCTGCGCTTCGTTCCCACTGTCTACTGGCGTTCACACTCTGGGTATCAGAGGGCGCGCTCGTAAACGCGATACGTCTTGTACTTCTTGCACCCAAGCGCGCGGATTCCGAGGTTGATGGGCGCGTTGTCTTCGAGAGTCCAACTCAGCTCGCCCC
>CAZWQH010000278.1:0-6994 GCA_964635815.1 uncultured Sandaracinaceae bacterium
CGGGCGTGTAGTTGGGATCGTCCGGGTATCGATCGACGAAGCGCTCGAAGAGTCGGATCGCGCGATCGCGGGCGACATCCTGGAGGCGTTCCTCTTCGCGAATCTGCCGGCCGAAGCCTTCGTCCTTTGCACGGCGGGTTCGAAGGTACTCGCGTCGAACCATTGCAACGATCGCGTCTCGATACGACGCGGCGCCACGCGCGAAGCGATCGACCTCGGCCTCCATCTCGCGCAATGCGGCGAGCTGCTCCGGAGCGGGTGGTGGACGGTCGTCGCGAATGCGCCTGTCCGTAGTCTCGAGGAAAGAAGGCAGCCCGGGGCCACCGGAAGTTGCCGCCTGCGTCGGAGTGGCGGTTTGCGTGGGAGTCGCTGCTTGAGCTCCTGCCCACGGCGTCGTGGAACCGTCCACGAAGACGCCGGCATCCTGTGCTCCGCCATCCGCGGTCTGCGCACGCACGGCACCGGCCGCGAAAAGGCCGAGCGCCCACAATGCGACAGACGTGAGCTGATTCTTGTAACGGATCATTGCGCACCACCTGCCGCTCCCGTCGACGCTGGAGGCGTCTCCGCGGGCGGTGTCGGATTCTCGGTCGTAGTCTCGCGCTGATCGCGAGAGCTCGTGTCCGTGATCTCCTGGAACTCGTCGTCGAGGACTTGAAGCTCACGAGCGCGTTCGCGGGACAGCATTTCCGCGCGCTGACGATGCTCCTCGCGACGCGACCAGGCGACGTCGATTCGTCCCACGTCCGCGCGGAGCACCAAGTCGTAGAAGCGCCTTCGGACGTTGTTGAAGGCGATGTAGGTGACGCCGCCAACCACGTCGACCGCATCTGTCTCAAGCTGGGCGAGCTGAGTCTTGTATCCGTCGACTCGCTGCGTTTCCGCGTCCAGCTCGCGCCGAAGGTTCGCGGTACGCTCCGCAACGGCCGCATCGATCGCGACGTCTTTGCCGTTCAATGTTTCTTCCACGCTCTGCACTCGCGAGAGCAACGAGTCGATTCGCGCCGTTACCGACGTGCCACTCCGCGCCGCAATCTGATGCTCGGCACGCACGAGCTCGGAGTATTCCCGTCGTCGCGCGTCGTCTCGCTGGTAGCGGTAGTCGCCAACGCCCACCTGGACGCGCGCTCGCTCGATAAGCAGATGCACCTCGTCCATTTGCGCTCGGAATGAGTCCACTGCAGCCCGCTGCGTCGCCAACTCCTGCCGCGCGGCCGCAAGGCCAGCTGCGTTGGTTTGATCCGTCGCCGTATCCGTCAGATACCGATCCATTGCTGTGATGCGAGCTTCAACGCCCAGCACCGACACCCGCAGAGCGCTCAAGTCCCGACTCAGGCCCCGATAGCGCGCGAGCAAGCGCTCGTTGCGCGCCGTGAAATCGCCTTCGTTCGTGGGCAGGTCGCCCATTTCCTCTTCCAAAGCACGGCGACGCGAACGGATCTCGGCGAGCTCGGGATTGTCTGGGATCTGCGCCTCTTCGGCGCGCAGCGCGCTTTGGCGGGCCCGTGAGAGACGGTTGCGCAACGCGACGCTCGTCTGGCGTTGCGACCGCAGGTCGGGAAAGGCGGAGACGAGACTCGGAGAAGACACGATCGCGTTCAACCGATCGATGAGCTCGGACGTCTCGCGCACCAAGGTGCGCGCGCGGTTCAAATCCGCGAGCACAGTCAACGCACGATCCGTGTCTTCTTCCACGCGCGCCCATCGAGCTGCGAGTGGAGGGAGGAACGCATTTGCGTCGAAGGACTGCAGGTTGTCGCGCACGAGCTGCTTGAAATACCCCGCTGCGTCTGCTCGGTTCTGAGTGAGCTCATCCAGCTCTCTTCGGACCGGACCGAACTGCCGCGCAACATCGCGGAAGGTGGTGTTCGCGTCGTCGAGCCGCCCGTTGCGGAGCAGCAAGTTGCCGCGCAGAACCTTAGCGTCGGGAAGGAAGCGACTGTCCGGTGCGGCAATCGTAAGCACTTCGAGCGCACGCTCAGCGCGCTCAGAATCGCCCTGACGAATGTGTACCCACGCGATCTCGTAGAGCGCGGCATCGAACTGATTCGATGTGCGCGGGACCTCTTGATAAGCCTCCACGGCTTGATCAAGTTGCTCGGTTTCGTAGTACAGCCGGCCAAGCGCTAGGTGCGCAAGGTGCGAGACCTGCTCGTGCTCTACCGTGGTGGCCGGAGCGCGATGAACATTTCGGAACGCATCGATCGCGCGCGGAAAATCTCCGAGCAGCGTGTGAATGACCCCAACGAAGTAGAGCGCCTGAAGGCGGTACGGACTTGCTTCGGGAACAGCCAAGAATGCAACGCGAGCTTGCTCGAGGAGGCCACGGTCGATGCGTGGGCCTGCGGCGTCGTTCGCTGCGCCGGGAGCAGTCGGTTGGTTCCCTGCTGGCGGATTCGTATCTCCGGCGCCTGTTGCGCGGGCGAGTTCCTCGGAAGGCGCCGCGCGATTGTACAGGTACTTCGCGCGGTAATACGTCGTGGCACCCTCGACCTCGGAGGGAGGTAGCTGCGCGAGGCGCTGAAAGTAGCCTTCGACGCCATCGAAGTTGCGAATGTGGATCGCGATTTCGATGAGGCGGCCCAACGTGCGTTCTGAATACGAGCGGAACGCGGGGTCGTCCGCGCGCTCGATCAGCTGACGGAACCGCGTACGCGCGCCTAGGTAGTCCCCCGCGCGGAACAGCGAATCGGCGAGAAGGAACAGCGCATCTGGGAACGCGCGGTGCTGCGGATAGTTGTCGACGAGATCCGTGAAGATGATGCTTGCGCGGACATAGTCCTGAAGACGATAGAAGAGCTCACCGTCGGTCAGGCGTTCTTCCACGTGCGTTGGACTTCGCAGATTTTCGTGGCGGATAGCCTGCTGCTGCAGCAGCCGCGCTTGCGTTTCGATGTTCTCGACTTCACGCGCGACCGCATCGAGGTCTTGACCATAGGAAACCGGAGCGGCGAGCATCACGCTCGCGCCCAGAATCCATGCGACCGCGAACAGCTGCGGCGTCTGCCGCAAGTGGTTCACGGGGTGGCCCCGCTGGTGCCACTTGCAGGTGCGGACGACGACGAAGTCTCTGTCGACGGCGCAGTGGTAGCGTCGCCAGGCTGCTCGCCACCGACGGCACCGAGTCGTTCGTTGAACCGAACCGCGGGTCGAAGATGAAGAGGCTCGGTCGGACCGCCTTGCTCGAAGCCAACGACCTTGAGCGCAACTTGGCGTCCTTCGGGCGCGGTGAACGTATGCGAGGAGCGCACGCGGAACACGAAGCCCTCCAGGTACCGAAAGATTCCGGAACCGTGTCCTCGATACTCGAGATTGACGGTCAACGTGTGTTCGCCCGGGACGATGCTTCCGTTGTACACGTCGAACTCGGTCTGCTCCCCAAGCACGCCAGCAGCGTCCGCCTTGTTGAAGATGGGAGCGCCATCGAGGAGGTAGACGACCTTCACGAGACGGAACGTCGAAGACATCCGGTTCTCGTGCGAGATGACTGCCTGCGATCCAGCAACGACGCCGGACAACACAGTCTCCGCAAGCAGCGACAGACGAGCTTTGGAACGGAAGATCTGCTCCTTCAGCTCATTAATTCGCTGCTCGAGGTCGCGGAGACGCACAGCATATGCGCCTGCGTCGACCTCTTCCTGGGTCTGAGCTTCGTTATCGCTCGGAGCCGCTACACCTTCACCAGCTGTGGATGTTGCAGGCGACGCTGCGGGCTGATCCGCAGACGTTGCATCACCCGCGGCGGTTGCCGTGGTGCCCTGCCCGGTCGTGGGTTGTGCAGCTCCAGTAGTCCCCTGTGTGACCGTTGCCTGCGCATGCGCACATGGCGTTACGGCTACTCCAGAAGTCATCACTACCAGACTCGCGCAACACCCGACCGCGAAAAACCAAGTCGCGACCGCCGAATAACGGCTGTTTCCCGTTCGCATTCTTCTCCTCGCGGAACCGTTCGGCTTATACCGTGATGGTTCCATGGGGTCAACGACGGCGGCTTGTACAAGCCGTTGACTTTCCTTCATAGTCTGCCCCCAAGAGAGGGTCTTATAACGTCAGACCTTCTGATGCACGTCATCCGTCAAATGGAACGTGACCCTACATCCATACTGTTTTGGCGTCCGGCGACAGCGGTCCGGCGGCTGTTTGCGCCCTCATTGCATAGCGGATGCAGCGAGAAAGGCGTCGAGCGCTGAGTGGTCGACCCGCGCCCCGATGAGCAGCTTCTCGAACGTTACCTCGCCGGCGACGAGGCCGCGTTCGCGATCTTACTGCAGCGATACGAGCGCCCGCTTTTCAATTTCATCCTTCGGTTCGTGCGGCGACGAGAGCTCGCTGAAGAACTCTTTCAGGATGCGTTCCTCAGAGTTATCGAGCGCGCACACGAATTTCGCGGCCAAAGTAAATTCTCGACGTGGCTTTACACCATCGCGCGAAACCTCTCCGTCGACGCTCTTCGTAAGCTCCAGTTCAGAAACCACGCTTCGCTGGACGCAGAACCGCGCGACGGAGCGCCGCTCATTGACCGTACGCGTGCACATCTCCCGGGGCCCGAGCGTGCAGCTCTCGGCCATCAGCTGCGAGCGCGGCTCGAAGTCGCGATCGCAGAGCTTCCAGCAGAACAGCGAGAAGTCTTCGTCATGCGGGAATACGGCGATCTGCCCTTCTCCGAAATCGCAAGCGTTACCGGGGTCAGCGAAAACACCGCCAAGAGCCGCATGCGATATGCGCTCGAACGGCTGCGCGCTGCACTCCAAGAATACGAGGACTACGTTCCTTCAGCCGCCAGTTGATACCCAAGATTGAAGATCCAGAGAGCAGACACAGAGAACCAACGTGGAGTGCAGCGAACTAGAAACATACGAGATCGATCTCGCGTACGGCGAACCGACGCGAGAGGACGCGCGCGCGCACGTCGAGACTTGCCCGCGCTGCCAGGCGCGCCTCGAAAGCATCGCGCAGACGCGGGCGCTCGCGCGCGATCTCATCGAAGCCCCATCCCCTCGAACTCGGGAGGCGATCCTCGCGGCTGCTCGTTCACGCTTGCAGAATGATGCACGCGCCTCGACGGCACGCGATCCAGCTGTCGACTCTAAGAGCGCTGGGATAGCCGCTTGGATTTCTCGCTTCGCAGCAGGGCTGCTTAACCCGCAGCTCGCCATGGTCGGCGTAGCCGCGTTTGCCTTGGTAGTCGGCCTTAGCGTCGGTGCGCCGTACCTCTCGCGCTCTCCGAGTCTGGAAGGCCGCGAGGCTGAGCAGAGCGCAGCGGTGGGCATCCCCGCCAGTCCCTTGGTCCCCGAGCCCGCGGTGCTACCCATTGAACTCCCGGCAACTCAGTCGCCAACGACCGCACGCCGTCCTGAAGAATCCCCGGCCCCAGCAAGCGGGGTCGTCTTCGACACTTCCCCCGAGGTGAAGCTAGCTCCACGGCATGAGGCGCGGTTCCGTGACCGCGCTTCTGAGGGCCAGCGATACAACGGTACTGTCGACCTAGCCGAACAGAGCGCGCGCGAGAATGACGCGCGTGAGTCCGAAGTGGAGGACGAATCCGCGTTTGGGCGTGCGCGGGGGGAACCCGCGGATAATCAGGTCGCCGCCCAACGCGCCGACTCCCGTCAGCGTCCTGGGAGCACGGTCGCAAGCACCGTCGATGTCGAGAACTCGAACCGCCGCACCCAGCGCACGGCAGACGGTCCGAGCCCCATCGTCGCGCCCTCACCCGCGCGGCAGCCTTCTGGCAGCGGCCAGGGAACCGGCACCGCAACGGTAGCCAACACGACGCCAATGCGAGGCGGAGCACACGCAGGCGATCACCGCGGGGGTGCGAGCCCGGAGCGCCCCGCGCAAGCTCCATCCGCTCCGGCGAGTCGTCCCGGAGATAGCCTCTCAGAGGCGCTCGGAGATAGAGCGACCACCCCAGCTCTTGGTCAGCGCGAACAATGGCTTGCGCGGGCTCGAGTGCTGCGACGCGCCGGGCGTCTCGACGAAGCCATGGTTGCATACGCGAACGCGCGACGTCTCTCTCCCGGCGATGAAGTCCTCGGGCGCGAGATCGCGGAGGTCGAGGTTGCGCGACGCGCGGCGCGTGCCAGCGGACCCAGCGAAGCCGCGGCGACGCAGAAGTAAAGGCGGTAGTCGCGTCACTTCTTCAGGAACGGCAGCCACGAACGTTGCGAGCTCACCTTCGCTAACGCTTCGTCGAAACGAGCTACCAGTGTGGTCGTGGGGTCGCTCGAGAACATCCCCGCGCGGGCAGCCGGCACACCTACCATGACGCAAGTCGCGCCAAGCATTCGCGCGGTGGGGATGACGTTTGCGGCTTCGGTCCACGCGTCGCCGTCGCCACGGAAGTTCGTAACGTCGACGATCGCGGTATCCGCATTCGCACGAAGGAGCGCGCGCCCCAGCTCTTCGACTGCTGAAGAGACGGATTCGTCCTTCAAGTCGCCACAAAGAATCAGTCCGAACGTGGTTGCAGATAGACGCAAAACCGGCTGCAGCGCGGCCAGCTGAGTCTGTTCGCGATTGCGGACCACCTCCTCGCGTGTGTGGACGTACGCCTCGAACAAAACGATTCCGAGGGCCTCTCGAGCCTCTCGCGAGAGCGTTTCACCGAACTGCGTGAGAGCGCCGTCCAACCCGTCCACAAAGCGAATGACCGCCGTCGGCGTGGTTCCGAGCTCTGCGACGCGGCGCACCCACGACGCGAAGAGAGCGAGCGGCTCGCGATGCGCAACCTGGCCAAGATCCATGGCCTTGTGCGTTCCGCTTGAAAGAAACGCACGCACAACGGTCTCCGCTTCCGCACGAGTCTTGCGGACTGCCTCGCTATCGTCGGCGAACGGTGACGCGCAAAGGACGTGGTCTTCGAATCGCTTGAGGATGGCGCTGATGTCTTGCATTGGCTACGTTCGGTCGCGTCGCGCACTGTCGATTGTGCGCGTCGCGCAGTGTCGCTATGTCGGAGCCAACGAGCAACCCAGTTTCTGGATCTGGACCC
>CAZWQH010000279.1:0-2263 GCA_964635815.1 uncultured Sandaracinaceae bacterium
ACATGATGAACGCGGTGCCCGTAATGAGCGTCACGATCGCCATGAAGTAGAAGTTGAAGTCCGCGATCCGCACGACGTCGCCGGCCGCGGATGCAGTGTTGTAGCTGACGATCTTCGTGGCGACGAAGTACGCCTGCGGAAGAGCAATGCCGATCGTCAGGTACCGGGTGTACTGGTTGATCTTCCGCTGGCCGGCTTCGCCTTCCTTACGAAGCTCCGAGAGATTCGGAACCACGAACGACATCAGCTGCATGATGATGCTCGCTGTGACGTACGGCATGATTCCGAGCGCGAAGATGGACGCCTGTTCGAGCGCGCCACCGGTCAGGAGCGAGAGCGTCTGGAGGAACGTGTTGTTGCCCGCTGCGCCGAGTGCTTCGTGCAGAGAACGACGGTTCACGCCCGGCAGGGAAATCCCCACGCCAGCGCGGTAAACCGCGAGCAAGCCCAACGTCCACGCGAGTCGCCGCGTGAGCTCGGGAATGCGGAACATGTTTGCGATGGCGCTCATTGATGGAGGTCCTCGAAACGACGTCAATACCTACAAACTGGGGGATCCGGGATGAACCGACTTCGGAGCGCTTGCAGGTCCGGAGCGGAGAACTCTGGACTGCTCGTAGGTCCGGAGCGAAAAAACTCCGGACTGCTCGCAGGTCCGGAGCAAAAAGAACTACTTCGCGTTCTTCTTCGAACCGCGCTTGGCCGCAGCCGGTGTGGCAGTCGCGAACTTCATCGGAACCACGTCGACTTTGCCGCCGCGCTTCTCGATCTGTTCCTTCGCAGATGCGCTAAACGCATGCGCGCGAACGGTGAGTCCTTTTGTGATCTCGCCCTTCCCGAGGACCTTGAGCACGTCGAACTTTCCGCGAACGAGCTTTGACTCACGGAGCGTCTTCTCGTCGACGACCGCACCCGCGCTAAATCGCTCGAGGTCGCGGAGGTTCACGGTTGCCACCTTCTTGGCGAAGATGTTCGTGAAGCCAACCTTGGGAAGACGACGTTGAAGCGGAGTCTGACCGCCTTCGAACCCGAGCTTGCCCATCATTCCGGTCTGTCGGGCTTTCTGACCCTTCTGACCTTTGCCCGCGGTCTTTCCGTTTCCGGAACCGGGACCACGACCCTTACGCTTGGCTTCACGAACCGCGCCGGGGGGCGGACGGAGGCGCGAAAGGATCGGAATGAGCTTTTTTGATTCTGCGTTTTCTACTTGAGCCATTGTATTTCTCGTTCAGTAATTTCTGTTCCCGACCCGCCAGCTCTCGGCAGTCAGTCGCGCTCTTGGACTTCGACGAGGTGAAGGACCTTCTTGATCGCGCCTCGGAACGCCGGTGTATTGGCGACGGTAACGGACGTGCGCACGCCTTTGAGGCCAAGACCACGAAGGGTCTCGCGCTGCGTCGGAATGCGCCCTTGGGCGCTGCGTGTCTGAGTGACCTGGAGCTTTTTCTTCATGGCTGAATCCTAGGTAGTGTTTCTGCTCGATCGTTACGCGCTAGCGCGCGGACGAATATCGGGAGTAAGCGTGTCGGCCGAGATGCCGCGACGACGAGCGACGTCTTCCACGGACTCGAGTGTTCGAAGCGCAGCAACAGTCGCGTGGACGACGTTGTGTGGGTTCGAGGTGCCGAGAATCTTGGAGAGAACGTCACGGATGCCCGCTGATTCGACGACGGCGCGAACAGCACCACCGGCGATGACGCCCGTTCCAGGGCTCGCGGGACGGAGAAGCACGGTGCCCGCCCCAAACTGGCCGTGGGTCGTGTGCGGAATCGTGAGGCCGACAAGAGGAACCTTGAACAGGTTCTTGCGCGCCTGCTCGTTGCCCTTGCGGATCGCGTCGGGTACTTCGTTCGCCTTTCCGAGGCCAACGCCGACGTGACCTTTACCGTCTCCAACAACGATCAGGGCGCTGAAGCTGAAGCGGCGACCACCCTTCACGACCTTCGCGACGCGATTGATGTGAACAACACGCTCTACGAGGTCTTCGAGGGTATTCGGATCAATGATGCTCATGCGTATTCCGTATTTTCCGTATCTAAGTTCTGTCGTTCTGAAAGGTTGAGACGTGCGGGGTCTTTAGGAGCCGATCTTAGAAACCCAGACCGGCCTCGCGCGCTGCTTCCGCAAGAGCGCGAATTCGACCGTGGTAGAGGAAACCGTTCCGGTCGAAGACGACCTTCTCGATGCCCTTCTCTTTGCAGGCCTCTGCGATGGCTTTGCCAACGAGCTTCGCTGCGTCGGTCTTGGTGCCTTCGTCGTTCTT
>CAZWQH010000279.1:2273-6988 GCA_964635815.1 uncultured Sandaracinaceae bacterium
TGCGAGGGTCTAGGTCGCTACCACCGTGTTGCCCGTCGTATCGTCGACGACCTGCGCGTAGATGTGCTTCGACGTGCGGTAGATCGTGAGACGCGGGCGCTCGCCGGTCCCATTGACGTTCTTGCGAATGCGGAGCTTGCGCTTGAGTCTCTGTTCGTCTTTGACGTTTGCCATCACTTCTTACCTTTGCCGCCAGCTTTGCCGGCCTTCTGCCTAACGTGTTCACCGACGTAGCGAACACCTTTTCCTTTGTAGGGCTCAGGTGGACGGAACGAGCGAATCTTTGCCGCAACCTGTCCAAGGAGCTCTTTGTCGTGCGACTCGAGGTGCAAGCGCGGTCGCTTGGTTCCACCCTCGTCGATGATCTCGACTCGGCCTTTGATGCCGGTCGGCAGCGTCAGCTTCACCTGATGCGAGAAGCCCAGCGCCATCGTGAGGTTCTGACCAGCAACCTCGGCGCGATAGCCGGTGCCGTACAGATCGAGTGCCTTCGTGTATCCCTTCGACACGCCATCCGCCATGTTGCGAAGAAGCGCGCGAACGAGACCTTGAATGCGCGGGGCCGACTCGCCCAGCTCAGCCAACGGCATGATCTGGATGTTCGAGCCTTCTTGCTTGATGTCGAGACCAGCTGGGATCGCTCGCTCCATCGTGCCCTTCGCACCCTTGAAGGACACGAAACCAGGCTTGATCGTTGCGGTGACTCCTGCTGGAACGACGACGGGACGCTTTCCGACGCGCGACTGGCGAACCTTCGCCGGTGTCTCTTGAGTAGTTGCCATCTGAATCACCAAACCTCGCAGAGGACTTCGCCTCCGACTTTGCGCTCGCGCGCTTCGCGGTCGGTCATGAGACCGTGCGAAGTACTGAGAATCTGAAGGCCGAGACCGTCCTTGACGCGCGGAAGCGCGTCGAAGCCGAGGTACAAACGACGACCTGGGCGGCTCTTGCGGCGAAGACCGACGAACGCGCTCATTCGATCGCGACCGCTGTACTTGAGGACGACGGTGAGCTTGCTGAACTGCGCGCCCTCGTCCTTGCTGACGTGAACCGCGGCCACGTACCCCTCTTGCTTGAGGATGTGCGCAACGCGCTCTTTCATCTGCGAATGCGAAACTTCGATCCGCTCAAGCCGAGCTCGTGCGCCGTTTCGAATGCGCGAAAGGAGATCACCGATCGGATCGTTCGCCTTGGTTGTGTGAAGAGAGTTACCCATGTGATCACCAGCTCGCTTTCGTCACGCCGGGGATGTCACCGGAGAGCGCAAACTTGCGCAGACAGATGCGACAGAGATGGAACTTGCGATAGTAACTGCGCGGTCTCCCGCACGATTCGCAGCGGTTCTTGTAACGAACTGCGAACTTGGGGGTCTTGACCATCTTCGCGAATGCTTGCTTCCGAGCCATTGCTTACCTGTCCTGTACGTAAATGAAGAGCTGTGAGTTGAGCGCTTCAGAAATGAAGCGTGGAATGTGACTAGCTAGCTTTGAACGGCATACCCAGCAGCGCGAGCATCGCGCGGCCGTGGTCATCGTTCTTTGCCGAGGTGACGAACGTGATATTGAGGCCCTTGATCTTGTCGATTTTGTCGTAGTCGATCTCGGGGAAGATGATCTGCTCTTTGATACCGAGCGAGTAGTTTCCACGGCCGTCGAAGCTCTTGGGGCTGACTCCCTTGAAGTCACGAACGCGGGGAAGCGCGAAGGAGAACAAGCGCTCCACGAAGTCCCACATTTGCTCCCGACGGAGCGTCACCATCACGCCGATGGGCATGTCCGCTCGAAGCTTGAAGGTCGCGATCGCTTTTCGCGAGCGAGTCACAACGGCCTTCTGCCCCGAGAGGTTGGTGAGCTCGATGACGGCGCTGTCGATGATCTTGTTGTTCGAGACCGCTTCGCCGAGACCCATGTTGAGCACGACCTTCTGGAGCCGCGGAACTTCCATGCGGTTCTTGAGGTTCAGCTGCTTGATGAGCGCGGGAACGACGTCTTTTTCGTACTTCGTATGTAGTGTTGAAACGTAGGCCATATCTTCTTTCCGGGTTACACGAGCCGCTTCGGATTCCCGACTGCTTGCACGTCGGGAACAATATTTTTGGTGCTGTGGTGGACTCGTGGAGCGGTAACTCTGTTGCTTTGATTCAGCTCTCGATGGGCTTTCCCGATTTCGTGGCAAGGCGGACGGTCTTCCCGTCCTTGTCCTTGCCCATGCGAACGCGCGTGGGCTTGTCCGTGCTCGGATCGATGAGCATCACGGTGCTCGCGTGAACTGCCATCGGCTTGTCGAGGATTCCGCCGCGCGAGTTCTTTGGCGTCGGCTTCGTGTGACGCTTGACGAGGTTTGCACCGTCGACGATCACGCGATTCGTTTCCTTGATGAAGCGCACGACACGACCACGCTTGGCTGGGGTATTGCCCGAGCGAGCGTTCTTGCCTGAGATGAAAACGACGAGGTCGTCCTTCTTCAAACGAGCGGTCATACGACCTCCGGTGCGAGCGAAATGATCTTCATGAACTTCTTGCCGCGGAGCTCACGAGCAACCGGGCCGAACACGCGTGTTCCGACCGGCTCGTTCTCCTTGCTGATGATGACGGCGCTGTTCGCGTCGAACTTCACGTCGGAGCCATCCGGGCGAAGGTACTCACGAGTCGTACGAACGACGACTGCGCGGGCGACCTTACCCTTGGCAACTTCGGACTTCGCGGTGGGGATCGACTCCTTCACCGAGACCATGATGACGTCGCCGAGACCGGCATAGCGACGTCGCGTGCCGCCAAGTACTTTGATGCACTTGACGCGCTTTGCGCCGCTGTTGTCCGCAACATCGAGAACTGTCTCCATCTGAATCACAAATCACCTCAAAACTGACTATCGGAAGAAACGAAGGCTCGGAACTGCTCGCAGGTCCCGAAACGGAAAACTCAGACCACTTCAGCGCGTTCGACGAGGCGAATCGCCACCCATCGCTTCGTCGCGGAGAGCGGGCGGCTCTCCTTGATCTCGACGAGGTCGTTGGTGTGGAACTGCTCTTTTTCATCGTGCGCGTGGAAGCGATTTCGGCGCTTCACGTACTTGCCGTAAACGGGGTCGCGGTCGCGCGAAACGATCTCGACGACAATCGTCTTCTTCGCACGGCCCGGGTTCGTCGTGTTGTTGACGACCTTCCCGACCATCTTTCGCGGATTTCCGCGCACTGCGGGCGCCGGGGGAGTCGGGCTGCCTTTCGGCTTCGCGGTCTTTGCTGCTTTCTGCTCTTTCGCCATGATCTCTCCGTCGCCTACTTCGTCGCGGTCTTCTTGGCCGCCGGCTTCTTCGCCGCGGTCTTCTTGGTCGTCTTCTCAGCGGCTTCGGGCGCTGCGGCTGCTTTCGCGGCCTTCGCGACCGGAGCGGCCTTCGGGGCCTTCTTCGCTTTCGGGGCTCCTGCTGCTGCTCCGCCCTTCGCGGCGCCAACGTTCTTGCCGTTCGCACGCTCAGTCATGATCGTGTTGATGCGCGCGAGGTCGCGGCGCGAACGACGAAGACTGTCGGTGTCGTCGAGCTGGTTGGTGAAGTTGTTGAAGCGGGACTTCCAGAGCTTGCGAGCCAAGTCTTTCTTGAGCTCGACCAACGCCTCGTCACCTTGTTCACGAATCTCTGCGGGCTTCATAGCGTATCACTCCGAGAAAGGACCTTCGTCGACACGTTCAGCTTGTGTCCCGCGAGACGGAACGCTTCCTTGGCCATATCGGCGGGAACGCCGGCGATCTCGTAGAGCACTCGCCCTGGCTGCACGACAGCCACGTAGTACTCCACGCCGCCTTTTCCGTGACCCATGCGGGTTTCGAGCGGCTTCTTCGTGATGGGCTTGTCAGGGAAGACGCGGATGTAGAGCTTGCCCGCGCGCTTCATGTGGCGCGAGATCGCCATACGGCCGGCTTCGATCTGACGAGATGTGATCCATCCCGCTTCCGTCGCCTGAAGACCGAAGTCTCCGAACGAGATGTTCGAGCCGCGTTGGGCGATCCCGGACATACGTCCCTTCATCTGCTTTCGAAACTTTGTACGCTTTGGTTGCAGCATAAGTCCTCTGTTACTTCCCAACCGTTCACGGGTTGGGTCAATGCATCAGCGCGGGGTGGCGGCTCCGACATTCAAGCGGCGTTTCTTCTGCGGGAGAACCTCGCCCTTGAAGATCCAAACCTTCACGCCGATCGTTCCGTACGTGGTGTGTGCGGTCGCTACGCCGAACTCGATGTCCGCGCGAAGCGTGTGAAGAGGAACACGTCCTTCACGATAGCTCTCGTGACGCGCTATTTCCGCGCCTGCGAGACGACCGGCAGCGGCGACACGAATGCCCTTCGCTCCGAACTTGGTAGCCGTCGTAACGGCCTTCTTCATCGCGCGGCGGAATGCAACGCGGCGCTCAAGCTGAGTGGTGATGTTCTCCGCGACCAGCTGTGCGTTGGTCTCGGCCTTACGCACTTCCTGGATGTCGACGATGAGATCGTTCGAAGTGAGCTTCTGGAGCTCAGCCTTGAGCTGCTCGACGCCTGACCCGCGCTTGCCGATGATGATGCCAGGACGCGAAGTGTGAATCACGACCTTCGCTTTGTTCGCCGCGCGCTCGATCTCGACAGCCGCGATGCCCGCGTGCGCGAACTTCTTGCGGATGAGCTTCTTCAGACGAAGGTCTTCGTGAAGCCACTTCGCGTAGTTCTTGTCCTCGTACCACTTTG
>CAZWQH010000280.1:0-6705 GCA_964635815.1 uncultured Sandaracinaceae bacterium
GAGGGGTCGCGCCCGCAACGATTCGCTTGAGCGGGGCAGTGGCCGAGCCGATTCCAGAACTCAACATCACCCCCGACAGCGGAGGCGCGGCGGGTAGTGCTCGTTCGATGCCGGCGGGAGCGCACGGCGGGGGGGGAGGGTGCGCAAGTTGTCGCGCTGCTCCCAAGCAGACGTCCGCCACATGGATTGGATTGCTCGCAAGCGCGTTCGCCATAGGTATTGTCTATCGCAGCCGTCGATCGAAGCGCTGAGCGAGTCGCGTCCGACTTGCTAGTGTAAGTCCTGTTGTCGACCCAACTCCCCCACGAGCCTCGCGCTACACCGACACCGCACGGAGAGCTCGTTCACGCGCTCGTGGTGCGCGCGACGAACCCGCTGGCATGGTGGTTTACGCGCGTCGCAGCCAAGCGCTTCTTCAGTTTTGCCAAGGCAGAGCGGGCGAGCATGGTCGACCTCATCGAAGCCGCGCGCCTTACGGCGTCACCCGAGCGGTCCGCGCTGTATCTTGCGCACGCCGCGGACGAAGCGCGGCACGCGCGAGTCTTCGCCACGCTCGCCGATGATCTTGCGCGCGACCGGGGCGCGCCTCCCTTCGGACCGCTTGTTGTCGACGTGGAGCATTTGTTCGAAACCCTCGGTGAGGAGCGCTTCCTTGCGTTTGTGAACATTGGCGAGTCGCGCGGGGTCGCGCAGTTTCGCGAGTACGTCCGTTACTTGCGTGGCGTCAAAGAGGACCGCCTCGCGGGAGCGTTCGAGTCGGTTCTCGCGGACGAAGAGCGCCACATGACGTACACGCGGGAGCTTCTGCTGAAAGTTGCCGGAAACCCAACGGCTGCCGCCATCAGCAAGCGGCGCATGCGCGCAAGAATGTTGTTTGCTGCCTATCGACGTGCCGGTCGTGGAATCGCCTCGCTCGTCTACCGAGTGACGATGCTTCCGGTGTACCTCCTGGTTGGCGTCCTGCGCCTGTTCCCGCGCAACGCCCGTGATCACAAGCCGGCTCACGCGTTCTCGGCACCCAAGACGCAAATAGGGCCCGACCCGTCATGAGCGCGGTTCTCGGACTGAGCTTTGGCTTTCATGACGCTGCGGCCGCTGTAGTTGTCGACGGCGAAGTCGCGTTCGCGATCCAAGAAGAGCGCCTGAGTGGAATCAAGAACGACCCGGCGTTTCCATCCCGCGCAGCCAACGCATGCTTGGAGTACGCAAAGCTCACCGCGCGCGACTTGGACCGCGTTGTCTACTACGAAGATCCGTACGCGAAGCTCGAGCGCGTGCTCACGTGGTCGGTAAGAACGTTCCCGCGTTCGCTACGACACTTCTCCACGGGGATCGCGACTCAACTCGGCGAGAAGGTATGGGCTCTCGCGAATATCGCGGATCGTCTCGGGGTTGAACGCAGTCGAGTCATCTGCTTTCCCCATCACACCAGTCACGCTGCAAGCGCCTTCTACTCGAGTCCGTTCGATCGCGCCGCGATTCTCACGATCGATGGCGTCGGCGAACAGGTCTCGACAGGAATCTGGCGCGGTGACGAGAGCGGTCTCTCAATGCTTTGGGCTGGAGAGTTTCCCCACTCCATCGGGCTTCTGTACGCCGCTCTGACTGCGTACCTCGGATTCGAAGTGAACGAAGGCGAGTACAAGGTGATGGGTCTCTCGGCTTTCGGGCAGCCCCGCTTCATGCGGGAGCTCGAGCTCATCGTCCGAGTCGATGCGAGCGGAGGTATCGAGCTCGACCTCGACTACTTCAATCACATGACCGACGTTGACATCGGCTTCGCGCCAAAGATGGAGAAGCTTCTCGGTCCGCGTCGCGAGTACGGAGCCGTCTGGGACCTGGCCTCGAAGCAAGACCGAAGGTTTGCCGATATCGCCGCCTCGCTGCAGGCACTGACCACCGAGATTGTGGTGCGCCTCGCTCGTCACGCCCGCGAGATCACCGGTTGCAACACGCTGTGCATGGCGGGCGGTGTCGCGCTCAACGCCGTCGCGAATGCGCGTGTGCTTCGAGACGCGGGGTTCGTTGATGTATTCGTGCAGCCAGCCGCCGGAGATGCGGGGGGCGCGTTGGGTGCAGCGATTCTTGGGTCGCTCTCTCTGGGAGAGCCGCGCCCGTCTCCCATGTCCAGCGCAAGCTTGGGACTACTTCCGAATGTGCAACGCGCAGAAGCCATTGCGAAGCATCTTGGAATGCGCGTCTCTCGTGTTTCCGTTCCGGCGGAGCATGCAGCGCGCTTGTTGCTCGACGAAAAAATCGTTGCGCACGCGACTGGCCGATCCGAATGGGGTCCTCGAGCGCTCGGCAACCGCTCCATACTCGCCAATCCACGGAGCGCTGCGACTCGCGAACGACTCAATCGAATCGTGAAACACCGCGAGCCCTTCCGACCCTTTGCTCCCGTCGTGCTCGACTCCGCAGCGGACGACTACTTCGTGGGCTCACACAACGCGATGACACCGTTCATGACGTGTGTCTGCGACGTGGTGGAGTCCAAGCGCGGATCACTCGAAGCCATCACGCACGTGGATGGCACGGCTCGCGTGCAGGTCGTTGACGACAGTGGAACAAATCCGCTCGTTGCTGTGACCCGCGCACTGGCGAAGAGCGGCGCGCCACCGATTGTTCTCAACACATCGCTTAACGGTCGAGGCGAGCCCATCGCCGCGACGACCGAAGCGCTAATTTCATTCGCGCAGCGTCATCGCGTCGATGCCATGTTGATCGAAGACCTGCTGATCGAGGCTCCAGAATGAGCAAGCTAGGAAACCGGTGGCAGTCCGTTCGCGAGCTTCTCGCGCATTTGATCGCGGCCCAGCGTTGGTTCTTCATCCCGCTTGTAGTCGTGTTGCTGCTCGCTGCGCTGCTGCTCTTGGCAACCGGCGGCCTGAGCTACGTAGCGCCGTTCGTGTACACGTTGTTCTAGGCCAGCGTCGACGTGTGGTTCGCCACGCCAACCACCCCCGTGTGCGCCCGCAACCGGTCAGCTCATGTCAGGCGCCACGCAGAACCCGGTTCCTTGCCAAGGAACGCATGTTCCTCTCGAACACGGATTCATCGCGTCGCATAGGGGTCGACACACGTTCGTCGTAAACGACGGCGCAGTGCCGCGCTCGCACGGGGGCGCGACCGCGGGGTCTCCCCGCATGCATGCGTGAAGCAGTGAGCAGCTCTCGCCGTAGGTTGCCACGCACTCAGGAGACTCTACCCCGTAGAGCTCACGACACACGTCGTCGCCCCCGCACTCACACGCCCTGGTGGCTGGCGGTTTCGTCGGTGCAGGGTCGACACGTGGAAGGGTGGTGACGATGCTTTGAGCCGCGCCGCGCGTTCGGACGAAGCGGACCTCGAACGCCAGTCCACTGGTAAACGTGATCTGCGCCACCAAAGGATCTGACCCGAGCACTGGCGCAACGAGCGTCCCGCCCTGCGGCGTCGCCAGAGCGAGTGCTTCCGGGTTGTTCGCGGCGAGGACCTTCATCGCGGCGACAACATCGGCGCCGGGACGCGCTCTGCGGACGTTCGTTCGATTCCGGCAAGAGAGGCGCACCCACTCGCGAACACTTTGTACTGCGCACGCGATGCTCACACTCGCGCGGGCTTGAGGAGCGTGAAGCCACTCCGCGGGCGTGGGAATGTGCGAGCGACCGCTCGGCAATCCGGGCGTTGGAAAAGCCGGGGCGAGAGGGGTGCGGAGCGTTTCGGCCAGCGCAGCCGCAACAACGCGATGCCCGGCAGCGTTTAGGTGTGGATCGCCGATGATGTACATCCCAGGTCCGGCCGCTCGTAGCGCGGCCGTGGCATCGAGCGCGCGAAGACGATTCCGGTATGCGGCTTCCATGATCTCTTTGCCGAGTCCTTCGATCGCTCCAAGGTCGGGACGCGGTCCTGCGTTCTTGTACTTGTCCCATTCCGCTGGCGAGACGACGACATCGATCGGAAGGAGAAGCACCACCACTTCGACGTGATTGGCTTCGCCGAAGATGCGTAGCTCAGTCACCACGTCTTCGAACTGCAACGGCGGCGGCTGAACCGTAGGGAGAGCCGCAACCGCGTCGAGCTCCGAGAGGCTTGTCGCTCGCTCGGTCGCATATCGTTCCAGCTGGTCTTTGCGTTTCCGCTCGGTCGCTAATCGGCAGTTGGCAATGTAACGACCGGCTTCCCGGATATACGCAGCGGCGAGCGTAATGTCTTCGGATTCTTCACCGTAGTCGAGGCTGACGATATCTCCCGGGGTGGCTTCGGCCACAGCGCGTGCATCGTAGCCGTACCCGGCGCGCTCTCCCGGATAACCAGGGAGCTCATCGCACACTCCTGGCTCGCGTTGCCCTGCATCGAGCACCTCAAACAGGTAATTGGATTCCGCCAACCGCGCCTTCCCGAGCTGCACTTGCAGCTCGTTCGCTCGTTGCGCCAGTTCGGCCCGTGTCTGTTGTCTTCTGTGCTCGCTCTGCGCCTGAGTTGCTACCACGTCGCGCCAGCTTCCTTCGGACGCGAACCCTGCTGCAGGCGTAAGTTCCGCGCGGTGCAACCACTTTCGTCCCGCGAAGAATGCGTGCGACCGATTGAAGAGCCAGTCACGGCCCGGGAACGAAGTCACCTCGCGAGGCGCGGTCTCCTTGCGCACGGCCCAACCGTCCCAAACAGCGTGACGGGTCACGTTCGGTAGGTTTCTCTCGAACAGATCGTTCGACGCGGAGATCACGTATACAAGCGTTCGTATGCTCCGACGTTTTGCGATGATCTCTTTGGCCACCGCAAGATACTCCGGCGGTCCGTACGTGGGCACGCCTGCATTGATGACAGGTCTTCGAAGCGAGCGACCGACCTCGTCGACGAAAGACTCGCCCTCATTCACGCCAAGTCCGAACGTCTGCGAATCTCCGACGACGAGGATCTCGTCCGCTCGCGGCGGGCTCCACTCATCGCCACGATACCCGTGGCTGTTGATGCGGTAGCTCGATACCGTTCCGCGAGCGACGCGCACACGTCCTTGCGAGCTGGGTCGAAGCCTAACGCCGAGCTTCGAGTCAGCAATATATGCGTTCAGGTGGGGGAACGCCCAATCGTCTCGTATTCCGAACGCTACTTCGGCGGCGACCAATGCGACTAGGACGCCTAGCGCGCTTGTCGCAATCGCGATCCACACGCGACTTACCCTCCGCGGGCGCGGCGTTGCTTCTGCTTCATCTCCCATGCGGCACAGAGTACGATACGCGCGGCGGTTCCCGGTGACATTCAGCAAGACAGCTTTGATGGTTGCGGCGTATCGAGCTCGAGCGTCCGCTCGCACGAATCCCTTGTGTCTCGACCCTTACGCACGCGCCCTTGCCGGCGACGACGGAATGGAGGTCGCACGGGTTTACGATGGCGCCTACCCGCATGCCGAACTCTGGGTCGCGCTTCGCACAGCGGAGATCGATGCACACGCCGAACGGCTGTTGTGCCCGCGTGGGCCGATGACGCAGCTCGTGATTCTGGGCGCGGGTCTCGATACTCGAGCTGCACGGTTGTGTATCAGTCGTCCGTCCACTGCGTGTTTCGAGGTGGATCGTCCAGATACTCAAGCAGCGAAGCTCGAACGTGTCGGGCGCATTGCGACGTACCCGGTGGACCGGGCGAAGTACGTTGCTGCCAATTTCGAGGCCAGCGTTCGCGAAGATGGGTCGCTCGCCGACGACCACTTCATGTCGCAGTTGGCGAGCAGCGGATTCCGGGCCGATGAGCCCGCGTTGTTCATCTGGGAGGGCGTCTCGATGTACCTCTCGGAGGCGGCCGTTCGCGCGACGTTGCGCGCGGTATCGAGTTTCAGTCATCCGCGTTCCGCCATCATCTTCGATCACGTCGGCAAGAAGCTCATCGGTGGTCGAGTCGATGCAGCGGATGAAAGCACCCGCTCGTTCCTGTCGACGCTAGGTGAGCCACTACGATTTGGCTTCGACGAGGCGGTGTCTCTAGTCGCGAGCGAAGGCTACACGTGGTCCGCGGCAAAATCCTTCGACCAGATCGCTCTCGCTCGAACGGGAACCTACGACCGTGCGCGCAAGCTGCGTTTTCAGCACATCGTGGTGGCGAGTCCCGAGCCGCACGAGCCGCCGGAGGCCGAACGCGTCTGCGTTCGAGTGCCGGGCCCGTTCGCGCAGAACATTGCCACAGTCGATCGGTACCGTCCGCGCGACGGAACATCTCACCCGACCATCGTTCTGCTCCACGGTGCCGGTCGCGACGCGAGCGTCTTCCACGCGCTGACGCATCAGCTTGCTGGGTTTGAGATCGTCGTCCCAAACTTGCCCGGACGAGGTGGGTCGCTCGGACCGGCGTTCGAGAGCGTCAGTGAGTGCGCGGACTGGACCAGCGCGGTGCTTTCCGCATGTGACATTGGCCCGAGAATTCTCGTCGGACATTCGTTCGGCGGCGGCGTCGCGCTCGAGCTAGCGATTCGCGCCAGTGACCCGCTCCTACGAGGGCTCGTGCTCATCAGCACTGGAGCGCGCCTTCGCGTCAAAGACAGCATTTTTGCGGAGCGCGCGGAGGAGGTCAGTCGCGGCGTGCACGACAGCGAGGACCCCACTGCGCACGATGTTTCGAGGTATGCAGTTTCGCCCGAAGTCGCGCTCATCGACTGGCGAGCAGCCGACCGGTTCGACCGCATGAACGAGGTCAGCGAGATTCACAAATTCCAAATCGGCGCGAGCCCGAAGTCGA
>CAZWQH010000280.1:6715-6972 GCA_964635815.1 uncultured Sandaracinaceae bacterium
TCTCTCCGGTGAGAACGACGAGTGGACTCCTCCGAAGTACGCCCGCTTCCTGAATGAAAAGATCTACGACTCGAAGCTCGTTTCGTTCGCGGACGCGGGGCACATGCTCTTCCAAGACCTGCCGGTTCGTGTTGCGGATTCAATCACGAAGTTCCTCAGAAGCGCGCGCGTCTCAGGTGCGGTCGACGAGACGTCCGAAGGTTTTGAAGGTCGATCCGGTACGCACCGCATTTGACCGTAGCCTCGAACGCGGGGTG
>CAZWQH010000281.1:0-1612 GCA_964635815.1 uncultured Sandaracinaceae bacterium
GGCCGCATCAGTATTGGCGCGCTTGCCCTCGGCCTCGGAGAAGGCGCACTCGCGGTTGCTCGCAAGTACGCAACCGAGCGGAAGGCCTTCGGTAAGACGATCTCCGAGTTTCAGGCCATCCAATGGATGCTCGCGGATTCACGTGCGGAGCTCGATGCAGCTCGTGTCCTGTTGTATCGAGCGGCGCTGCTGGCCGATTCCGGCGGTCGCTATTCGTCCTACGCTTCGATGGCGAAGCTATACGCTTCCGAGGCCGGTACACGCGCGTGCAATCGTGCGGTTCAAGTGCTCGGCGGATACGGATACACGCGCGAGTTTCCAGTCGAGCGCCATCTGCGCGACGCGAAGCTCTGCGAAATTGGCGAAGGCACGAGTGAAGTGCAACGGCTGGTGATCGCACGCTCGATTCTCAGCGCGAGCTGACGGTCGAGCCGCGAGGACCACTGGGTGGGTCCGAGCACATGAACGCTCACGGAGATCGGGGCGACGGGGCCTCGATCACTTCGGCCTGCACTCGAACGACTCCCGCGCGAATCATGCCCAGCTCCACGGCAGCGGCTCGGGACAGATCGAGGATTCTCTCGGCGCGTCCAAACGGTCCGCGGTCGTTTACGCGAACCTCGACGGATCTCCCGGCATCCGTCGTGACACGAAGGCGCGTACCGAAGGGGAGTGTCCGGTGCGCCGCAGTGAGGGCGTTTCGATCGTAGCGTTCCCCGTTTGCCGTTCGGCGCCCTTGAAACGAATCGCTGTAGTACGTGGCTTTCCCCACGAGAATGCCCCCGACGGGCAACGGTTCCACCCGTGACCGCGCGCGGGCGCCGCCGCATCCCCAGATCGCCAAAACCATCCCAGCGACGAGGCTGGCGAAACTGGTCGCAAACGCCATACTTTGCCGATGGTGCCGTTTCGGCGGGCCTCGGTCGAATTCGGGGTCCCTCCGCGCTCGGTCACTCACCGCGGTTTTCGCGCGGCCTTGCGCTTGACGATGCGCGGGCATGTGGCTACGGTTCGCGGCTCTTTATGCTGAAAGTTCGATTGTCTCGTCTTGGTGGAAAGAAGAATCCTTTCTATCACATCGTTGTTTGTGACTCGGAATACCGTCGCGACGGTCGCTTCCTCGAGCAGATTGGCACCTACGATCCGAGCCGCGCAGCGGACAGCGGCATCGACGAGGCGCGCCTCCAGCATTGGGTGACCCTCGGTGCGACACCGACCACGCGCGTCGCGCACGTGGTTCGCGAGCTTCGTCGGGCCGGCGCTCCTGGAACGGTCGTTGCCAAAGCCAAAGCTTCGTAGTCGGATTTCCGCGCACCGATATGACATCTGAGAACGACTCTTCTCCGTTAGACACATCATCGCAGGGACCCTCGGGCGGGCGTGGTCGCGACGAGGCAGAGGACGTTACGCTCGAGCGTATTCGAGGGCTCCTCGATTTCGTCGCGCGGTCGCTCGTGGACTTGCCGGATGACGTGGACGTTCGCGTCGTCAACGGTGAACGCGACGCGGTTGTATTCGAGCTCAGCGTGGGCGAGGGCGACCTCGGCAAAGTCATCGGGAAAGAGGGACGCACCGCTCGTGCAATGCGCACCATCCTGTCCGCGAGCTCTGC
>CAZWQH010000281.1:1622-6911 GCA_964635815.1 uncultured Sandaracinaceae bacterium
TCGAAATACTAGAGTAGCGTTTGGCTAAGACGTCCGAGCTTCACGTCGCGACCATTTCGGGGCCGCACGGGCTAGACGGCGCGCTGCGCGTCACCTTGCACAACCCGGAATCGAGCGCCCTCGCTGCGCGACGCAAGATTTCGATTCGCATGGCGCCACTCAGCGAGACATCGCCCCGCGAAGACTCGCACGTCGTCGAGCGGGTTCGACTCATCCCAAGGTCGAAGCATCAGACGACCACGCACGTGGTGATGGTGCTGGCCGGAGTGAACTCGCGCGAACAAGCGGATCGATTCGCAGGCGCCGAAATCTACGTGGCGCGCCAAGATCTGCCGCGGCTCGCGAAGGGCGAGTTTTACCATGTGGATCTTGTCGGCCTCCCCGTGGTCGACAATGCCGGATCGAAGTTGGGTGCCGTGCGCGAGGTGTTCCGGTATCCAACGGTCGACGTGCTTGTAATCGAAGGTGAGGCCGCGCTCGAAGTGCCGCTGACGCCACGCTACTGCGAGAGGATCGATCTCGAAGAGGGCATTATCGTCCTCCAGAACCTGGACGAGTTGTCGTGACCGTCGCGGAGGTCGTCAACTCGATTCCACCGCGGCAGTTCTATGCCGTCACACTGTTTCCCGAGCTCTTCGAAGGTTTTCGAAGCACCACGCTTATTGGGCGCGCGGTGAGCAAGCATCTCATGTCGATCGAGTGTGTGAATCCGCGCGTTTTTGGTCGCGGGTCGCACGCCGCCGTGGACGACGCCCCGTATGGTGGCGGTGGCGGGATGCTCATGGCGCCAGGTCCGCTCGTGAGCTCTCTCGAGTGGATCGCTCGCTGCGCGGAACCTGCTCCGGTTCACCGTGTGCTCCTGTCTCCCGGCGGCCGGGTTTTCTCGCATCGCGTCGCTCAGGAACTGAGCGAGCGTCCTGCGATCGCGTTCGTCTGCGGTCGGTACGAGGGTGTGGACGCACGAGTCCGCGAATTCTGCGACGACGAGATCTCGCTTGGCGACTTCGTCCTTTCCGGTGGAGAAGTCGCAGCGCTTGCCATGATCGAAGCCATCTCGCGCTTCATTCCCGGCGTCCTGGGCAATGTTACGTCAGTGCTGTCCGAGTCTCACTCCGACGGTTCGCTCGAGTATGCGCAGTACACGCGTCCGCCTGACTTTCGCGGACGGCTCGTTCCGGAAGCTCTCTTGTCTGGTGACCACGGCCGTGTACGTGAGTGGCGCGCACAGTCCTCAGAAGAGCGCACCGCGGCGGTCCGCCCCGATCTCGCGCGAGGCCGTCGTGGTTGAGGTTCGCGGTGTGAATCGAAATGTGTATGTCGCGCTGGTGCACCACCCAATCAAAGGGGCGCATGGAGAGATCATTACGACGTCCGTCACCAACATCGACGTCCACGACATTGCGCGATCTGCGCGGACGTACGGCGTCGCGCGGTACTACGTCGTCACTCCGATCCGTGCGCAGCACGAGATCATGAAGCGAATCATCGAGCACTGGGCGGAAGGCGACGGACTCAGACGAATTCCGACTCGCATCGGCGCGCTCGAGCGGTGTGCTGCATCCGTCTCGCTCGAAGAGGCCGTGTCGGACATTGCTGCTCGCGAAGGCGAAGCCCCACAAGTGATGGTTACGCAGGCAAGTCGTGGCTCCCGAGTGGCGATCCCATTTGGAGATGCGGCGGAGAAGCTGCGGGAGCGTCCAACCCTGATCGTGTTTGGAACGGGCCGCGGTCTCGCGGACGAAATCATCTCGTCCGCCGACTGGTTGATCGAGCCAATCGTCGGTGCCCCTGGAAGCGACTACAACCATCTCTCTGTTCGGGCGGCAGCGGCGATCGTCCTGGATCGATTGCTGTCTTAGCTTCGCGACTGCATCACGCCAGAGCGGCGACAGCGGTGCGAATCTTGGCGATGTGTTTGGGAATGTTCACTTCGTGATGGATCACGGCTCTGACGATCTGACTTCGGTCGATGACGAACGTTTTTCTCGCGGTGCGAAGTCCGAAAAGACCGACGGTGTCGTAGAGCGCTGCGATTCGACGATCAAGGTCGGTGAAGAGGGCGTAGTTGAGCTTGTGCTTGGCTGCGAACCGTCTGTGAGATTCGGCGGTATCCGGGCTGACTCCGATCACTTGCGCGCCGACCGTCATGAGCTCGTCCTCAGCGTCACGCAGCGAACAAGCCTGTACCGTACAGCCCGACGTGAAGTCCTTCGGATAGAAGTAGAGAATGACAGGCCCCTTCGCGACGAACTCTGCGAGCGAGCGCGTCTGCTCGTTTTGATCGATGGCCTCGAAGTCCGGTGCACGATCGCCAGGTGAAACGCTCATCGATGACACGTAGGCCCTACGCACACATGGTTCAAGATGTATCCGCCCGATTGGGATCTGTTCTGGCCATCGTCGTTCAAATGCGCGAGCCTCGCTAAGCAGATGACCGACGGAAGTTCCAAGCCTGATTCGATGGCGCCGGATCTCTCACCGATCACGGTTCAGGTGGAGATGAATGCTCCGATCAGCGGAGTTCACTCTGCGACGAGTCCACACGTCAAAGTCGACGCAGTCTTGGATTCACCTGACGAGCGCTACCAAACCAAGTCGCTCCTCGGTCGCGGAGGCATGGGCGACGTGCATCTGTGCATCGACAAGCGGCTCGGACGCCTCGTCGCGCTAAAGCAAGCTCGCGCTGAGGGAGCGAGTGCGGACGGCATCCGCCGCTTTCGTCGCGAGTACGCGATTCAAGGACAGCTCGAGCATCCCTCGATTCCGCCTGTGTACGACGTAGGACACAGTGCTGACGGCTCCCCGTATTTCACGATGAAGCGCATTCGAGGGCGCACGTTGCGAGAGGTTTTCAAAGCGCGGGCGAACAACGACCCGGAGACGTTGAAGGATTTTCCTCAACGACGCTTGCTCGCGGTATTCATGCAGGCCTCGCAAGCGGTCGCGTACGGCCACTCGCGAGGCGTGATCCACCGCGACCTCAAGCCCGAGAACATCATGATCGGCGCGTTCGGTGAGGTGTACGTGCTCGATTGGGGCGTGGCGAAGCTCCTTGCCGAAGGCGATGCAGCCGACAAGGAAAGCGAGCTCGCGTTTTTGCACCACCGCACGGAAACCGACGGACTCACGATGGCCGGATTCGTTCTCGGCACTCCCGGATTCTTACCCCCTGAGCAGATCGGCACGGCCTCCAAGGTCGACGGGCGCGTGGATGTGTACGCGCTTGGCGCGATCCTCTTCGAGCTCTTGGCGGGTCAGGCGCTTTACCCCGGCAACGCGCAGGAGCGGTTGCAGGCCACCCGCGAAGGACGCGACACTTCGCCGATACGGCGTTCTCCGACGCGCGAGATTCCGCCCGAGTTGGACGCGGTTTGCCAGCGTGCGCTCGCTAGGGATCCAAACGAGCGCTACGTCGATGCGGGGGAGTTTTCGGCAGCGCTCGAGAGCTTCCTAAACGACGAACGCGACACCTCGATGCGCAGAACGATGGCAGAGGATTTCGCTACTCAAGCTGTGGTAGCTGCGGCTCCGGTGCTACTCGACGTCAAGCGTCGTGATCTCCTGCGTAGCGACCCTCCGGCTGCGGCCTCGATCCGCCCGCTCCCGGATCACGTTGCCGCGCGTGTCCTTGCGCTGCGGCTGGCCGGTCGGGCTCTCGCGCTGGATCCGGAGAACGAGACTGCTGCGACCGTAGTGCTCCAGCTCCTCACCAAAGAACCGACCGAGCTGCCCGCGCAGGTTGCGGCGTCGCTCACCCGCGATGACGATGCGCGATTGCGCAAGACTGCACTCGACGTGTGTCGCGTCTTTTCGAGCTTGGTGCTTTTCCTGCCGGTGCTGTTGTGGATGGGGGTGAAGAGCATCCCATTGCTGATCGCGGTCTACATTCCGATCGCGGGCGTCGCTGCCATTGGGTTTTGGCTCTCGAGGCGCGAGCAGCAGCCCGTCGTCGCCCACCTTTGGCTCGGGGGGATGGCAAACGCGGCGGCCGCGATGGCGACCGTGGTGCTTGGCCCGTTCTTGCTAGTTCCGGGTTTCCTCGCGACGAACATGCTCGCTGCCAGCCTCATTTTGAGAACACACCGAAACATTGCATTGGCGAGCGGTTTGATTGCCGGCTTGGTCCCTACGGTCCTCGAGCTCACCGGCGTCACCAACATGGTGACCGTGGACGGGAGCACGATTCACATCACCTCGATGCTCCTTCACATGCCGGTTGTGCCCACGTTCGCGCTGCTTGTCGGAACGTCGCTCGCGCTCATCATCTTTCCCGCCGGTTCCACGGGTCGATTTCGCGAGACGCTGCTCGCCGCGGAGGAAACTTTGCACGTTCGCCGTTGGCAGCTGGAGCAACTTCTTCCCAAGCACGCTGCATCGCGCTCCGAAGCTCCAGCGCCCGTACCAACGCCGTCGGACGCACCTCCCAACCGGCCCCCCTCCTCGTAGCGCGCATCGTCACCCGTTACATCATCCCAAAGTGGTGATGAGCACTTGTTCAGTGTGTGCGGGCAGTGGGCCTCACCGATCCCAACAAATGGAGGAGCGCGTTGACTGAGCTTGGGACGCGTGTTAGTTCAGCCGTCCTTTTCGGGCCCGTAGGTAGTTGGACTACGCGGAAGACAGGACACAGAGACCACCATGACCCGCAGCATTCCGCTTATCGAGGCGCTCGAGCGCGAGCAGCATCGCAAGATCGCCCAGTTTCGCGTTGGCGACACCGTCAAAGTTCACTTCCGGATTCGTGAAGGCGACAAAGAGCGTGTCCAGGTTTTCCAGGGCGACGTCATCCGCAAGTCGTCTGGCGGCATCGGGGCAACGTTTTCCGTCCGTAAGATGAGCCACAGCGTTGGCGTCGAGCGTATTTTCCCGCTCCACTCGCCGCGCATCGAGCTCGTGGAAATCGTCGCCAAGCGTAGGGTTCGTCGCGCGCGCCTCTACTTCCTCCGCGGACTCGCCGGTAAAGCGGCTCGCCTTCGTACCGACGATCAGCAGCAGAATTCCTGAGCTCGGGTCTGCGAGCAACCCTCGCAGCAGAACTCATGAGCTCGGGTCTGCGAGCAACCCTCGCAGCAGAAACCGTCGCTCAGCTGCCGTTCCAAGATCGCACGGGACCCACGTCCACGTGGACGAATCCCGTGTCGCGATAGATTCCAATTCCACCGTGGTGAACTTCTGCGACCGCGGCTGCGAGCTGCCGCGGTGACACGCCTGGGAGCTTGAAGTCGAGCGCGTTCCCAAGCACGTGTTGGCTCCGACTCGCCACCTGCCGGCCCTTCTTACGAAGAGACT
>CAZWQH010000282.1:0-1380 GCA_964635815.1 uncultured Sandaracinaceae bacterium
GCGTGCCAGAGCGCAGCGAGCGAATGGGAGAAGAATACCCAAATGCTCCAGCGCGAAGATCCGGCAGGTCGAGAAGCCGCCGCCACCTTTGGAGCACCTTATCGGACGGTTCGAGCAGATCGCGGGCGACGCTGTCGGTGCCGCGTCTGAGCGCTCCGCTGAACGTCGACGGAGAAGCCGTCCGAAACATGAGTCGGGGCTGCAAGCCAGACGCGGAGCTTCTCGTACACAGCAGGGCTGCTCAATAGGTCGAGATGCTGCGTACTCGGAGCGACCCACTGATGGTCCGCGGGAAATGCCAAGCTGAGCTCGGGACGCGTGTGCCGACCGAGCGCACTATCCACGGGAACCAGACCGTCGCCGAGGACCTTCCCGGCGATCGACTTCGTGAGAGTTCCCGCGACGGTGAAGCAATCGACGTCCGTAGGAAGCGGAAGGCCTCGGCGAACATCGCTCGTGCGAGCAAACCGGTCCCGGTCCTTCCAGTCTTCATCCATCACGTTGCCGTGCCGAAGATCCGTCACGCCGGCGCTGCGAATCTTGCCGAGGCGCGCAAACGGCGCGCTGTAGTTGCTGATTCCGAGCAGCACGTCGATCATGTTGCCACCCCGTTCGAGCTGCGAGCCATGATGCGGTGACCCGAGGCACACAATACGCCGGAGCGTGCGGCGCCAGCTATGTCCGTCTTGCTCCCCGAGAGAACAGGCACTCCGCGCGACAAGTCCTCCCATGCTGTGGCCAAGCAACGTGATTTCGCTCAAAGGCACGGGCCAAGCGCGCCGGAGCCCTTCGAGTCGCTCCGTGAGCGCACGGCCGTTCGTCGAAATATGCAGGCCACTGTTGTAACGCACGTAAACGGGTGTGTAGCCGAGGTCCCGCGCGAGAGCCGCGCCGTGATCATGACCCGCACGATTCCATTGCCGGTCGTTCATCGATGATCCGTGCACGAGTACAACAACCTTGCCGGTGGCGCCCGGGAGCTGCTCGGCCAGCTCGTCGGTCTCGAGAGGAAGCGTCCGACCATCGGCCCGAAGCTCCATTACGATCGCAAGCGCATTCCCAGAGGCCTCCAAATAATCGCCGATCACACCGTTCAACGCAGCGACGACCGCATCGCGCTCCGCGCTCGGCACGCTCTCGCCGAGCAACCGATCGAGCTGCGAGAGGACTACGTCGATGCCCGAGCCAACCAAACTTGTGACACCGCGCACCGGCCCATAGACCAGCGGCATCAAAGCTCGCACAGGCCCAGAGAGCGGCTGACCAAGCGCTGCCGGCCCGTTCGCGATCACGCGATGCATCTCCTCAACGAGATCGGTAATGCCGCGGGTTGCCGTCACGGCGAGCTTGGCGACACCGCGAATATCGTCCGAGTGATTG
>CAZWQH010000282.1:1390-5725 GCA_964635815.1 uncultured Sandaracinaceae bacterium
GGTTTGCTCACGCTGGTGTCGCAAGCGTACGAGGAATCACATCGCGCGCAGCCCCATTCATCCGCGCAAGAGGAACCGAGAATCAGGGAGAAATCAGGCACGAGTGTAAGTTTTACGCAGTGCTAGTGACTTCGGGTCGGCGTGGCAGATCGGTACACCTGAGGAGCAAGACCGAGGGACAGCGAGGGTCGCCACGCCGGCATTGCGTTCCGAGAGCCCGAACAGTTGCGTGAGCCTGGAAGCTCGAACCGCAGCTGAGAAAACACATTCAATGGCTCGAGAAAACAGCTCAAGGACCTCGACTCCGACATCCATCGCTCTGTCCGCGAGAGTCCCTTGTGGCGTGCCAAGGAAGACCTCATGCGCAGCGTCCCCGGTGTCGGTCGCGTTGTTGCCGTCACGCTGATGGCCGAGCTGCCCGAGCTCGGTCGCTGAGTCGAAAGCAGATCGCCGCCCTCGCAGGCGTCGCTCCCTTCACTCGCGACAGCGGAACCTTACGCGCCCAGCATCACGTCTGGGGCGGGTCGTGCTCGCGTCCGCGCCGCCCTTTACATCTTGATGGGCACACGACTTTGGACTCCGCGGTCGATGCGGTTGTGGCGGGGTTTTGAGGAGGCCGTGACGAGCGAGAATGTCTCCTTCTGTGAAGTGATTTACACGCGCTCGCATTGAGGTAGATCGCGAGCATGTTGCGTCTCCATTACCATCCGCGATCCACGTTCTCGCAACGAGTCCGGATCGCGCTCGCCGAAAAAGGGCAGAGAGCAGAGCTCGTCGAAGTGAACATGGCGGAGCGCGAAAAGTCGGGTTACCTCGAGCTCAATCCGTACGGGCGGATTCCGACGCTGGAGCACGACGGGAAGATTCTCTACGAGTCGACGGCGATCCTCGAGTACCTCGAAGCCCTCTTTCCTTCGCCAGCTCTAGTACCGAACGATGCGTTCGAACGCGCTCGCATGTCCATGCACATGAAGCTTCTTGATCTCGAGGTGGGTGTGCATACGCGCGCGCTCATCTTCCCAAGTCGCTTCGTTGAGGAAGACAAATGGGACACGGTCACCATGGAGCGTTGCCGCGAGCAGGTTCGCGCACACTTCGCGCAAGTAGCAAAGGCTCTCGAGGGGAGAACGTATCTCGTGGACGAAGCATTCTCTCTCGCCGAGGTCTGTTACGCCCCGTTCGTCCGGTTCTTCGCGGAGTTTCGGATATCGCCGCCACCGGCGGTGAAGGCGTGGGCCGAACGGATTCTCGCGCGTCCGAGCGTGCAAGCGAACTGGCTCGATCGCTAACTACACTTGTTCGTCGTGCAACGTCGCGTAGTCCCACTTCGCTATATCCAACCCAATCGACGAAGACGCACGTCGGAAGCTCTCCGCGTCGCGAGTTGCCAAACCGACGTAGCCGTCGCCCGCGTGCAAAAGCACGCCGCCCGACACGAGCCACGCGGTCATCGTTTCAGCTTCGAGCGATGGCGGACCGAGAGCGTTCAGCGCTCGTTCCACGTTCGGGTCGTTCGCGAGCACGCCGACGTAAGGCAGCCCGCCCTGCACGGCTTGCCAAGCTCCCTGAGCGCAGGCGAACTCGGAGACCGATCGGAACTCTGGGAAGTACGACCATTCGTCGCCGCGCCCCGAAGCAGGTTGACCCTGATCGACCGGCGGGTCGTCTTCCGAAAGTCGCTCGCGAGCTATTGCCCAAACGACGACCTCCTGGTTCTCTTCGTAGAAGACGAGATGATCTCCACCAAAATCCACGCAATCGAGCGGCACCAAGAGATTGTGCGCGGCGTGAAGCGCTTCGACATTCGCCGTCCGCAGATGCAGCTCGGCCAGCGCTTTAGGAATCGCGACGCCTAGTCGCGCCTCGCACCGCTCTACCGCGTTCGGCGGCACGCCAGCATCCGCTCCAAATGGACCGAAGATAGACTCCAAGAACGCGATGGCTTCACCAATTCCCACGCCTGACCTTCCTAGCACATCGACGGCGAAGACCGCGGTGCCGGCCCGTTTGCTGAAGCCGACGAACGTTCGCGCGCGCGCCTTCGCGATTGCAGTTGTGCGTCGGCGGACGGTCGAACAGCACGGCGGGCGAATCTGGATCGAGTCGAAACCGCAGGAGGGCACGCGTTCTTTTCACGCTTGCCGACGCTAAGAAGTAGGCGCACAGAATCGCATGAACAAGAACCTCCTCGGTCTTGTCGCGAGCGGCGCGCTGGTCATCATTGCGCCCATCGCGGGTGGAGCCACGACGGCGTACTTCCTTGGGCGATCGTTCGACGCGACAGCGCGGGTCGATCCGTCGCAGAAAGCACGGCTGCTCTCGGAAGGCATCTCGGGCTCGATGCAAGGGACACTCTACGGATTCGTCGTCGCAGCGCTCGCGTTTGGGGCTGCGATGTTCTTCGCGGTGCGCCTGTACCGCGATTCGCGACGCGTCCCGCAGCCGACAAGTTGAACCGGCGGAGGGAGGTCTTCAGACCGTCCTCCGTATAGAGCTCCGCATGGGCCAATTCCTCGAACACGAACCCAGTTCCGTGGCGTACTCGCTCGAAGACGCGCTCGAGTCACCCGATGAGGTGCGTGCTCTCGTGCTCGAGTCCGTCGCTCTCGACGAGCTGCCAGCATCCATTGCTCGTCTCCGGCAACTCAGGTCCCTCTTCGTACGAGGAAGTCGCCTGCGCACTCTCCCGGATTCGATCGGTGAGCTCGAACATCTTGAGGAGCTCATCCTCGGCCGGAACCTGCTGCACGCGCTTCCTGAGTCGGTCACACGCTTGCCAGCTCTCAGAATGCTTGTGCTTAGCGAGAATCGACTCCGACGCGTTCCTGATCTCTCGAAGCTCGCGCGCCTGGTGCACCTCGACCTCTCGAACAACCCGCTCGAAGCGCTTCCGCGCGGACTGGAACATTTGCGAGCGCTCGAGGTCGCAGTCGTCTCAAGTGTCGCGATAGGGCACTTTCCGGAAGAGCTCGTTGACCTTCCGCGTCTAAGCACGCTCGACCTTTGGGCATCGGATGTCCGCAGCGTTCCACCTTCCATCTCGCGGACACGAAACCTGAGCGAGCTTATTCTCGCAAGCAACGGCCTCACGACCCTTCCAGACGAGCTAGGCGAGCTAGCTCGTCTAACGCGTCTCTCAGTGGGGAACAACGAGCTCACGCGCCTACCGGAAACTCTGGCAAAACTCGAATCGCTCGAGGTCCTCGACGTGCGCGGCAATCATCTGACGGGCATCTCTCCGATGCTCTTTCGACGGCTCAGCTCGCTTCGAGAGCTACACCTGATTCGCAATCCGCTGCGCGAGCTTCCTGCGGAGATCTCCCGACTCAGACGGCTCGAAGTCCTCTCGCTCTGCGGGTGCGGTCTTGCTGAGCTCGGCGATGAGATCGGGACCATGTTCAACCTCACCGCGCTAGCTCTCGATGACAACCCGCTCGGACGACTCCCTCCAAGCGTGCTCGCGCTCGATCGACTCGAATGGCTTTACGCGCGGCGCATCGGGTTGACCGAGCTCCCGGTCTCGATTCGGCTGCTGCGCAATCTTCGGATGCTCTACGTCAACGGAAATGCGTTGACGAGTCTCGGAACAAATCTCGCCGACCTCGGGCAGCTGGCATCGATCGACGCCCGCGACAACCGCATCACCTCGGTGGGCTCCGTGCCGGCAGCCACTGAGCTGTTGCTGCGGAACAACCCGGCATCGGATGCAGCGCTCGCAATCGACCGCACTTGGTCACTTGATGCGCTTCGCGAGGCGACTGCCAACGCATGCGGAAGCCCCCGCGTTCACGATCCACGCCTCGACGGTGCTGTTGTGCGATTGGAGCGCGAGCTGTCGACGTTTGGTGTCGTGCTGCCCGCGCGACCGACGAATGGCATTCTCGGGGATTGCCTCGCGCGGTTCGAACGGGGTTTGGAGGAAGGGCCGCCACTCGGATTCGGCATCGCGCTGCTCTCAGCGTCCTACGAGAGTCCGGTTGCAGATCACTGGCGTCCAATGCGAAGGGATCGGCGCGCGTTCCTTGAGCTGGCCTGGTGCCTCTGGGCAACCGTGCTGCGTCTGGAGGCGGAGGATCGCGAGCTGGTCGGTAGAATCCTGAACTCGCTCGTGCTCGGGACACTTCCAAGATTCGCCCTGGGTGACGCGCTCAACTTACTCGTGCCGAGCGCGCGCGAGACGCCCATCGCACTCACGGCACACGAATGCGCAGAGCGGACGATGCGTTGTCTTCGCATACGAAACGAACCAGTCAGCTTCGACCGGGCAATCAATGCTTCGGACGTCGAACCCGCGCTCGAGGGAGCACTGGTCGCCGCGGCAACGCACGAGCCTGG